>JAJXZP010000232.1 GCA_021779995.1 bacterium | reverse complement strand
CGCGTCCTCCCCGCGCCGCGACGGCGGCCGCGAGTTTCCGGTACTTCGATCCGATGGCGCGGGCCTTCTCCGCGGCCCTGCCCCGATAGCGCTCCGGCGAGGCGAAGAATCCCGCGGCGTCGGCCACGCCCAGGGCCGCGAGCCGCGAGGTCACCGCAGCCATCGCCTCGCCGTCGCGCTCGAGCGCCTCGTGCAAGGGCAGGTGCTCCCGCTCGGCCGCGAGCGTTATGCGACGCAGAAGCTCGTGCGCGTCCGGCCGCCCCGACTCGGCGAGAAGGATATAGGCCGGCTCGGCCATCACGGAGCCGCCCGTCAGGCGCAGGTTCGCGGCCATGCGCTCGCGGTCGACCTTGAGGCCGCGCAGCACCGAGAGCATGCGGCCCGCGGCCGCCGCGAGGCCCGCGAAGAACTCCGGCACGAAGCGCTCGCTCGCCGAGTTCGTGAGGTCGCGCTGGTGCTCGGAAATCTGGTCCATGAAGAAGGTCATCGCTCGCGGGTAGAAGGCCTTCCAGAGGCTCTTCACGTGCTCGCTGTTCCAGGGGTTGCGCTTCTGCGGCATGGTCGACGAGCCGACCTGGCCCTCGGCGAAGGACTCGCGCACCTCGCCGATCTCCGTCCTCTGCAGGTTCCTAAGGTCGTCGGCCAGGTTCGCGATCACCCCGAAGGCGACGTCGAGCTCCAGGAGGAGCCGCAGGCCGTACTCCGGCTCGACGAGCTGGGTCGAGTGCTCGGAAGCCTCCAGACCCAGCCGGGCGAGGAAGCGGCGCTCGACCTCCTCCGGGTCGGGATAGGACAGGGACAGGGCGTTGTAGGCGCCCACGGCCCCGGCCAGCTTCCCGCGCAGGTCCCCCGCCAGCTCGTCGGCCCGCAAAATGCTCTTGCCGAGCCTGCTCGCGTATTCCGCCATCGCGAAGCCGAAGGTCAGGGGTACGGCGTGCTGGCCGTGGGTCCGGCCCACCTGCGGCGTCTCGGCCTCGGCCAAAGCGAGATCGCACAACGCGATCTCCAGCTCGGCGAGCAGGGGCAGGAGCACCTCGCGCGCCGCCTCGCGCAGGGCGAGAGCCCGGGCCGTGTCGAGGATGTCCGCGCTGGTGGCGCCGAGGTGGACGAAGGGCGCCAGCTCGGGCGGCAGCTTGCGCTGAAGGACATTCACGAGCGCGCGAATGTTGTGGCGCGTCCTCTCTTCCTCGGCGTAGACCTCTTCGGGGTCCACGGAGAGGGCCGAGCGCTCTATCTCCGCGTAGAGCGCCTCGGAGCCGAGACCGCGCAACTCGAGATGGGTGCACAAGAGCGCCGCCTCGACGAGGGCGCAATGGCGCACCTGGGCCTTTTCCGAGAGCCTGGCCGACAGAGCGTCGAAAATATCTTTGTTGGCTTTCCAATAGCGATGATCGAGAGGGGAGAGATTGTCGTAGATGCCGCGGGTCTCCATGTCCCATCATGCCATGGAGCGCGCGGCCCGATCAAGGGCCCGCCGCCCGGTCCGCCGCGCCTTCCGTCCGCCGCTGCTTCCGCCCGCCGCCGCGGCTCATTGGACCTCGAAGCCGAATCGCCTGAGCACGTCGAGGGCCAAGGCTATCTTCTCCTCCTTCACCAGGAAATAATCCGTATCGAAGGTCGAAATCGAGAAGATGCTGATGCGGTAGTCGGCCAGCGGCTTGGCGATCGAGCTGATCACTCCCACCAATCCGAAATCGAGGGGGCCGATCACCCGGATCATGCCCCAGCCGCCTTCTTCCTTCATGCCGGGCGCGCCCTCGCGGGGCACGAGGGCGCTCTCGCAGACGATCGAGAGCTCGGCCTCGGTGCGCGTGGCGCTGACGAAGCCCGAGCTCGCCCAGGCGGGGAAGCTCGCCCCCGGGTCGAGCCGGCAGACCGAATAGCCGCCCTCCTCGCGCTTCAGCTTCATGGCTCCTCCGTTCCCGCGATGTCGGCGAACCCGACGCTGCGACCGACCGCCTCGGCGGCCAGCGCCCGCAGAAGATCGCCGGGGGCCAGCAGGACCTGGAGGCCGCGCGCCCCCGCGCTGACGGAGATCTCGCCAAATTCGAGCGCTCGCTCGTCGATCAATACGGGAAAGGGCCGCTTCGTGCCGACGGGAGAGCATCCGCCCCGGACGTAGCCCGTCGTCGGCTGAAGTTCCTTGAGGCTCAGCATCTCGACACTCTTGTTCCCCGAGGCCCTGGCCGCCTTCTTGAGGTCGAGCTCGGCGTCGCCGGGCACGCAGCAGAGAAAGACGCCCGTCCTGTCCCCGCGGGCGGCGAGCGTCTTGAAAATTCGCTCGGCCCCGATGCCGATCTTGGCGGCGGCGCTCCGCGCGGACAGGTCCGACTCGTCCGCCTCGTAGGATACGACGCGATGGGCGACGCCATGCGATTTGAGTATCCGGAGAGCGTTTGTCTTCGCCGCCATGTCCGTTATCCGGCCCCCTCTCCGCAGGCTACCGCTTTTTCCGGAAAATGCGGTAATTGAGCTCGGGGAATATGTTGTTCCGTTTTTCCAGCCGCGTGAGCCATTCGGTGCCCACGGTGTTCGAGCAGAGCATGTCGTACAGCTTCCCGAAATTGGAGATGGAGTCCTCGACCTGGCGCCGCGCGAACGTGCTCGACTTGCCGGCGCGCATCAGGAGCGACCAGTCCGAGCACATCGACAGCACGACCTCCCGGGCGGCCTGATTGAGGATCCGCTCGCGCAGCCCCGACTCGTCCGGGAAGCGCTCGGCCAGCTCGGTCATGCGTTCGGCGGCCTTGAAGGTGTGGCGGTAGATCCAGTCGTTCGAGCCGTCGAGCCAGACTTCGGCGTAGCCCCCGTCGCCCCAGGAGGAGAACTCGGGCGTCGAGACCTGGCTCTCGGGATAGAGCCTCAGGTACTCGCTCAGGCTGACGATGTCGAGGGAAAACTCCTTCGCCTGCCTGAACAGGGACTCCAGCCAGTGTATGCCCTCGAACCACCCGTGTCCGAAGAGCTCCGCGTCGTAGGGACAGACCATGAGGGGCGTCCGGTCCATGAGCGGCCCCGCCCGCTCGGCCGCCGCGGTGCGCGCCGCGAGGAAGTTGGCCGCGTGCTCCCTGGCCCGCACGAGCGCGGCCGCGGGATCGTAGGGGCGCTTGTCCGCGGTCGAGCCGGTGATCGCCCAGTACTTGAGGCCGGTGAAGATCCGCGTGCGCTCCTCTTCGAGGTAGGGCGCCAGATACTCGATGGGGAGGTCGAAGCCGATGTCGCGGTAGAAATCGCGGTAGACGGGATCGGCGGGATACCCTTCCGACTCCGACCAGACGGCCTTGGTCGCCGCGGCGTCGCGTACGAAGACGGTCAGCCCGTTGGGGCACTGCACCGGGGCGAAGGAGCCGCGGTGCGGCGTCGGCGAGCCGAGAAGGGCGCCGCGGGTGGTGATGACGGTGTACTGGACATTATAGGCCCGGAGCGCGTCCGCGATCAGGGGATGCCAGCCCAGCTGCGGCAGCCAGAACCCCGCGGGATGCTTGCCGAAGGCCCGCCGGTGGGCGACCATGGCCGTCTCGATCTGCGCCGAGACCGCCTCGGGGCTGTCCGCGTACAGGGGCAGGAAGGCGTGCGAGGCCCCGGTGGTGATGAGGTCGATCCTGCCCTTCTTGTAGAAGAAGTCGAAGCCGCCGAGCACGTCGCGGCCGTACAGGGTCTCGAAATCCTCGCGGTCCTCGCGGTAGAGCGCGGAATACAGGGCGACGACGGGCCCGAAGACCGAGTCCGCACCGAGCCGTTTCTCCTCGGCCGCCACGAGCCTGAGCTGGGTCTCGAGGTATGCCGCATAACGTTCACCGAGCAGCTTGTCCCCGAGCATCGAGGCGAGCGTGGGGGAGACGGTCATGGTCAGACGGAAGGGCACGGCGTCGGCCTCGAGCCGGCGGAACAGGCGCAGGAGCGGAAGGTAGGTCTCGGACAGGGCCTCGAAGAGCCATCGCTCCTCGAGAAAGCGCGGGTACTCCGGGTGCCGCACGAAGGGAAGATGGGCGTTGAGCACGAGCGCGAGCTGTCCCTTGGCCATGGACCTTCCTTTTAGTCGCTGTCTCCCGGCTGGAGCTCCATGCCGGAGGTGATGATGCGAATCGGGTTGTCGGAAGTCTGCGTATGGATGCGCATGTCCCCGATGCCGGAAAGCTGCAGGAGCCTAAGGCCCGCCTGGTCGATGCCTTCCGACCCGGGATGGAGTTCCTGTCGGGGCGAGTCGACCGGGTTGGACCGGGCGAGAATGCGGATGCGCGTTCCGCTCCCCCCTCCCCGCCGGCTGCAGAGATCGATGCGAAAGCGAATACCGGAGCGCGGAAGATTTATGTACCACTGCAGGTCCTCGGGCGAGACGGGAATGTCGAAGTGCCCGTGCTTGAGGTCGCCTCCCTCGCGATCGAGCTCGACGACGCGGAGAAAGAGCGGAGAGGCCGATTCGTCGCCCACCATCGAGCTCTTTTCCGCGTCCGAAAGGTCCCAGTAAGCGAAGGCCCAGCTCGGGTCGCGCACCAGGGCGCGGATCATCGTCTCGTTGTAGCGCTGTTCGAGCTGGGGGGGGACGCCGATCCTGAGCTCAAGGTTATCGGACTCGGAGCCGGAATACTTCTTTTCTTCGACGAGCAGGGCCTCGTCGATGGAGGACCGCCGGTCCTCGGAATCCTCCTCCGCCGCGTCGAGGATCTCCTCCATGACGAACAGACGTTCGAGTCCCGTCGGGAGATCGAGTTCCATCTTGTCCGCGAGTGCGTACAGTTCCTCCAGGGACAGGGAATCGAGCTTCTCGGAGTTCACGGAAGCATTCTGGAAAAGAAAAAGAGGACTTGTCAAGGGCGGTCCTTCGCAAGACGGTTGCGCTCGACGTAGGCGAAAGCGGTCATGGCGCCTCGGCCGCCGCGATCAGCTCGGCTCGGGGGCGGCCGTGGGTTCGCCGCCCTGGGCGCCACCCGAGCTCCGTCTCCGGCGCGGACGCCGCCTGCGCCGCTTCGTCGACTCGACCGCCTCCGCCGCGGCCTCGGTCCTCGGCGCGGCTTCATCCCTGCGTCCGGGGCCGCGCCGCTCTCCCTGGCGGAAGCCGCGCTCCCCGCCCCGCTCCCCGCCGGGCTTCTTCGGTTTCTGCAGCGGCGACACGCCGCGGCGCTTGAATACGACGAGGACCGCCGCCTCGAGCTCCACCCGAGGCGGATTGAGCGGCGAGAGGAAGAGGCGCGACTCGTGGATCGCCTCGCGGTAGGCCTCGGGCGTATCGACGAAACGTTCGGGCCGGGTCTCGAGGAAGGGCTTCAAATAGTGCGCGAGCAGCAGGGCCAGCCGCTTCTCGCGCGCGGGATCGGAGGCCTCGGCGTCTAACTCCTTCAAAGCGATCTCGAGGGCCGATTTATAGGAGGGGCTCGACTCGGCGAGAAGCGCCGAAGCCGGCGTGATATGACGCAGAAGATCGAAGACGGAAAGGCTTTTCACTATCGCGGCGGATGCGCCCGAGGCGAGAATCTTGAGGAACTCCTCGGTCAGGCGCGAAGGGCTGGCCTGGGCGAGGAGCGGGGAGTCGCGCCTCAGGGCCATGCGGAGGGACAGGGGAATGCGGAAGCCGGAGACGGCCGCGTACTTGACGCAGCGGATCATCCGCACCGGGTCTTCCTTGAAAATGGACTTCAGCGCGATCACGGGCCTGATGCGCCTCGCGGCCATGTCCTTGAAGCCGCCGACGTAGTCGACCAGGGTCGAATCGTGAGGGTCGTAGTAGAGCGCGTTGAGCGTGAAGTCCCTTCGGAGCGCGTCCTCGTCGATCGTGCCGTACTCGTTGCCGATGGTGCCGTTGGCGATGGACCGGAAGGTGGAGACCTCGAAGATCTTCGAGCCGACGTACACGTGCACGAGCCTGAAACGCCGGCCGATAACGCGCGCGCTGCGGAAAATCCGCTTGATGCGCGCCGGCTCCGCGGAGGTGACGATGTCGAAGTCCTTGGGGGAGCGGCCCAGGAGCATGTCGCGGACGGCCCCGCCGACTATGTACGCCTCGTGGCCCTGGTCGCGAAGACGCTCCACGACGCGTACCGCGTCCTGGTCGAGCTTGGAGCGCTCGATCCGGTGCTCCGCCTGGGTGTACACAAGGGCTTTGG
Organism: bacterium; assembly: GCA_021779995.1. Classification (GTDB taxonomy): domain Bacteria; phylum Spirochaetota; class Spirochaetia; order Treponematales; family Rectinemataceae; genus JAJXZP01. Next base: position 12,783 of record JAJXZP010000232.1, on the reverse strand, counting down.
CCACTGGCCGGCCGTCTTCCGATCTGCGATAGCGGATGAGCAAAGATGCGCCTCGTCGTCGTAATCCGTTTGGATGCGGTGGCATTATAGCCCGGAATCTCCTCGCCGGGTCAACGGGGGCCTCGGCCCTTCCCGAAGCATCCCTCGATGGTTCAGGCTTTCGCGTTCAGGTGCGCGCCGAGCCAGGCGAGGAGCTCGCTCGTCACTCGTTCGCGATCCGTCTCGTTCAGGATCTCGTGGCGGGCGCCGGGATAGATTCTCGTCTCGACGCCGCGCAGGCCGGCGGCCTTGAGCCGTTCGGCCAAGGCTCCCGCGAAGCCCCGAGAGCCGCCGACGGGATCCTCCGCCCCCGCCATGACGAGCACGGGCAAAGCGGGGTGTATCCGGCTGACGAGTCCCGACGGGCGGTACAGCTCGCGGAAGGCGCCGAGAAGGTCGCGGTACAGGCCGTCCGAGCAGACGAAGCCGCAGAGAGGATCGGCGACATAGGCGTCGACCTCGGCCGCATCACGGGAAAGCCAGTCGAAGGCCGTGCGGGCGGGGGCGAAGCTCTTGTTGTTCGCCCCGAAGGAAAGGGTGTTCAGCAGGGGCGCCGCGGCCTTGGATCCCTTGACGATGCAACCGACGCCGGCCAGGAGCCTGGCGGCGGCCAAAAGCGGAGGGGGGGGAGGCATGACGACCCCCGAAAGGGCGCAGCAGGCGAGCGTTTTGCCATGGAGCGCGGCGTAGAACTCCGCTATAATGGATCCCATGGAATGTCCGAAGAGCGCCAAAGGACGGCCGTCATGCTCCAGCGCGGCCGCCGCGGCCACCTCGTGCAGGTCCTCGACCACGCGGCGAAACCCGTCGCGCTCGGCGAACCACCCGAGGCTGCCCCCGGCCGCCGTCCGGCCGTGCCCGCGATGGTCGGGCAGGTATACGGCCCAGCCCTCCGCCGTCGCCGCCGAGGCGAAGCGCTCGTACCGCGCGCCGTGCTCGGCCATGCCGTGGGCCACCGCCAGCACGCCCCGGACCTCCCCGTCGGGGAGCCAGCGATGGACGAAGATCGACGCGCCGTCGGAAGCTCGGTGGACAAAATCCAGGTTTTTCATGTGCGACCACCTCGTGGGAACATTGTAAAGGAGAGGCTCCGGCTAAATCCAGATGCTTAGGGGAGGGGCCGGACAAAGCGGCGGCCTTGGCGCGAGTTTTCGGGCGATGGCGCTCAAGTTTGCGGGAGATGCTGCCGATATTTGAAAAGGATAGACTGCGGGTCGAGGACCACCAGCGGATAGGCTCCTCCCCCTCTCTATCATTGTCGGCTTTCCGCGGGGCTCGGTTGAGCGCTTTCGGAAAATCCGGATGAAAGGAGGCCGATCGGAGAATCTCGCACGATATCATCTGCTGCGCGAAAGCGCCGGCGGCGTCCCCGTGCGGGGATACGCCCGTTCGGACGCCGTGACGCGCGAATCTACGGGGCAAGGATGCTCCGTACACACATCCAAGGAGGATGCACATGATCATCAATCACAACCTCAGCGCCATGTTCGCCAATAGGCAGCTCGAAATCACCAACGAACGGGTCGGCAGCGACATGGAAAAGCTCAGTTCCGGCATGCGCATCAATCGCGCCGGAGACGACGCGTCCGGGTTGGCCGTTTCCGAGAAGATGCGAGCCCAGATTCGCGGCCTCAACCAGGCCTCGAGGAACGCGGCCAACGGCATTTCCTTCATCCAGACGACGGAAGGCTATCTCCAGGAGAGCCAGGACATCCTGCAGCGGGTTCGCGAGCTCGCGGTCCAGTCGTCGAACGGCATCTACACCAGCGAGGATCGCATGCAGATCCAGGTCGAAGTCTCCTCCCTCGTGGACGAGATCGACAGGATCGCGAGCCATGCCCAGTTCAACGGCATGAACCTCCTCACCGGCCGTTTCGCCCGGGACAACGGCAGCAACACGGTCACCGGATCCATGTGGATCCAGGTCGGCGCCAACATGGATCAGCGCACGCGCCTCTACATCGGCACGATGACCGCCAAGGCCCTCGGCGTACGCTCCGTCGGCGACAATTCGATCATCACCCTCGCCGATCCCTCCAGCGCCAATCGCGCCATCGGCGTCCTCGACGAGGCCCTGAAGCGGGTCAGCAAGCAGCGGGCCGACCTCGGCGCCTACCAGAACCGCTTCGAGTATGCGATCAAGGGCATCGATGTCGGGGCCGAGAACCTCCAGGCCGCCGAGAGCCGCATCCGCGACACCGACATGGCGGCCGAGATGGTCAAGTATACGAAGGACCGGATCCTCGTCCAGGCCGGCAGCGCCATGCTCGCCCAGGCCAACCAGAGAACTCAATCGGTCTTGCAGCTGCTACAGTAAGGTAGTATCATTACGGGCGGGAGGCTCCCCGAGGGGGCCTCCCGCCGTCGGTCTTTGAAAAATACCCTCCCGCGCGCATCGGACACAGAGGGCGCCCTTCAGAAGGGGCGCGCTCCTTGTCGCACGGGGACGAACGGACGGGGACGGCGCGAAACAGTCCCCACCCCGCATCGGCGTGCGCGCAAGACCGCGACGGCACGGAAAGCCGCCGCGCTGACATCTCAAGGAGGGTCACATGATCATTAACCACAACATGAGTGCCATGTTCGCCGACCGGGTCTTGGGCAACACCGATGCAGCTCTTCAGAAGAACATCGAAAAGCTCAGTTCCGGCATGCGCATCAACAGCGCAGCGGACGATGCGTCGGGACTCGCGGTCTCGGAGAAGATGCGGGCGCAGATTCGCGGCCTCAACCAGGCTACGAAGAACATCGAAAACGGCGTCTCCTTCATTCAGACCACGGAAGGCTATCTCGGGGAGACCCAGGATATCCTGCAGAGAATGCGAGAGCTTTCGGTGCAAGGTGCGAACGGGATCTACTCTTCGGAGGACCGGATGCAGATCCAGGTCGAGGTCTCCTCGCTCGTGGACGAGATCAACCGCATCGCGAGCCAGGCCCAGTTCAACGGCATGAATATCCTGACCGGCCGCTTCGCGAAGGGCTCGAGCCAGATCATGCAGTTCCAGGTGGGCGCGAACATGGACCAGAGCAAGCAGATCTTCATCGGCACCATGACCGCCGCGGCGCTCGGCATCGCGGGAGCTCAGGGACAGGGCAGCGGGGTGGTCATCGACAGTCCCGGCGACGCCAACAGGGCGATCGGAACCATCGACAACGCCCTGAAGATCGTCTCCAAGCAGCGCGCGGACCTCGGAGCCTACCAGAACCGCTTCGAAATGGCGGCCAAGGGTGTCTCCATAGCGGCCGAGAATCTGACGGCCGCCGAGAGCCGCATCCGCGACACGGACATGGCCAAGGAAATGGTGAGCTACGTGAAGAATCAGATTCTGGATCGTGCCGGCAGCGCCATGCTCGCACAGGCGAACACTCGCCCCCAGAACGTAATGGCGATTCTCGGCTGACGGTAAACCGTTCACAAACGGGGTGAAGAGAGACTTCTGGACGTCTTCTCTCTAATTCCCCTGAAAGCCGGCCTTCGGACCGGCAAACTCCCTCGACGGGAGGGGATCGCGCCCCCCTTCCGTCGTTTTTTTTTGTCTCCCGAGTCCCTCCGCCGCCCGAGCCCCGCCTCGACACGCTCCGCGACGACTCGTTCCGGTCCGAACATGCGGCTTGGCCAGGTCGTCGTCAAGGTGATAGACTCTGATACCGATACAGTGGAGAGAGGCATCCCGCCGGCCGGGCCGCGGCGCGTAGGCGAAAGCAGGCGCCCGGGGGTCGGTCTCGCGCTCGACCTGAAGGCGCGATCTCGGCCGGGCGCGCCTGCGGCTTCGTTCCTCGAACCGCCGCGACGGCCCTGGGGCGCGGTATATTTCAGTTCGGGATTCATCGTCCGCTTTCGAGGCTGCCATGTCCGATTTTTCCATTCCCGGCACCGGTACAGACAAGTACGGCACCGCCAAGCTCATCGACGGCCTCATGAAGGTCGCGAGGGTTCCGCGCGACAGGGCGGAAAAGGACCTCAAGTCCCTCCAGGACCAGCGCTCGGTCTGGCTCGACTTCGGCCAGCGCATGACGACCCTCCGGGACAGCGCCGACACCTTGTATTCCTACCGCAACCCCTTCAACGACCGGATCGCCAAGTCTTCGGACGAAAGCATTCTCACGGCGACCGCGACGCGCGAGGCCCTGGCCCAGACGCGAAGCATCGTGGTCAAGAAAGTGGCCGAGGCCGATCGCTTCCTCTCCTCCGAGATGCCCAAGGACTACCGCGTGAGCGCGGGGAACTACGGCTTCACCGTGGGCGGCAAGTCCGTCGACCTCAACTTCCAGGGGGGGAGGCTCCAGGAGTTCGCCGATGCCCTGACCCGCAAGGCCCAAGGCCTCCTGCGCGCCGAGGTCATCGTCGTCACGCCCGGCACGCAGTCCATCGTGATCGAGTCGCTCAAGACGGGAGCGGCCAACCGCCTGGGCTTCGCCAATGACGCCGTCCAATTCGGCCTCGACACGGGATTGATAGCCAAGATCCACACCTCGCTGCAGAACTTCGATCCCACATCCCCGCAGGGCTGGACCACCGCGGTGGATCCGAACCTCGTGAAGGTCGACCAGGCCCCCGCCGATCTGGGGCTGGCCGCCGGATCGAAGATCCTCTCCATCGAGGCGGGCACGAGCCCCGGCGAGGCCAAGCTGAGCCTCCAGACGCCGGCGAACACCGCGGGCCTCGTGCTCGAACTGCACTACCACTTGCTGCCCCTGGGAACGCCCACCGCCCCCACGCCCCCTCCGGGACCGGACCTGAAGAGCGTAGGGTCGGCGAGCTACGACGGGGTCACCGTGAACGACGCGCCATCGGCCGCGGCCCTGCCCGACTGGGTTCCTCCGCCCATTCCGCCCCGGGTGGAGGACAAGGCGATGGCGAGCGTCGTGGGCGGCGACGGCACGGCCGCCCCCCTCCCCCAGCTCCAGGACGGGGACGGGATCCAGACCTTGAGCGTCAAGCTGAGCGACTACCTGCCCGACATCTCCGCCCTCGCCTTCCGCGTGCGCGACACGACGCGGCGGCTGGAAGTGGTCTCCGCGAGGATCTACAACCCCGCCGAAACGGGGGGCTTCAAGCCGCTCAAGCCGGTTTCCACGGCGCAGGACGCCGTGGCCTCGATCGACGGCATCGACATCCAGCGGCCCAGCAACGACATAACCGATGCCGTGCCCGGCGTCACCCTCACCCTCAAGACCCCCTCGCCGAATCCCGTGAACCTCGTCGTCCAGCCCGACAGAAAAGCCGTGAAGGACGCGATCATCGCCTTGGTCGGCAACTACAACCGTCTCATGGCGCAGATCAACATCCTCTCGCGCACCGACGACCGCATCATCACCGAAATCTCGTACTTCACCGACGAGGAAAAAAAGGCCGCGAAGGCGCACCTCGGCGAGCTTCAGGGCGACCCCACGCTCAGTCTCCTTCGGTCCTCGATGGAACGGATCATGATGAACCCCTATCCGACCTCCGACGGGGACCAGCTGGCCCTGCTCGCGCAGATCGGGGTGGCCACCGACGCCAGCAAGCCCGGGGCCGACTCCAACTTCGACATCACCAAGATGCGCGGCTACCTGGAGATCGACGAAAACGCGCTCAACAAGGCGCTGGATGATCACTTCGGCGCCGTGAAGCAGCTTTTCGGCAACGACACCGAGGGCAACCTCATCATCGACTCGGGGGTGGCCTATTCCCTCGACCGCCTCATCAAGCCCTATGTCGAGATGGGAGGCATCATCTCGCTCAAGACGGGGACCCTCGACCAGCAGATAACCGGCACCAAGCGGACCATCGCCGACCTCGATACCCAGCTCGCGTCCAAGCAGCAGAATCTCAAGGACAAGTACGGTCAGATGGAGGGCGCGCTCAACCAGATGCAGAGCCAGTCCAGCGCCATCGACAACTTCTCCAAAAACGGCGGGCAATAGAATCGGAAGGAGAAGAGAGTGGACATAATCGTGAACGGCGAGGCGCTCGCCGTGGAGCCCGGACCCGCCGGAAAGCTCGGCGAGGCGCTCGCCGCGGCCGACGATCTCCTCGAGAAAGCCGGTTCGGTCATCGTCAGCCTGCGCATAGACGGCTCCGCCGTGGATGCGGACAGCTACGGTTCCTTCGCGGAGCGGCCCGCCGCCGACTTCGCCAGGGTGGACATAGACGCCGAGCCGGCGGCGGCGATCAGGATCCGCACGCTGGAAACGCTGCACGAGGTCTTGAAGCTCTCGTCGCAGGCCGCGCGCGACGAAGGCCCCACGGACTGGAGGACGCTGAGAAGCGCGGCGGCGGACATGCGCGACGCCTTCGCGGGCCTCTTCTCCGCGGACGAACTTTCGTTCGTGCAGGCCTTCGCCGAGCTGCTGGCGAGGACGGGCGACGAGCCGGGCCCCGCGGAGCGGATCGAGATCACGGCCCAGGGAGAGCGCCTCCGCCAGATCTTCGGCGAGAGGCTCGCCGAGCTGCGCGACCCCGTTCACGAGATGCGCAAGGCCGCGGCCTTCTTCGAGACCCAGGCCCCGGAGCTCGAGGAGCTGCCGGTGCTGCTCCAGACGGGCAAGGACGACCGGGCCATGAAGGCGGTGACCTATTTCATCGAGGTCTTCGACAAGGTGATCCGCATCGTCCCCGAGCTCGGACGCGCGGGCGTCGCCGTGGACAGTCTCAGGATCGAGGATCGGTCGCTGTCCGAATTCTATGCCGCCTTCAACGCCATACTTCGCCAGCTGACGGAAGCCTTCGAACACAAGGACGCGGTGCTCATCGGCGATCTCGCCGAATACGAGATTCTGCCCCGGATGCGGAGTTTCTTCGCGGCCATGGACGAGGCCATGCCGCCGTCATGAGCGGCCAGGCTTTCCTCGGCCAGGCGCCCTCGAGTCTCTGGGTCCAGCAGGCGTCCCAGGGCGAGAGCGGCGTGCTCTGGTTCATCGTGGGCTTCGCCGTCCTCATCCTCATCGTCGTCCTCATACAGCGCGGACTCAAGGCCGGCTCGGGCGGCTCGGGCGGCTCCAAGCTGAACAAGGCGGCCGCGTTCAGCAAGACGGGCTTCCGCAGGGCGGCCCGCTCGAACGGCCTCGGCGACGACGAAACGCGCTTCCTCGAGACCTATGGCCGGGCGCTGGGCGTGGCCAATCCCGAGTTCGTCTTCCGCAACCAAACCAGGCTCGATACCTTCTTCAAGGACGTGTACCGATATATCGAAAAGAATTCGGAGTCCGAGGTCGACGCCGAGGAGCAGAAGGCCCGGCTCTTCGCCGCCCGAGAGCGCCTGACGCAGCGCAACGCCCTCGGTCAGCCCGTCAGATCGACCCGGCAGCTCGGACGCAACATGCCGCTCACCTTCATAGCGCCCGGCGAGGAGTCCTACCCCTCCGTCATCGACGCGGTGGAGCCGGGGGGCATCGCCGTCGAGCCGGTCCACGACCCCTACGGCGAGACCATCCGCTTCCGCAAGGGGACGAAACTCACCTGCTACTTCTACACGCAGGCCCATCAGGGCTACCAGTTCCTGGCGCGCGTCGTGGGCTGGGAGCGCATCGGCAACAAGGAGGTGATGGTCCTTTCGCACAGCGACGCGGTATCGGCCCTCCCCGCGCGGCGCAACGCGCGCCGGGAGATGCACGAGGGCTGCACCTTCTACCACGTGGTCGTACGCTCGTCCACGGCTCGCGGCAAGGCGCAATCCACGGCGCGGGTGGAGAACCTGCCCTACCCCGGCACCATCGTCGACATCTCCGCCGGCGGCGTAGGCATCCAGAGCGCCAACGCGCTCGCCGCCGGGGAGTTCCTCAAGATCGAGTTCGGCCAGGACGGCCACGCGGCCTTCGGCAAGGTGGTCCGCATGAACAAGCTCCGAAACGTCGGCGGCATCATGCACATCCAGTTCGTCAAGATATCCCGCCGCACCCTCAACACGATTCTGTCCCAGGTTTACGGCTATTCCGACTAAAAGGCCTCCGATCCCGCCCGCGGCAACTTGACTGTAGGCTGCGGCGCTTCCTACAATTACCTGATGAAAGTAGTGGAGCTCAGGGAGCTCAGTCGCAAGGAATCGGCCGTCCATTACATCAAGGAATTCACCGGCGTGGCCGTGCTGGATTCGGGACCGCTCAAGGCGGAGGCGGATATCGCCTTCACGCTCGAGCACAAGCCCCTCGGCCCGCCGGAAATCACCCTCCATGTCCTGGACCCCCTCGACTGGCCGCTCCTGCCCATAGTCAGGGCGATTCGGGAGCATATACTCGACCTCGAAAAGACGGGGAGGCTCCCCTGATTCTCTACCATCTGAACAGCGCGGACGATACCGAGGCGCTGGGCGAGCGCATCGGCGCCCTGGCCCCCGGCGGTACGGTGGTGGCGCTGCGAGGCGACCTGGGCGCGGGCAAGACGACCTTCGCCAAGGGCGTGGCGAGGGGTCTCGGGGTCGACGATGAAGTGACGAGTCCGACCTTCACGGTCGTCTCCGAATATTCCGGCCGCCTGCGCCTCCATCACATAGACGCCTACCGTCTCTCCGGCGGCGAGGATTTCGCCTCGGTGGGAGGCGAGGAGCTGTTCGCGGACCCGGACGGGCTCTGCCTCGTCGAGTGGAGCGAGCGCATCGCCGAGGCCCTGCCCCCCGACGCGGTCAGCGTCGAGCTCACCGTGCGGCCCGACGGCAGCCGCGATCTGAGGCTCCAGGGCGCCGCCCTCGAGGAGCTCCTGCGATGAAGGTCCTGGCCTTCGACACCTCGGGCGATCTGCTCTCGGTGGCGCTGCGGCGCGACTCGCTCTGGGCCGAGGCCTCGCTCGACCTGGGGCTCAAGCACGCCGAGCACCTCATGGATCTCGTGGACTTCTGCCTCAAGCGCTCGGACACGAGGAGCGAGGACCTGGATCTCGTGGCCTGCATGCTCGGCCCCGGCTCCTTCACCGGCCTCAGGATCGGCATGGCCACGGCCAAGGGCATGGCCCTGGGACTCGGCAAGCCCTTCGTGGCCGTGCCGACCCTCGATTGCCTGGCCTGGGGCCTCGATGCCTTTCCGGGCCTCGTCGTCCCCGTGATGGACGGCAAGAAGGGCCGCTTCTACTCGGCCCTGTATCGGCGAGGGGAGAGGCTGAGCGATTGGCTCGATGTCTCTCCCGCCGACATGGCGGCCCGGCTCGATGCCTACGACGAGGTCCTGTTCACCGGCCCCGACGCCGGGATGCTCGAGGAGCTGGCTGGCGGGCGGAGCGGATTTCGCATAGACCGGCGCGCGCGGACTCCCGCGGCCCGCGCCTTGGCCGAGATCGGGGAGGAGCTTTTCCTGCGCGAAGGGCCCTCGAAGGCCGACGCGGGACCTCTGTACCTGCGGGCGAGCGAGGCGGAAGAATCGGCCGGCCGCCGGGAAACCGGGAAGGATTAGGGGCGATGAACCGAAGCGAGCGGATCCAGGCGGCCGAAATGGTCGAAGAGCTCGAGAGCGTCGACGATCTCGCCGATCTCGAGCGGGAGGTCAACGGCAAACCCGCCGAATCTCCGCTGCTGGCCGAGCCCGGTCCGCGCAGTTTGGTCCAGAGCTTCGAGAAAACCCGCCAGCCTCTCGCCCTGATCGACGGCGGGCAGAGTTTCGTCTACGCGAACCCTTCCTTCCGCAGCTTTCTCAAGCGCTTCGCCTATCCGGAGGCTTCCTCGTTCTTCAAGACCTTCAACAGCGCCTTCGAGGCCGAGCAGCGCCGCGACCTCATCGCCGCCCTCGGCGATCCCGGCCGCGGCTTCGAGTGGAAAGGCACGATCTCGCACAAGAATATCTTCCGCAAGGAAGCCCAGACCATGATCACCAAGGTGCACATCCTGCCCCACTGGCGGGAAAGGGAAGCGCGCGGCAGACCCGGCGCCTACATCGTCTACCTGGACGACGTGACCGAGGAGTACAAGGGCTTCCTCCGCGACAATCTGGACTCCCTCCTGCGCGCCTCGCTCAAGAAGGACCGCGATACGGGAACCCACGTCCAGCGCGTCAATCTCTACTCGCGCCGCCTGGCCGAAGAGCTCTACCGCGATCCGCGCTGGCCCCAGGTGGACGCCGACTTCATCGAGGAGATCGGCTTCCTGGCCGCGATGCACGATGTCGGCAAGATCGGCACCCCCGACGACATCCTCAACAAGCAGGGTCCCCTGGACGAGTTCGAATGGAAGGTGATGAAGGAGCACACCATCAACGGGGCCTTCATTCTGTCGAGCTACCCGCAGCGCATGGCCAAGGAGATAGCCCTTTCGCACCACGAATGGTGGAACGGCTCGGGCTACCCCTACAAGCTCGAGGGAGGCCAGATACCGCTGGCCGCGCGCATCGTCACCCTGGCCGACGTCTACGACGCCCTGCGGATGACGCGCTCGTACAAGACGCCCTATCCGCACGACGTGGCCATGCGGAAAATGGGCGACGAGCGCGGCGTGCATTTCGATCCCGAATTGTTCGAGATATTCCTCGCCATAGCCGGGGACTTCGAAGGCATCTACGCGAAAAACGCGGACTGACGGCCCTTCCGGAATCTCGCGCCCCTTCGCCGGCCGCGGCTCCCCGGAAGGGAGGCTGCCGTTCGAGGGGCGAAGCCCAGCCTATAGGCGCTTGAGGTAGACCCTTCGGCGCTTGTGCTGGGTGTGCTCGTAGCCCTTCCAGACGCCCTGGACCTCGATGTTCGTCTCCAGCTCCGGGTTCGACTCGGCGTATTCGACCCCGGCCTCGATGGCGCTCTGGGTGAGCGAGGTCATGACGAAGGCGATGACGCCGCGGGCCTGGTACTCGGGCTTGACCGCGATCAGGTACATGTCGATGACCTTGGGATGCCGAAGGGCGAAGAGGAGGTGGAGCCAGCCGAAGGGCAGGAGCCGACCCCGGGAAATCTGCAGGGCCCGCGAGAGGCTCGGCATGGAGATGCCGAAGCCGATCATCGTGTCGTGCTCGTCGACGAGCACCTTGCTGAAACGCGGATCGACGAAGCCGAGATAGGTCTTGATGTAGTTCCGCACCTGACGCTCCGACAGCGGGGTGGTGCCGTAGAGGTGCGAATAGCCTTCCTCGACGAGGGCGAAAAGGTCCTCGGCGAACTTCTCGCGCAGCTCCTTCTTCGTCTTCCAGGGATAGAGGTGGACCCCCGAGCGCTTGGCGATGAGATTCTGGACGCGCAGCACCTTCTCCGGGATGGACTCGGGCACCTTCACCTTGAATTCGATCCAGTCGACGTCCTTGACGTAGCCGAGCCGCTCCAGGTATCGGGGGTAGTAGGGGCGGTTGTAGCTGGTGGCCAGGGTGGCCACCTGGTCGAAACCCTCGACGAGCATGCCCTCGCGGTCGAGATCGGTGAAGCCCAGCGGGCCGTGCAGACCGTCCAGGCCCTTGGAGCGGGCCCAGTCCTCGACGGTGCGGACAAGTATCTCGGCCACTTCGAAATCCTCGATGAAATCGATCCATCCGAAGCGCGCGTACTTGTTGCCCCACTTCTCGACATAGCGCTTGTTGTAGATGCCGGCTATGCGCCCCACGGCCTTGCCGTCGCGGTAGGCGAGCCAGTATTCGGCCTCGCAGTACTCGAAGGCGGGGTTCTTGTCCTTGTCGAGCGTGGCCAGGTCGTCGAAATCGAGGGCGGGGACGTAGTAGGGATCGCCGGCGTACAGGCGCAGCGGGAAACGGATGAAGGCCTTGAGATCGACCTTGGACTCCACTCGCTTGACTACGAGACTCATGCGCTGCTCCTCTGTCGAGATATGACCCATTTTCCCCGGCCGCTCATGGCGCGGCCGACTCGGACTTCCACGCGGCGATGAAATGCTCGTAGGCGGCTATCGTGGCGCCGAGGTGGAGGTCCTGAACCTCGCCGCGGCCGATCCAGTCGTTGCCGTCCTGGATGTACAGATGTTCGAGCGTGCCCTCCGCGTCGGCGAGCCGAAAACCCGGGTCCTGGGCCTTTCTGCGCTCGAGCCCGCCGAGCACGCTCTCGAAGAGCTCCCGGTATGTCTGCTCCCGCCATTCCAACAACGTCACGATCGCCCCGCTTCCGGGGGCCGAGTATATAGGCAGATCGCGGAACTGTAAACCTCGATCGAGGCGAGAACCGCGCAGCTGCCGGTATCGGGCCGCTCGCCGCGGCTCCTTCAGCGTCGAGGCGTCATGGCCCGGGTCTCGCGTGCGGTCGGGACGAGGAGGGCGTCGTCCACCGGCGCGTGAATCGAGCCGGGGACGAGGAAAAGGCTTCTGCGGGTCCACAGCCTCCCGGATGAGAGGGGGTAGCGATAGAGCGTGGTTTTCCCGTCATCGACCTCCTCGAGTCGGCCCAGGGCGTCCCACTGATAGTCCGCCTCCTTAAGCAGATATCCCCGGTCGTCGATGAGCCGCGCTCGCAGGAGGCGCCCCGCCTGGTCGTAGAGGAAGTCGGCCGAAGTCCCGGTGGCAACGGCAGCCCCGGCTGGAGCGGCCGTCTCAGGTGCGGCAGCAGTCCCGGCCGGTGCGGCAGCAGTCCCGGCCGGTGCGGCAGCAGTCCCGGCCGGTGCGGCAGCAGTCCCGGCCGGTGCGGCAGCCTCGGCCGGTGCGGCCGGTGCGGCCGCACCAGCAGTCTCAGTTGCAGCGGCGGCTCCGGCTGGAGGGGCAACCCCGGTTGGAGCGGCAGCCGCACTCTGAGCCGAAACCGCCGGGGCAGGGCCCTCCCCCGGCGCAGGCTGCGTTCCGGCCTGCCCCGCCTTTTCGGCTCGGGGCTCGGCGAAAGGCGGCAGGACCATGCCCGCGGCGGCTGCGGCCGACCAGGTCCAGGGA
>JAJXZP010000071.1:3160-4666 GCA_021779995.1 bacterium | reverse complement strand
CAAGATCGACTCCGCCGCGTGCCGCCCCGCCTCCGAGGGCTTCGCCGCCCTGGGCGCCGCCGCCGGCGCCGGCCTGCCCGCCCTCGTCGCGGCGCTTGCCGGGCGGCTCAGGACCGGCTTCGGCGCCGCCGGGTCCGGGTCCGGGGACGGCGGCGGCGGGCGCGAGGTCCTTGTCGCGAGCGAGCGCCAGAAATCGCTCCTCGACGAGGCGCTGGCCGCGATCGACGCCTGCCTGTCCGAGTGGGCAGCCGGCGCCCCCCTCGATGCCGCGGCCCTGGATCTCCGGGCCGCCGCGGATGCGTTGGGCGAAATAACCGGCGAGATCGCCTCGGCCGAGGTGTTCGAGGCGGTGTTCTCGCGCTTCTGCGTCGGGAAATAGGGGCGGACATGGATTACGAGGCCATCGTCATCGGCGGCGGGCATGCCGGGATCGAAGCTTCGCTCGCCCTGGCCCGGCTCGGGAAAAAGACGCTCCTGGTCACCCAGGATCCCGAGACCATCGGCAAGATGTCCTGCAATCCCGCGATCGGGGGGCTTTCCAAGGGCAATCTCGTGCGGGAGGTGGACGCGCTGGGCGGCGAAATGGGGCTTCTCATCGACCAGAGCATGCTCCAGTACCGGGTGCTCAACCGCTCGCGCGGACCGGCGGTGCAGGCTCCTCGCGCCCAGGCGGACAAGGCCCTGTACGCCGCCCTCGCGCGGAAGGCCGTCGAGTCGCAGTCGGGGCTTTCCGTCTTCATGGACACGGTCGTGGATCTCGTCACCGACGCCGCGGGTCGGCGTGTGGAGGGTGTCGTCACCGAACGCGGTTCGCGCATCGGCTCGCGCGTCGTGGTGCTCACGACCGGGACGTTCATGGAAGCCCGCCTCTTCATCGGCGAGTGGCAGGGCGAGGGCGGCAGGCTGGGCGAGCGCCCCGCCAAGGGCCTGGGGGACGCGCTGAGGCGCAGGGGCTTCAAGGTCGGCCGGCTCAAGACCGGGACGCCCGCGCGCGTGAGGTTCCGCTCGCTCGATCCGGACGAGATGGCCCGGCAGGACGGCGACGCCGAGAGCGGATGCTTCTCGTTCATGAACGACGTCTCCGATCGGCCCGGCCTGCCCTGCTGGATAACCTACACCAACGAAGATACGCACCGGGCGATCCGCGCCGGCATGGGGCGTTCGCCGCTATTCTGCGGCGCCATAGTCGGCCGGGGGCCGCGTTATTGCCCGTCCATAGAGGACAAGGTCGCCCGTTTTCCCGATCGGCCTCGACATCAGATCTTCGTCGAGCCCGAGGGAGGGAATACCGACGAAATGTACCTCAACGGCTTGTCGTCATCCCTTCCCGAAGACGTCCAGCGCGAGTTCATCAGGACCATCAGCGGGCTCAGGCACGCCGAGATCGTGAGACCCGGCTACGCGGTCGAATACGATTTCCTCGACCCGGCGCTCCTCTCGCTCACGCTCCAGTCGCGGGCGCTGGAGGGCCTGTTCGTGGCCGGGCAGACGAACGGCAGCTCGGGA
>JAJXZP010000071.1:0-3150 GCA_021779995.1 bacterium | reverse complement strand
CGGTCGTCCGCCCAGGGCATCATGGCGGGCATCAACGCGGCGCGGTTCCTCGGCGGAGAGGAGGGTATCGTCCTCTCCCGTTCCGAAGCCTACATCGGCGTGCTCGTGGACGACCTCGTGACGCTCGGCGTGTCCGAGCCCTATCGCATGTTCACGAGCCGGGCCGAGCGCCGGCTCTCCCTGCGCCAGGACACGGCCGACCTGCGGCTCACTCCGAAGGCCGCGGCGCTCGGCCTCGCCTCGCGGGCGAGGCTGGAGCGGCTCGCCCGCCGCAGGGCCGGCATCGACGAGATCGTCGAGCTCCTGAGACAGCGTCGCATAACGCGGACCGAGGCCGAGGGGGACGCGGCTTTGGAGCCGCATATCGGCGAGGCCGTCCTCGACACCCTGCGGGATCACCGCGTCGCCGGCGGCGCGCGGCGTCTCCTGCCCGGCCTCGCCGAGCGTTTTCCCGCCGCCTGGATCGAGACGGCCGAACTCGACGCCCGATACGCGGGCTACGAAGCCAAGGAGGCCCGCCTGGCCGCGCGCATGGGCCGCTCGGATGCGCTGAGGCTTCCGGAAAACCTGGATTACGGATCCGTGGAGGGGCTCTCGACGGAAGCCGCGGAGAAACTCTCGGCCGTCAGGCCCGCGACGCTCGGGCAGGCCATGCGCGTTCCCGGCGTGAGAAGCGCGGATGCGGCGCTTCTCCTCGTCCGCCTGACCGGACTCTCGGAGCGCCGCGGAGCGCGAACCGGCGACGCTCCGGCCGAAGAGGGCGGGGACTAGCGCTCCGCGACGCCCATGAGGCTGCGCAGATCGTCTTTCGCCTTCTCCACCGCAGCCTGGTATTGCTGCCGCATGCCTCCGACATTCTGCTTGTAGAAAGCCGAAAATTCGGGATCCATCATGGGGTCGATGCGCACATCCTGCCCCATTCTGGCGGACATTTCCCGCTCCTTTTCGCGAAGTTTGGGCGCCCACTGCTTGCGGATCACTTGTTCCACGTTTTTCATCTCGTCGAGGTATTGATGGAAAAAGGTCGACAGCTGCTGCAACATGGCCTGGATCTTCTTTTCTCCCGAGCCTCCGAGCGCACCCGGCTTGCCCGCTCCCGCTCCCGCCGCGATCGCCGTAAACCCCTTGGCCGCGATGTCGAATTTCGGGAAGGACGCGTCGGTCGTCGGCAGCTGGATCTGGGCGGCGAGGACTTCGTACATGCCTTCGCGCACCGCCGTCCGCTGATCGCCCTTGAACGCGGCGAGCGCCGCGGCGAGATCGTTATCCTCGGGCGAATCCAGGAATCGGCCGGCGGCCTTCTTGCCCTCTTGCCGGAGCCGCGCCGTCTCGAGGGCGGCTTCGTCGACCTCGAGGTCTTTCGTCTTTTCGAGCGCGAGTTCCAGTGCGCTCTTGATCATTGCCATATTGTTCTCCTCGTTCTCTCGAACCGCGCGGTCGCCGAAATCGGCGGCGCCGCGCCTTCTTGTATCATCGCTTGGGTGCTCGCATATCCTTCAGGAAGATGAGCGCCTTGTCGGCCATGCTGGCGACGACTATCGCGCCTACGGCGTACTCGATTCCCACAAAGACAAAGCGAGCCCGAATCGCGAAAAGAAGTTTCAGTATTTCGGTCGCGTAGAGCACCATTATCCCGGCCACGGCGGCTTTGCCCATGATCGTGGTTTTGGGATCGATCTTTCGCTTTACGAGAATGAGCACGCCCATGAGAATGACCTGCAAGCCGAGTCGAACCAGCACGACGAAGAAAAACCAACGCGGGATGAGGTTAAAGTAATAAAAGACCACGGTGAGGACAATAAGGAGGCTGTAATCGCTGGCGCTGTCCATCATCCTGCCGACGCGGGTGACCTCTCCTCCCCTCCTGGAGACATATCCGTCGACGAAGTCGGTGGCGAAGACGAGGACCACGAGAATGAGCAGTGGAACGCGGATGCGGTAATCGCGGGCCGCGATTACGAGAAACAGCAGGGTCGGAAGCGTGCTTACCCTGAAGAGCGTGATCCTGTTCGCGAGATTGACGCGCTCGAGTCGTTCCCCGTTTGATTCCTTGACGAAGTCGGCCTTGAACAGCAAAAGCATGGCCAGGAGAAACACGTGGAAAACCGCGGCGGTGACGAGGAACGGAAGGGTTCTCGATGCGAGGGCGAAAAAGCCGCCGGCCGCCGCGAAGGCCGCGTAAATGGCCGTCTGCGTCAGGAAATACGCCGCTACCGTGGCCAGGATGCTCTTGGAGAGGCGATCGGCCATTGCCGTCCCCGATCAGCGCAGGGCCGAATGGCGGCTGAAAGCCGCGATATAGTCGATTAAGGACCAGGCCGCGGCGAGTATGCACAAGCCCCATCCCGCGGAGACGGCGACGGCGAATATCGAGGCCGCAGAAGCGGCCCAACCCGAGCCGAGCGTCTCGATGCTCCGCAGCGTCACGAAAGCCAGAGCCGCTCCTCCGGCGACGGCGTAGACCCAGGCTTTCACCTTACCCGAAAGCCGCGCTCCGAGGGCTGTCCCCCTGCTCATGAACATGAGGCGAATGAAGGACAGGCCCAGATCGCGATAGAGGATAATGAGGAAAACCCAGCCGGGCATGAGGCCGGTTACGAGATAACTAAGGAAGTAGGTGAGCCGCGCGACAGAATCGGCGAAAGGATCGAACACCTTGCCGAAGGGAGTGACGGAATCGGTTTTTCGCGCAATCCGTCCGTCGACAAAATCGGTGATCTCGATAATGCCGAATAGCAGCCAAATGGCGCAGAGCGCTATCGGGCTGGCGTGGCCGTCCTTGACCGTCGAGGTGAATAATATGAAGAAAACCGGCGATAGCGCGATTCGCAGCGAGGTGACTATTGTGGCGGCATTCATGGCTGGACTATACTTGCACGATTGCCGCGCTGTCAATCTTTCGGTGCCAGTGGCGGATTTTACGTGGACATCTCTTGACAGTTTTCCCCGAAGGCGCTACTTTCATCGAGCGCTCTGGGTGCTGGGTCGAGAGAACGAAGCGGCCAGCCCGGTAAATCTGTACAACGGAGTGGGACTCGGGCGGCGCCCGGTACTCGACCAAGGGTCGGGAATCAGGGAGCCGGTTTTGTCCGCTTTGCACGGAAAGGCCGAAGGGCATGCGGTCCACCGCGAAAAAAGCGCGGAAAATCG
>JAJXZP010000059.1 GCA_021779995.1 bacterium | reverse complement strand
TTAAAGCAGCAGCGACGGGCGGAGGTGATACCTATCGACTGTATGCACAGGGCATCTGTTCAGATTATCGCAAACTACTGGAACGAACAGTTGAAGACGACCTCCTGAACGAGGTCGTTAAGCGTCATCGACGAAGCATCACTACAGAAAATCGCCTAGGAAAGCTGCCCCACATTACTTCCGATGACTGCGCATTCATCGATGATATGATGACGAAATACTCATGCTACGAACACAGTCAATCCCAGGAAACCCCAGCATTCCTACCTGCCGAGCCTGAGCTTCGTGCTGATCTTGAGGGATTGAGAGATTGGCGAGAAAAGTTCAATCAACGAGGTAGTACAGATGCCTGAACAATCCCGCTCCGAGCGCAAAACCCAGAACCGCGTTATCAACCTGTTCACTGACCCGGAATGTCCCGACAGTCTAGGCTATCGCTACCTCGGCGAGTGGACCAAGCGCGACAATAACCGCGCTATTGAGACGGCTCTACTGTGTGACAATCTCGCCGCGCGCGGCTATTCGCCCGCGCACATCTCGGCTGCGCTTCAGAAACTAGAGACCGCCGCCGACTCGACGGGCATCACGCTCTACCAGGCCAACCTGCGCAGCTATCAGCTCCTGCGCTACGGCGTACCAGTGCAGATCGCCGCAGGGAAGGCACACGAGACGGTACACCTAGTAGATTGGGACCACCTCGAATGCAACGACTTCGGCCTAGCCGAGGAAGTCACCCTCCGTGGCGGCTATGAAAGACGGCCGGATCTTGTTATTTACATCAACGGCATCGCTATCGGAGTAATCGAGCTTAAGCGTAGCTCGGTGGAAGTGGCGGATGGCGTACGCCAGCTCATCACCAATCAGGAGGAGATATTCAACAAGGGCTTCTTCAGCACCGTGCAACTCGTCTTCGCCGGAAGTGATTCGCAGGGCTTGCGCTACGGCACCACCGGAACGCCGGAACAGTTCTTCGTCGAATGGAAGGATGAGATAGGCCTCGAAGCTGGGACTATGCCTAATTCAGGAGCGCTGCTCGACAGGCCCCTCGCACAGCTCTGCGCGAAAGACCGACTCCTGGACCTCGTCAGGAACTTCATCATCTTCGACGCTGGCCAGAAAAAGGTACCTCGTCCGCATCAGTTCTTCGCTGTGAAGGCTGCGCAGGAGCGTATCCGTCAGCGGGAAGGCGGTGTCATCTGGCATACTCAAGGCTCTGGCAAGAGCATTCTGATGGTGCTTATCGCCAAGTGGCTCTTGGAACATGAAAGCGAGGCCCGCATTCTGGTCATCACCGATCGCGATGAGCTCGACAAGCAGATCGAAGGGGTGATGAAGAATGCCGGTGTAATCGGAACGGATTCACCATCACCGCGCATTACTTCGCGCGCGGAGTTCATAGATAAGCTCGGGTCGGTGACAACCAGGCTCATGTGCGCTCTCATCCACAAGTTCGAGCCTGATCTCAGCGGCGCGCCCCCGCCCATCCGTGGGAGCTTCTATGTGTTCGTGGACGAATGCCACCGAACCCAGGGTGGTGATATGAATAAACAGATGAAGCGCTGGCTGGAAAGTGCCATCTTCATCGGCTTCACCGGAACGCCGCTCCTACGCAAGGACAGAAAGATGACGCGGGATGTATTCGGCACCTACATCCATACCTACAAGTTCCATCAGGCAGTAGCTGATAAGGTAGTGCTCGACCTTAAGTATGAAGCCCGCGACGTGCCCCAGCGATTGACCCGGACTTCGCAAGCGTCCATTGACAGCTGGTTTGAGCAGAAAACCAGAGGTCTCAACAAATTCCAAAAGGCAGTCTTGCGAAAGCGCTGGGCGACGATGGAAGAGTTGATGAGCTCAGGTGAGCGAAAACAGCGAATCATCGCGGATATCATCGAAGACTTTAGCCTGAAGCCACGCTTAAACAGCGACCGCGGAACCGCAATCTTGGTGGCGGCTTCGATCTATGATGCATGCCACTACTTCCGACTGTTCCAGAACACGACCTTCGGTCCCTTCTGCGGTGTCATTACCTCCTACGAACCGAACCATAACGCAATATCCCGTGAGCCTGCCAATAGCGATGAACGGTATAAGTTCGACACGTACACCCGGCATGTCCTCAAGGACGGTCAGACCACCAAGCAGTACGAGGACGAAGCAAAACGTTGCTTCATAGAGGAACCTTCAAACCTGAAGCTTCTGATCGTAGTGAGTAAGCTCCTAACCGGCTTCGATGCTCCGAGCTGCACGTATATCTACCTTGATAACGAACTTCGCGACCACAACCTGTTCCAGGCAATCTGCCGCACTAATCGACTTGACGGCGATGACAAAGACTACGGTCATATTGTCGACTTTAAGGAATTATTCAGCGAGGTGGAGGAAGCAATCGCGGTTTATAGCTCCGATGAACTCGATATCGATGAGGGCAATGGCGGAGATAACAATGTCCACCTCAAGAACTGGCTTGACGAGGGCAGGAAACAGCTAGAGGTAGCCCGCGAAGCCATGCGCTACCTCTGCGAGCCAGTCGTGTCGCCACGCGAGGTTGAACAATTCCTGCATTACTTCTGTGGCGACGCTGCCAACCCCAACGCCCTAAATCAAACCGAACCGATGAGGATCTCGTTCTACAAGCAGACCGCCACCTTAGTACGCGCGTTCGCCGATATCGCACAGAACTTGTCTGAAGCAGGCTATTCTGATACCGAGGTAGACGCACTTGAAAAGGAGGTCGAGTTCTACAGCGAGATCCGCGCTGCCATCAAGCGACACTCGGGCGAGGAGCTGGATATAAAGCCCTTCGAGGCGGACATGCGCCACCTCATCAATACATACATCCAGGCAGACCCGGCTGCTGACCTCGGCGAGCTTGGTGAACATTCGCTCACAGAGCTCATTATCGAGACCGGCATCCATGACGCTATAGCAAAAAAATTGAATGAGAAGGGAAAGCTATCTCGGAATGCGATAGCCGAAGGTATAATTAATAACGTTCGAAAGACCATCATCCGTGACCAGCTCACCGATCCTCGGTTCTACGAACAAATGTCGAAGCTTCTCGACGACCTTATTCAGCAGAGCCGGGCCGATACAGCTGCCTATGAAGAGTTCCTGCGAAAAGCTGAGGCATTAGTGAAACGACTTGCTGGCAAGCAACCCGACCATGGAGTGCCTGCTTCTCTCCATGGTAAGCGGGAGGCTACTGCCATCTACAACAACCTCGCTTCGATCCCCGCTTCGACATTCCGGTACCCAACGGATGATGATCTCAAGGCCGCGCTTGCCCTTCGGCTAGATTGGGTGGTACGGGAGAGCGCTCCCGCAGGCTGGAAGGGCGATGAGACTCGCGAGCGACAGGTATTGAATGCCCTCTACCCGATCCTTGACCGTGACCGTGAGGCGACGCAAGCTCTCTTCGATATCATTAAGAACCAACCAGGGTACTAATGGACGAAACGATAGAACTCGGCGATATAGTAATTCTCGTCACGCGGAAAGACATCAAACATGTCCATCTATCGGTATATCCGCCGAATGGGCGTGTAACATTGGTTGTGCCCAAAGGAACACGTTCGGAGGTGGCCCGCGCTTATGCAGCTTCTAGACTCGGCTGGATTCGCAATCAACAGGCAAAATTACGAGCTCAGCCGCGCGAGACTCCTCGCCAGTTCATCGAACGCGAGAGTCATTATCTCTGGGGCCGTCGCTACCTGATGTCAGTAGTCGAGAAAGATGAGAAACCATCGATAAAACTCGACCATCGTCGGATAACGCTCACTGTTCGCCCTGGTAGCTCGCAAGCCAAGAGAGATGCTGTAATGCATGATTGGCACAAGTCCTTGATGCATGAGGTTGTACCAGCCATGATCCGGGAGTGGGAGCCGAAGCTCGGAGTGAAGGTATCGAGCTTATTCCTCCAGAGGATGAAGACGAAATGGGGCGGCTGTAGTCACCGAGAGGGGAACATCCGGATCAATACCGAACTCGTGAAAAAGCCCAAAGATCTTCTTGAGTACGTCGTCGTACATGAGATGGTCCACCTGATCGAGCCAACGCATAGCGAACACTTCGAGGCCCTAATGAACGAGCATTATCCAGCATGGCGAGAAGCCCGTGCTGAACTCAATGAACTCCCACTTGCTGCTGAGACTTGGAAAGAATAGAACTCGCATAATATAGTAGCCAATCTTGGCTATAGAGGGAATGTGGACTCCTGGTAGAAAAAGGAGATACTAGCCATGACTTCGGAATCAAAAACTCAATCGACCTGCTGGTTCGTGGGGGCATCCTACGGACGAACGAGAGACCAGACCCCGCGATTCCTCGCCGAAGGTATCTGGGAAAACGGATACGATGATAAGTATATCGACCTCATCAAGTCCATGAGACCAGGCGACCGCATAGCCATCAAGGCAGCCTATACCCGGAAGAAAGATGTTGGCTTCGATCCGCGCGGCAACTCCGTCTCAGTCATGGGCATCAAGGCCATCGGCACGATTCTGGAAAATCCCGGCGACGGTAAGCGCGTAAAGGTGGAATGGAAAGCGGTCGAACCCTTACGCGAATGGTACTTCTATACTTATCAGAGGACCGTGTGGAAGATCGTCCCTGGAGCCTCATGGCACAATGACGCCCTCATCGCCTTCACCTTCGAGAATGAGGCACAGGACATAGACCGCTTCCGCAACGATTCCTATTGGCGTCAGCGCTTCGGCGACATCGCCGCTACTGACAAGAAGTTCGCCTGGACGGTATTCTACGAGGCTGTAGCCAACGCCCTTCTCACACATAAAGCGGACCGGAAAAAGCTTGTGCAAGAGCTCAATGTCTTCGCGTCCCAAGTCAGCTTCATGGCCTATCTTCACGATATGAATGAGCAAGGCGAGATAGTCCCCATTTCCGATATATGTCCCTTCACTGTCATGGGCATATTCAACCGGGGCATTACCACAGAGAATCGGATGGAAGCCATGCGGCGCTTGGCTTCAATACTTGGCGTTACCGAGCCAGTCCCCGAAAGCTTCGATGGCATCCCAGTGCTGAACAACTTAATGTCCATGTTCTTCACCTACGCAGGACAGCGGAGGCCCGAGGATATTGACATTCTGTGGACTATCTTCGACGAGGCAATCAAGTTAGCGGATGAAAAGGGCGAGGATGCGGACTCTCGCAGCGCCTTTCTTGATGCCTATGACAAGGCCACCCAGGTAGACTGTGTCGGCTGGAATCTGACTATGGGACTCTATTGGGTTCGTCCTTGGTTCTACCCCACCCTGGATAGCCGCTCGAAAGCGTACATTACCCTCAAGTTAGGCTTGACTATAAGCTTGAAGGGCAAAAACGATCGTCCGAGCGCGGGGGAGTATGTTGCTCTCATGGACACCCTTACGGCGCGCTTCCTGGAGGACAGTTATCCCGCCCACACTTTCCCAGAGCTGTCTTTAGCGGCATGGCAGTATCGCAGTCCGACTTCTGGGGAAGCAGTCGCGCCCAAAAAGGCACAGGAAGAAGACGACATCGAAGACGAGGGGGAAGACAGCGGAATAGGCATATCCGAACCGCCGGAGCCTTACACGATCGACTCCATCATCGCCGACGGATGCTTCCTCCCCATCGATCGGCTCAAGTTTATACTCGAATCGCTTCGGCTCAAGCAGAACCTCATTCTGCAAGGCCCGCCGGGCACTGGCAAGACCTGGCTCGCGAAACGCCTCGGCTACTCGTTGATAGGCGCGAAGGATGAATCAAAGCTAAGGGCCGTGCAATTCCATCCCAACATGAGCTATGAGGACTTCGTACGCGGGTACCGACCGAATGGCCAAGGCCGCCTCGACCTGGTCGACGGACCCTTCATGCAAATGATAGACGCGGCTTCGAAATCAGCTGAGGAAACTTTCGTCCTCGTCATCGAGGAGATAAACAGGGGAAATCCCGCGCAGATATTCGGTGAGATGCTGACCCTCATCGAGGCGGACAAGCGTACCCCCGACGAGGGCCTCGAGCTCTGCTACCGGCGATTCACCGGTGAGCGGGTCAGTGTCCCCAAGAACCTCTTCATCATCGGCACAATGAATATTGCCGACCGTTCACTCGCTCTTGTCGACTTGGCGCTCAGGCGACGCTTCGCCTTCATTGAACTCGAGCCATGTTTCAACGAGCAATGGCGAAGCTGGGTGTTGGACAAGATACCTATCTCTCCCACACAACTCGACGACATGACCCGCAGGATCAATGAAGTGAACGCGACGATAGAAGGTGACCCTAATCTCAAACGCCAGTTCAGGATAGGCCACAGCTTCCTCACTCCGTCGAGCAAGAACGATATCAAAGAGGCCATGGCTTGGTACCATCAGGTCGTGGAGACCCAGATAGGACCTCTATTGGAGGAATACTGGTTCGACAGACTCGATACGGCACGCAAAGCCAAAGAAAAGCTCCTCGAAGGATTGTGATGGACATGCCTTCCACGGGGTACGTTGGGAGCATTCCCGTACGAAACCTATGGCTCCTCATGCTGTACGCGTCCGACTTCTACCGCGAGCTCGATGCCGCGTCTCGGAGTATTGAGGATAATCCCGACGATATTCCTGACTTGGTTGCTGCGATGCTCACCAACTGCGTGGAACGGCGCCTCAAGCGCAACCTGACGCCTGGATACAGGAATCGAGACGAGATCCTGAGCAGAGTCCGCGGCCGCATCGATCACCTGCGTACGGAATCGCACATGCTCCTTGAGCGCGGTAAGGTAGCCTGCTCGTTCGATGAGCTCTGTGCCGATACGCCGAGAAATAGGTCCGTACGCGCCGCCTTGCTCATGCTCTCGCGGTTGGTGGGCGACCGTGAACTCGGGACGCGTTGTGCCTCACTGGCCTCGCGTCTCTGGGAGGCGGGCGTCACGGGAGAACCTCCAGGCAAACGTCAGCTGTCGCTTGAAACCTTCGGCCGAGGAGATATAGCCGATAGGCAGATGGTGAGCCTGGCTAAATTGGCCTATGATCTCGCGCTTCCCACGGAAGAACTGGGTTCCCGTCAATTAGCAACTCCAGATCGCGAGGAGCATTGGCTCAGGAAGCTCTTCGAAAAGGCAGTAGGGGGCTTCTTCGATTGCACCCTCGATAGGGCAAGGTGGTGCGTCACCACCGGCGACTGGCTCCAGTGGCCTGTCGTGCGCAAGACGTCTCGGATAGGCGAGATATTGCCAGCCATGAAGACCGACATCATCCTGGAGAACAATGTTGCGGCCTCGCGCATCATCATAGATACCAAGTTCACGGAGATTGTCCAGACCGGCTGGTATAGGGAAGCATCCCTCAAGAGCGGGTATCTCTATCAAATGTACGCATACCTAAGGTCCCAAGAAAAACCTGAGGATGCCTTATCGGCAAGCGCAACTGGTGTCTTGCTACATCCATCGGTTGGTGATGATTATGACGAAGCGCTTGAACTGCAAGGGCATGTGATTCGGTTCATGACTGTGGACCTGACGGCGAGTGCCTGCGACATACGGAATAGGCTTCTGGAAGTGGTAGGACCAATGCCGGAATGGACGAAGCTCTTGCGAGATGGTATGACGCTTGCTAAGACTTGAGTTTATATTGAACGGAGCTTATCCTTGAACTCGGCGAGGATCTTGGCAGTGATCTCAGGATTGAGAGCTCCAATCCTCTCGGCAATCCCCAAGGCCCGTGCATTGGTGATCTGCTCGGCTGAGACGAGCTTGAGGAGCATCTCGAGCCCCCATACGACCTTCCCGCCCTGGCGCTTGCACTCTCTTCGGAGGAGTGTGTCATTCGCGATGCACGTCCATCCCTCGGATATCACGAAGTGGAGACAGGCCCTATCGGGACCTGATAAGCCTGGGGCGATAGGTAGCGTGAGAGGTGTCTCAATGATGGTCAGTCCCAAGTTCTTAGCCCGGTCCATCGGCAGCTTGCGGACCTCATGGAGGATGCGAGTCGGCACATAGACGGTTCCCCAATACTTGACGAGTTCACGGATGACGTCCTCATCAGCGGCGGCATAGTCGATGAGGACGTTCGCATCGCAGATCGCAGCTTCTCGACGTTTACGAGGCACGGATCAGAGCGCCTGCCACGCACGGACGAGGACCCGCATATCATCGATCGATAGATTGAGCATCTCCCCTGCGCGACTCATGGAGATGATCTCCTTCTCGTATGCATCCCTGACAAGCCGGGAGAAGCGCTCCTCCATGAGATCGCTGACATCGAGCTCCTGAGGATCTTCCTCAGCCACTGGATTGAACTCATCAGCAGAGAGGGATTCGGGCTCGTAGTGGCCCTTAAGGTCGTGATGATACATAGCCTTGTAGTCTTGGCTGAACTTGATGATGAGATCGGTAAGCGATGACGCCTTGCCCATCTGGACCAGCCGGATGAGGAGGGTCTTGTAGCTTACCTTAAAGATCTTCTTGACCTTGAGAACCCTATCCACGGAATGGAGGCCCTTACCCTCGGTCCACTCCTTCTCGAGTGCCTCATCGGGTACAAGGAAGGTGCCTGCGAACAGGTCCGCCTCTCGCTCCTCAATCTCGTTCTCGGACTCATCTGAGTCCTTGTATGAGGCCTTATGAAGAACTAGGTGCCCGAGCTCATGCGCGATGGTGAATAGTTGGCGCTCGACAGGAATGCCATCCTCAGAATTGACCACAATACCCGGCCCGCCGTCCTCATTGCCGATGGAGAGGCCGAAGGTCTTCTTGAAGCCGAAGGGGCGAATACGTAGCTTGATACCGGCCTGCTCCATCAACTCGGAGATGTCATAGATAGGATCTTCTCGCTTCAGCTTGAAAACCTCACGCACTGCCATCGCCGCTAAGCGAGGCTCCTTGCTGGAAACGTGCGCCAACCGGTATGCACGTGAGGCCTTTAGTTCCTTCTCCAGGAAGCTGTAGTCTGAAAGCCAGATTGCACTATCATGTCGAAGCTGGTCGCGCTCCGCCTTCTCCCGGCCGCTCAGGGTCTTGGCGGTACGGAAACGAAGCGACCCAAGCTTGGGTGCATCGGCAAGGAGTTCGTCGAAGGGTACGTCGAGCCCTTCGGCAAGCTTGATAAGGGTCGAGGACTTAGGTTCGGCCTTGCCGTTGAGGAGGTTCGATAAAGTTGCGGTTCCCATTCCCATCTTCGCGGAGAGCTGAGGAATGGTCAGTCCGCGTATCTTCATATGACGGCGCACATTATCGCCGATGTCCTGGATGCCCATAAGAGTTCTCCTTCCTCAGTTGCAAATCTACCACACTATGTGTTACAATACAAATGGAAACAACAAATAGTTAGCAATCTGATATTGACGTTCGTACCAGAGATTGAATACTATGTAGGCTAAGAGGAAGATACTGCATATTGTGGCTGGAAGAGAGGAAGGATACAAGATGTCGTTGGTTCAACTATTGTAGGCTAAATAATAACGGCCCATGGATCTTGAACATCCACGAGCCGTTTACGCCGGTCTGTAAGGATTGGATATCCCACGGAAGGGGCGTTGACCACTTAGGTACACTGTTGTCGGGGCGACGATCAGGCCGATCTCTTCCTCGGTGAGGATGCCGCGCTCCCTATTGGTCCTCTCCGGCAGTACTATCGACTTGAAGTCGAAGGGCGACTCCACGAGTCCCCGAGACTGTGCCCAGTTGATGGGTGTCCTGATAGCGTCGATGTTCCTCTTGATGACATCGCGGGACTTGCCGGACCGGCGAAGCTTTCGGACGAAAGCCTCGATGATGCTCAAGCGCACATCGCGCAGACACGTCAGCCTGAACTCAGTGAAATTCTTGATCGTGGTCCGAACGTAGCTCTTCGACGTCTCGACGTACTCGCGAAAGAGCGGACGATCGGCATCCTTGCGTTCCACGATGTAGTAGCTGGCATCGCTCCAGGGTCAACTCACGAAATCGTGGACCGACATGTCCGCGAGCCGCTCGTCATCCGCCAGGTCGGCGTCACGAGCCTTGTACTTCGCGATCGCATCGCGGTCGAGCTCGGCGAGGAGCTCGGCTATGCGCGGCTTCACTGCCTTCTCGGTCGCCTTGGGAGTCTTCTCCGCCTCGATGCCGGTGAAACGCGTGGCGATGATCTCGCCCGAGTCAATGTCGATGAAGCGGACGTAAACTCTAGGGCGGCCATTGCCGGCCACCCTAGAGAACGTTGCGTACGTGAAGCGGTTCTTCGTGCCGGTCCGGCGCATACCTGATCTCCGTTTCAGTGACAGTAGCAAGTACCAGCGCCAAAAACCGGCTCCCTACCCCACGTAATTCCTTGTCGGGTTGAGTGGATGTGGTCTACAGTCGCGAACTTCGTGTTCGCTCCTTCCGACCCGGGAAAAGCGCAGTCGCCCGCGTCGCTCAAATGATCGCGCTGCGGGCGGTCGGCGCTCCGCTTCAAATCCACTGGAGCCGCAAAAACGCAAGAGCCGTCCGGCACCGCCGGACGGCTCTTGCAAAGTCGGGCTGAGTGGATTTGAACCACCGATCTCTTGGTCCCGAACCAAGCGCGCTAGCCCCTGCGCTACAGCCCGAATAAAAAAACCCGTCGGTTGACGGGCTTTACGGGAGCGACGGGGCTTGAACCCGCGATCTC
This sequence comes from bacterium, assembly GCA_021779995.1. GTDB lineage: Bacteria > Spirochaetota > Spirochaetia > Treponematales > Rectinemataceae > JAJXZP01. The sequence goes on along the minus strand of JAJXZP010000059.1, from coordinate 8,369 downwards.
CGGCTTGACAGGCCGGCGCGATAAACCAGCTTCGCCACGCCCCCGTGTCGTTTCCGACGAGAACGAATGATATCGGCGGCCCAGGTCGGTGTCAAGTAGGAAGGACTATCGCCCCGGACTTGTCGTCAAAGCGCGCAAGGGGTGAGGCGGTAACTTCGAGGAGATTGCCCGAGTCGAAGGGGCTGTCCCCTCGCTGCCGTTTGAGCAGCGTGTAGCCGAGGCTCGAGCAGGCGTACTGGCCGCTCGAACCGTCTGGAAGCGCGAAAGGTTCGGAGACCACGCGCACAAGGATCCCGCGGCCGGCTCGCGCTCGCCGTTCGCGCTCGGACGAGTGATTCGGGGAGGGGATGCCCACGGGGGGGCGGACAAGGCCGCCGCGTGCGGCCCAGAGGTAGGAGAGACTGGCCTTTTCCTTGGGGAGTCCCGCCTCTTCCGAAAGCGCCTGCAGCCAGGTCGGAGCCTTCGAGGAGTCGATGCCGAAATGGCACCAGGGGAATTTGTCGCGCTTTTTCGGCATGGTCACCGGTGGAAGGATGAAGCGCGAGGGGGCGACATTGGGATCGCCCTTGACCGTGCGGGTTTCCTCGGGCGGGAGAAGATGGCGGAAGATGCCGGGCATGGGGCAGGAAAGGGCATGGGGGCAGGGGCCGAGCGGCGGCGCCCCTTCGGCGAGGAGGGCGGCGCGCAGCGAAGAGACGAAGGCGCCGGAACGCGGATCCCCCGGTTCCATGATGAATACGCTGCCGTTTTCCCGGATATAGGAAAGGAGCGTACGCGCGGTGGCGAGGGCGCGCTCCCCCAGATTGCGATGGTCCTTCCAGAAGAATTCGTTGAACACATTTGCGGCCGTCAGGAGGTGGGCCCGCTCGGGCAGGGTTTCGCCGAAGGAATCCTTGTGCAGTTCGATGCGCCAGGGCGGGATTCGGCCGTCGAGGCGGAGGCAGAGCGTCTCGAAAATGGCCTTGCCGGTTTCCATGACCCGCTCGACGCGGTCGAGGCAATAGATGGTGAGAGGCACGTCCCGGAGTTCCGGGCGGGCCGCCCAGAGCGCTATGACGGTCGTCAGCGGCCCCGAACCGATGTCGACGACGACGGCGTTGTCGGGCAGGCAGAAGTCCGCGTTCGAGAGAATCGCCGAGAGGCGATAGACGTTCCAGGGCAGGAAGTAGCGGAGATAGGCGCTCAGCGCGGGCGGCGAACTGAGATAGTCGGCGGATCTCGATTCGCGGTCGGAGGTCAGGTCCTCCCACAGTCGGCGGATGTCTCCTTTGAGGCCTGCGCGGTGCTTGGCGGCAATGGGCGAGATCTCGTCGATGACGGCTTCGAGCGCCGCAAGCGCGGCGAGGCTGTCGGCCGAGGGCGCCAGCGTCTCGAGAGGTCTCACCGCCGGTGTCGCCTGATGTCCGGCGCGATCGGATGAGCGGGGATGGCGCTGCGAAAATCCCTCCTCCTCCATTTGATTGAGGGCGCCGATGTCTTCGTCGGTGAAGGCGGGGATCCCGGCGCGAAGGTCCGCGGCGCGAAGGTCCGCGGCGCGAGGGTCCGCAGCGCGAGGGTCCGCGGCGCGGCGCGGCGCCGTGCGGGTTCTTTCGATGCCGCGACTGTTCTTGACGCCGCGACTATCCGGTCGATTCGAGCTTCGTTCCGAGCTGCGCCGGTTGCCCGGTTCGCGAGGGACTCGGGGGCCGCGATCTGCGCCTCCGCGCGAGGCATGATCCTCGGCGAAGGGCTTGCCGCCGCTCTTGGCTTTTCGCTGCTGTCCTCCGGAGGGGCGAGGCGCAGGCTGCGCCGACAGCCCCGGCTTGTCGGATGAGGGTGTTCCGTCGGCCGGCCTTCCACCCGATCCCCGCTCCCAGCGACGCGTCGGACCGTGTTGGTCGCGGTTCCGTTTCGCGCGGTCGCTTCGAGACTCTGCCGGTTCGTTCCCCCGCTCGGCCTTGGCGGGGACTTCCGTCCCGGAGCTAGTATGAGGAGTTTGCGGAGGATTCCTGGCATCGAGATCGTCGAATAGAACCGACTGACGGGGGTCTCGGTCGCCGTTGCGCCGCGACCGACGGCGTCTGCCGCCCGTCGCTCGCCGTTGACTCGCCCCGCCCGCTGGATCGGACTGGCCGGAAGCGCCTTCGCTCACATGATCTTTCGGGGTCGAACGCTGATCTCCGTGCGCGGAGGGTTCGACCCGCGGTTCGTCGGTCCCTGGGCGGGACCTGGAGCGCTTTCTCACTATCCGGAGACTATAGCATCCAACTGCTGCGCGCTACAATACGGGCGAAGCGCCCCGGATCGGGCGCTTCGTCGGTACACCGTGGGCTTCGACGCGAACTACTCCGTCAATCGAGGCTCAGGACTACTTTGCCAGCCTCCCCAGAAAGCATCGCGGGGCGAATTGCCTGATGCGATTCGCCGCGACGAAGCGCCCCGGATCGGGCGCTTCGTCGGTGCACCGTGGGGTTTTGATGCAACGTGGCCTATCAGTCGAGGCTTAAGACCACTTTGCCAGCCTCCCCCGATAGCATGGCATCAAAACCCTTCTGGAAGTCGTCGAACTTGAAGCGGTGGGTGATGACGTGGGAGATGTCGAGACCGGAGCGAAGCATCGCCTCCATCTTGTACCAGGTCTCGAAGATTTCGCGGCCGTAGATGCCTTTGATGAAGAGGCCCTTGAAGATCACGTCGTCCCAGTTGATGCCGACGCCCGAGGGCAGGAGGCCGAGCAGGGCGACGCGCCCGCCGTGATACATCGTATCCAGCATCTGCACGAAGGCCTGGGGGCTGCCCGACATTTCGAGGCCCACGTCGAAGCCTCCGACCATGCCCAGCTCGTCCATCACCTTCTTGAGGTCCTCTTTGGCGACGTTCACCGTGCGGTCGGCGCCGAGCTTCTTGGCCAGGGAAAGGCGGTAGTCGTTGATGTCGGTGATCACGACGTTGCGCGCCCCGTTGTGGCGGCAGATGGCCGCGGCCATGCAGCCTATGGGGCCGGCTCCGGTGATGAGCACGTCCTCGCCCACCATGTCGAAGGAGAGGGCGGTGTGCGTGGCGTTGCCGTAGGGGTCGAAGATCGAGGCGATGTCGTCCGAGACCGAGGGATGCACTCTCCACACGTTGGAGGAGGGAATGGAGACGTACTCGGCGAAGCAGCCGGTGCGGTTGACGCCGACTCCCACCGTGTTGGGGCAGAGGTGGCGCTTGCCCGCCTTGCAGGCGCGGCACTCGCCGCAGACGATGTGCCCCTCGGCGGACACGCGCTCGCCCACCTTCCAGCCGACGACCTCGCGCCCGAGCTCGACGATCTCGCCGACGAACTCGTGGCCGATGGTCATGGGCGTCTTGATCGTGCGCTGAGACCAGGGGTCCCATTTGTAGATGTGGACATCGGTGCCGCAGATGGCCGTCTTCTTCACCTTGATGAGAATGTCCTTGGGGCCCACCGCGGGCATGGGGACATCGTCCATCCAGAGGCCCGGCTCGGGGCGCAGTTTGACGAGGGCTTTCATGGGGTTCTCCTTTTCGCGAAAAGTATAACCTTGAAAGCGCGGACTGGGAAGGATTATGCCGCGACCGATCGGAGCCGGCGCGCCTTTCGTCAGATGCGCCGGCCCCGAGCCGCCGATCGCCTCAGCTCGATTCCCGCAGGACGAGCTGCACGGGCAGGATCTCGTGCGCGGGGCGGATGCGCTTCTTCTCGACCACTTCGATGAGGAGCTCGGCCGAGCGATAGCCCTGGCGGTAGGGATTCGGGTCCACGCTCGTGAGGCCGGGGCTGTGGATGCGCGCGACGATGGTATTGCCGCCCGAGACCAGGGCCGTGTCCGCGGGGATGCGGCGCCGCGCCTCCCTGAGCGCCTGGGCGGCGCCGACCGCGGGCAGGTCGTTGTAGACGGCGAGACCGTCCAGTTCGGGCTGTCGCCGCAGGAGCTCGCGGCAGGCGGCATAGCCTTCCTCGAGCGAGGGGCCGGCGCCGGACTCGGCGCAGGCCAAGGCGCCTCGGGCGGCCCAGGGAGCGGCGCCGGGGCATCAGGTCGCTGTCCCGGGCGCCCGCGCCGCAAGGCCGCGGCTGCGTCGGCGGCGACGTGATGACCCCGCGGCGCTTTTCGGATTAGTATGTGCCCACGATGTCCGATGCGCGCGCGATCAGGCTGAGGATCGAGAAGCTCGTGGCCGGGGGCGACGGCCTGGCCTTCCACGAGGGGCGGGCCGTCTTCGTGCCCCTGGCCCTGCCCGGCGAGACGGTGGAAGCCCGCGTGGACGAGGCCCGCCGCGACTATGCCAAGGCCGAGCTCCTCGGGATACTCGAGCCGAGCCCGCGGCGGGTGGATCCGCCCTGCCCGATCTATGCCGTCTGCGGCGGCTGCAACCTCCAGCACCTGGACTACCCGGCCCAGGTCGAGGCCAAGGCCCTCATCCTGGAGGAGGCCTTCCGGAGGACCGGCCGCATGGACCTGGGCGCGCTCACCGTCCTCCCCTCGCCGCCTTTCGGCTACCGCAACCGCCTCCAGCTCCACGTCGCCCCGGGCGGCGGCCTGGGCTTCATGCGGCGCTCGGGGAACGAGGTCGTCGAGGCGCCGAGCTGCCCTATCGCCGTCGAGGCGCTCAGGGCCTGGATCGAGGAGCAGGCGCGCCTGCGCCGTGACGCGGGGCCGGCATCCGCGACCGCGGGGTCGATGCCCGGCAGCGATCGCTCCGGCGCGAATCCGAGGAGGGCCGGGGCGAGCGGCGCTCCTCGGCGCGGCGCGGTCTCGGAGGGTGATGACGGTCCGTCCCGCTTCGTGGTCTTCGGATCTGGCGATAAAGTCTGGGTCGAGCGGGGCGAGGCCGAGGTCGCCGTGGCCGGCGAGCAGATACGCTTCCGCGTCGACGGCTTCTTCCAGTCCAATCTCCGGCTGCTCGAGTTCCTCGTGCCCCGGCTGCTCGAGGGCCTGTCGGGCGAGAAGGCGGCCGACCTCTACTGCGGCGTCGGGCTTTTCTCGCGCTTCCTCGGTCGGCGCTTCGCGCAGCTCACCTGCGTCGAGCGCGAAGCCGCGGCCCTCGAGCTGGCGCGGCGCAACGTGCCGGGCCATGCCGGGGCCCGGCGCGAGTTCGCGGCGCTCGGCGTCGAGGACTGGGTGCGCGGCCGCTCGGCCGAGGGCCGCTTCGACTGCGTCCTCGCGGATCCGCCTCGCACCGGGCTCTCGGCCTCGGTACGCTCCTGGATGACCCGCGCCAGGATTCCCGCCCTGCTATACCTGTCCTGCGACCCGGTGACCATGGCCCGCGACGTCGGCGAACTCACGCGCTCGGGCTACACCCTCGAGTCGCTCGAGGGCCTCGACTTCTATCCCCAGACGAGCCACCTGGAGAGCTTCGCCCGGCTCGCCTGGCGCGGCTAGGGCGCACCGTGGTCCCCGCTCGACCCGGAATGGCGACCGCAGACGGAAGCATCGCGCCACCGTCCGAGGCCCAGCCCGGGGCTCAGCCTGAAGCTCAACCCGGGGCTCAGCCCGAGACCCAGCCCGGGGCTCCGAAGGAGGCCGGGAAGGGTCGGGGCCTCCGTTTCCGCTGCGGGTGCCCAGCGCGCGCCGCCGCGACCGTCTGCCTCGCCCTCCTTCTGATCCCCGCGGGGGCCTTCGCTCAGGGGGCGGTCGTCGACCAGGCGGCTGCCGCACCGCGACCGTCTGCCTTGCCCGGCCCGGCTGCCGCAGCTGGGCCGAACGCCGCCCCGTCCCAGCCCGAATCCCTGGAGCCTGCCTTCCGCCTCCCGGTAGGCGGAAGGCCCGTCGCCGGTCCCCTCCTCGACCAGAGCGTCTCCCCGGCCCTCGTCTGGATGATCTCGGAGGACGGGAATCTGTACGCCCTTTCCGAGACCGGACGCCTCATCGCGCGCATCGCCCTGGGCCTCGGCGCTCTCGGGATGGGGGGCGGCGCGAGCCTGGCGATCGATCCCTTCGGCAGGCCCCTGGTCGGCTCGGGAAAGCGGCTGTGGGTCTACACGCGCTCGGGCGGACAGGCCTGGACCCTGGACCTGGACGCCCCCCTCGCCGCCGCCCCGGCCTTCGGCTCGGACGGACGAGTCTTCGCCGCGGCGGGCTCGCGCCTGTATTGCCTCAATCCTTCGGGAGGGAGGCTCTGGTCGATGGACCTTCCCGCCGCTTTGTCCTGCCCGCCCGGCGTCGACGGCTCGGGCGACCCGGTCATCGCCCTCGCCGACGGAAGCCTCCTCGTCCTCTCGCCCTACGGCAGGAAACTCGCGCGGCTCCGATCCGGCGCCCCTGTCGAGGCGCTGGCGCCGATGCAGGCCGGCTCCGGCGGGCCGAGCCTCGCCGCGGGCCTGGCCGACGGCTCCGTCCTGCTCGTGGAGGGGCGGACGGGCCGGATTGTCGGCGGCCGCCCCATCGCCGTCGGCCAGGCCCCGATCGCGGCCCTCATTGGGGAGGGCTCGCGGCTCTACGGCCTCGACCGGAGCGGTCTCGCCTTCGCCGTCTCGGACTCGGGCAGCCTGCTGTGGCGGACGGCCACGCGCTGCCCCGACGGGCGGCTGGAGGTCTTTTCCGAGCGACTGGTCGCCCTGTCAGAGGGAAGGGCGGTCTCGCTTTCGCGCTCGGGCGAGCTGTATCGCGAGGCCTCGCTCGTCAACGCGGCGGGGCCGGGCCTGGTCTCGCCGGCCGGACTGCTTTTCTCTCCGGGCAAGGACTGGATACTCGACGCCTACCGCTTCGAGCGCCCCCTCGGCCCGGCCTTTGGGCAAGCCTCCGGGACGCCCCTCGGGCCGGCGCCCGCGGCCTATATCCAGGCCGCCGCGGCGGCCGACGACGGGGCCGCCGCGGCTGCAGCCTCCGCGGCCGCCGAAGCCCTCGCCTTCGACCCGGGCGCGGCCGATGCCGGCCGGAAGATGGCCCTCCTCGCCGATATTGAAAAAAAGCTGAGATCGGGTACTATTGGAGCGGAGGAGCCGGCGGCGGCGGCGTACTGCTCCGCCGTGGCGCTCGGCAAGCTGGAGTCCGGCTACACCGACTCCGAGCGGCTCTTAAGCGGCGATCCCTTGTCGCGCTCCCGCGCCTGCGCAGTCCTCGGCGAGCTCGGCTCGCCCGACTATCGGGCGGTCCTCTGCACGGTGCTGGCCGAGGATCGGGATTCCGCGGTGCGCGCGGCCGCTTGCCGCGCCCTGGGCGCCATCGCCGTCGATCCGGGCGGCCTGGCCGCGGCGGCCTTTCTCGCCGCGGCGGCCAGGAGGGTCGACGAGGAGACGGCCTTCGCCCTGATGGGGGCCATCGAGAGCCTCGCCCTGCGCTCGGGCTCGCCGCCCTCGGTGGACGAGGTTCGGGCTCTCCTGGCGCTCTCGAGGCTGCCCTACGGCGCCCTCGTGCGCGACCGGGCGGTCGCCGCCCTGGGGCGGATGGCCGGAGATCCGGGGCCTTGAGAGATCGCTGGACCTGGTGAGATCGCGGGCGGCCGACAGACTCGGCCTTCCGTCGGCATATCGAGGAGGAATCGTGAACGGTCGCGGCCTAGCCTTCATCGCCTGCTCGCTTCTCCTGTCCGGCGCCCTCGGAGTCCGGCAGGCGAGCGCCCTCGATATCGCGAAGAACGAAATCGAGTCGACGCAGAACAAGAACATCGTCTTCGTGAACTACGAGGGCCCCCAGAACATCGTCCAGTCCCTCGCCGAGATCACCGGCATCGGGCGCGCCCTCGGCTCCCAGATCGCCGCCGGCTCGACGCGCACCGCGCCAGGTCGCTACCAGGTGATCAGGGCGGTCGACCCCGCCGTCCCCCAGGGCTTCGACGCGGATATCCTCGTCCTCGGCGCCGACGCCGGGGTCGACCACATCCGCAACCTCCGCTGGATCATCGCGGGCTACCTCGAGACCGCCTGGGGCTACAGCGAGAAGGACGCCTTCACCCTGGCCACCTTCGTCACCGTCTATAACGCCGTCTACCGCGGCGACATGGCGTACATTTCTTCCAAGTACAAGCCGGTCGTGCAGAAGGAACTCACGGCGCAGAACGCCGGTCTCGCCCTCGTGTACAGCGAGTGGCCAGGCAAGAGCCGCATCCTCATCCCGCTCGGCGCGGCCCCGGCTCCGGGCAAGCTCGGAGCGGTGAACACGAGCGCGGTCGCGAGCCCCCAGGTCACCGAGAGCCTGCGCGCCCAACCGGGCAAGGGCATACCCGAGCGCCAGGCCATGACCGGCCTCAAGGAGCGCGAGGCCGCCCAGAAGCAGGCCGAGGTCGACAAGCAGAAGGCCGAGCTGGCCGCCGCCCAGGAAAAGCTCGCCGCCGACCAGGCCAAGCTCGCGGCCGAGAAGGCGGCGGCGGCCCAGCCCGCCCCGGCGGCCGCGGTTCCGGCCTCGCCGGCGGCTCCGAGCCCTGCGACCTCTCCGGTCGCGGCG
>JAJXZP010000155.1 GCA_021779995.1 bacterium | reverse complement strand
CAGCACGAGCAGGGCGGCGAGGGCCAGGATACCCAGGCTCGCGAAGGCGAGGGCGCGCGCGAGGCGGCCCGAGCCGGCTTCCGAGTACGGCCGCGGCGCGCTCCCGCGCGCGCGCAATTTCGCGTCGTCGTGCTCCGGTGTCCGGCCTTCAACTTCCGCGCCCGAGCTCGCGCGCACCTTCGCCGAGAGCGCCTGAGCGGAGCCGGGCGAGCTCTCCGCGCGCGCGCGCGCGTTCGCCGCGTACCGGCGCGCCGCGCCGAGCGCCTGGCCCGCCGCCAGCCCCGCGCAGAGGGCCGCCAGGGCCGTCCAGAGGAAAGGACTCGCCTCGACGCCCGGACCCGGCACCGGTCGCCCCTAGAACCCGTACACCGCGGCGTATTTCCCGTTCAGGTAGGCCACGAAATGCCGCGCATCCAAGGCAGAGCCCGTGGCGCGCTCGACCAGCTCGCCCGGAAGGTAGGCCGCACCCGGGGTGTGCACCTGCTCGCGCAGCCAGGCCAGGACGGCGGCGTGATTGCCCGCCTCGATCTCCTGCTCTATGGAAGGGATGGACGCCTTCATGGCCGCCCAGAACTGCGAGGCGTAGAGGTTGCCGAGGGCGTAGCTCGGGAAGTAGCCGAAGGAGCCCATGGACCAGTGGATGTCCTGGAGGCAGCCGCGAGCGTCGTCGGGCGGCGCGAGGCCGAGCAGCTCCTTCATCTTGGCGTTCCAGGCCTCGGGGAGGTCCTTCACCGCAAGCGTGCCCGCGATGAGCCGGCCCTCGAGCTCGAAGCGCAGGATGACGTGGAGAGCGTAGGTCACCTCGTCGGCCTCGGTCCGGATGAGCGAGGGCTCGACCTTGTTCACCCCCCGGAAGAAATCGTCGAGCCTTACTCCCTCGAGGCAGCCGCCGGTCAGGCTGACGAGCCTCTCGTACTTGAGTTTCCAGAAGCCCAGCGAGCGCCCGACCAGGTTCTCCCAGAGCCGCGACTGCGACTCGTGCACCGCCATCGAGGCGGCCTCCGAAAGCCGCGTGCGGGCGAAGGCCGGGTCGGGGTCGATGCCGAGTTCGTACAACGCGTGCCCCGTCTCGTGGATCGTGGAGAAGAGACTCGAAGGGAAGTAATTCTCGATATAGCGCGTCGTGATGCGCACGTCGTCGCGGCCGAGGGTGGTGGTGAAGGGATGGGCCGTCGTGTCGAGCCTGCCCCGCGAGCGGTCGTAGCCGAGGACGTCCATGAGCCAGGAGCTCAGCTCGGCCTGGCGGACGGCGGGGCAGCTCCGATGAAGGGCCGCGTCGTCGACCTGGGGGCGGCCGCGGATCTTGTCGAGCAGGATGCCCAGGTCGGCGCGGAGGGAGGAGAAGACCGCGGCGACGGAGTCCTCGGTACTGCCCGGCTCGTAGAGGTCCAGGAGGACGTCGTAGGGCCTGCGCTCGGGGCCCAGGCAGGAGGCGACGCGCCGGCTCAGCTCGACCATCTTCGAGAGGTGGGGCGCGAAGGCCGCGAAATCGCTGCGCCGACGCGCCTCGGCCCAGGCCGACTGCGAGAGGCTGGTCGCGCGGGCCAACTCGGCGACCAGCTCGCCCGGGAGCTTCGTGGCCTTGTCGTACTCGCGGCGCGCGACGCGCAGGTAGGCGCGCTCCGTCGTCCCGAGCGCCGCCGCCCCGAGCGGATTCTCCGTTGTCGAGCCGAGTCGGGTCAGCAGGTCCCCGATCTCCGGGCTCGTCGCCTTCTCGTGCTCCAGCGTCTGGACGAGGGCGAGCTGCTCGGAGCGCTCCTCGATCCCGGCGGAGGGCAGGCAGGTCTCCTGGTCCCAGCCCAGCAGGGCCCCGATGTGCGCCACGAGGCAGCGCCCGCGGTCGAGTTCGACGAGCCGCGCAAGATCCTTGTTCATGATCTCTCCCGATTGTTTTCGCTTGGACACCTTAGCAGGCTGTTGAAATACTCGAAGCATTCCAACAACCTGCTATGCAATTGCTCGAAAACCTTACGGTTTTCTACGCAATTGAGAAATTAAGGTAGTGTTGAAAAAGGCTCCTTAGCCTTTTTCAACACCGTAGTAGGGATCGTAGCATCCGCGGCCCCGGGCGGCAAGGCGGGCGGCCGCGCGCGATCGCCGGCAGGCCAGGGCGGGCTTTTGCATCGGGCCCCGGCATGATACCGTAGAGCCGTGTTCCTGCGCGAGCTCGGCCAGTCGGTCACCGTCTTAAGCGGGGTCGGGCGCTCCATAGCCGAGCGCCTGGCCCGTCTCGGCATCTCCACGGTGGCGGACCTCCTCCTCCGCTACCCCCGCGACTACGACGACCGCTCCAGCTTCGTCCCCCTCGCCTCCTTCGCCTCATCCGAGCGCGTGCACACGATAGCCGAGGTCGTCGACCACGAGTGGTTCGGCTTCGCCCGCATGCGCACGCTCAAGATCAGGATCCGCGACGAGTCGGGGACGGCCATCCTCGTCTGCTTCAACCGCCCCTTCCTCGAGCAGAGCCTGCCCATCGGCGCCCGCGCCGTCGTCACGGGCAAGTTCCAGTACCGCTACGGCGACATCCAGTCGAGTTCCTTCGAGGTCGAGCGCCTCGAGGGGGAGTCCGCCGGCGTCTCCGCCATTCTGCCCGTCTATCCGCTCACCGAGGGGCTCCAGCAGGGGCAGATGCGCCGCCTGGTCAAGCGCGCCCTGACCGAGTACGGCATGCGGGTCGAGGAGGAGCTGCCCCCGGCCCTGCGCGAGCGGCACGGCATCCTGCCCAAGCGCGAGGCCCTCGCCTCGGCGCACTTCCCCGAGGACGGCCGGCGCCTGGAGGAGGCGCGCCGGAGCCTCATCTTCGAGGAACTCTTCTACTTCCAGGTGGCGATCGCCCGCCGGGCCATGCGCCGGCGCGAGGCCGAGGTTCCGCGGCCGCCGGTGCGCGGCCTCCTGAAGTCGCGCCTCGTCGAGCGGCTCCCCTTCGAGCTCACCGCCGACCAGGTGAAGACCTCCGAGGAGATCGCCCGCGACATGGGCGAGAGCCGGCCGATGTCGCGGCTCCTCCAGGGCGACGTGGGCTCGGGCAAGACGCTGGTCGCCTTCCTCGCCTGCCTCGACGCGATCGAGGCGGGGGGCCAGGCGGCCTTCATGGCGCCCACCGAGCTGCTCGCCCGCCAGCACGCGGCCACCGCGGCCCGGCTCCTGGAGCCGCTGGGCGTCAGGCTCGCCTTTTTGAGCGGCAACGTCGACGACGCCGCGCGCCCCCCCCTCCTCGCGGCCCTGCGCGAAGGCCGGATCGACCTCGTCCTGGGCACGCAGGCCCTCTTCTCGGAGGAGGTCGAGTACCGCCGCCTCGCCCTGGCGGTGGTCGACGAGCAGCATCGCTTCGGCGTCCTGCAGCGCCTGGCCCTCGGGCGCAAGGGCTCCCTGCCCGACCTCCTCATGATGACCGCGACCCCCATTCCCCGCACCCTGGCGCTCACCGTCTTCGGCGACCTCGAGGTATCGACGATCCGGACCATGCCGCCGGGGCGCAAGAGCGTGGTCACCCACCTGACCAAGGTCGGGAACGAGGCACGGGTCTACGAGTTCGTCCGCGGGCTCCTCGCCGCGGGAAGGCAGGCCTACTTCGTCTACCCCCTCATCGGGGAGTCCGAGCGCCTCGAGCTCAAGAACGCCGAGGCCATGGCCGAGCGGCTGCGGACCGAGGTCTACCCCGAGTTTCCCCTCGGCCTCATCCATTCGAGGCTGAAGGACGAGGAAAAGCGGCGCGCGATGGACGATTTCGTCGCGGGGAGGACGAGGATTCTCGTGGCCACGAGCGTGGTCGAGGTGGGCGTCGACGTGCCGAACGCCGCCGCGATGGTCGTGGAGCACGCCGAGCGCTTCGGCCTGGCGGCCCTGCACCAGCTGCGCGGGCGCGTGGGACGGGGTTCGGATCAGTCGTACTGCTTTCTCGTCTATGCCGACGGCCTCACGGCCGACGCCAAGGCCCGGCTCAAGGCCATGCTCGCGAGCACCGACGGCTTCGCCCTGGCCGAGGAGGACCTGCGCATCCGCGGGCCCGGAGAGCTCGCCGGGACGGCCCAGTCCGGCTACCTGCGGCTCACGATAGCCGACCCCGTCCGCGACGCCCGCATTCTGGAGACGGCTCGCTCGGAGGCCTTCGCGATCGTCGAAGCCGATCCCGCCCTCCTCTCGGCCGACAACGCGGTGCTGCGCGAGGTGCTCGAGCGCGCCAACCCCTTCGCCGACGCCCCCGTCGGGCAGGGCTAGGCCCGGGTCAGGCGCGCTTTTTCTTTCCGGAGACGGCCGCGGGCTTGGGCCCCGGGCGTCGCTTGCCCGCTGCCGTGGAGGCCGGCGCGGCGACGGTCGACTTCTTCGCGGCCGTCCCGGCCGAGGCGCGAGCCGCGGCCTTGGCACCGCCGCGCGTGGCACCTACAGCCTTAGCGGCGGCACGCGTGGCGCCGGCGGCCTTGACGCCCTCCTTCCGCGCGACGCCGCCGCTCTTGGCGCCGGCACGCGTGGCACCTACGACGTCTCGCTCCCGTTCGACCCGACGGCGACCGGACCGGCCCTGTTGTACGTGTTCGAGTCGTCCGCCGAGGACGGACGGCCGATCAACGAGGTCGAGATCCCCGTCGTCCGCGTCCGCGCCTGATGGTTCGCTCCGGCACATCGTGTGCCTCCGCTCAGGCCGCCTGGAGGCGAGAGCTACGCGCGCTTCTTCGCGCGGCGGTGGCGCACCACTTCGATCGCGACCGGCA
>JAJXZP010000271.1 GCA_021779995.1 bacterium | reverse complement strand
AGGGCGACCAGCCCGGCGACTACGTCCAGTGGGACCCGCGCGAGCTGATGGTGGTCCACGGCTGGAACCTGGTGGAGGCCGGCGACGGCAGCGACTTCCGCCGCGTGATGGCGGCGCAGGAGGCCGCGCTCGCGCTCGACAACGGATTTCCGACGGCGGTCGTGTACCGCACCACCAAGGGCTGGCGCTACGGCATCGAGGGCAAGGCCTCCCACGGCGCGGGTCACGCGTTCTGCTCCGAGGCGTTCTACCAGGCGCTCGAGCCCTTCGAGACCGCCTTCGGCGCGCGCCTGCCCCGCTTCTCCGGGGAGAAGACCCCGGAGAGCGTCGAGGCGGCGTATTGGGAGATCCTGAAAGGAGTGCGGACCGCCTTCGAGTCCCGGCCCGAGGTGGCCCGCTTCGCCGCCTCGCGCGTGGCCGAGGCCGCGCGCTCCGTGCCCAAGGGAAGGCCCGTGCGCGAGGGCGGCCCCGACCTGGAGCCGCTCGGAGCCGTCCACGACGAGGCGCCTGACGTGCCGCAGCTCGGCCTTTCGGTCGACGAGGCTCACGCGCGGATACTCGCCGCCCGCCGCGTCGCGCAGGGCCTCGGGGTCGGGATTGCGGACGAAGAAGTCCGTGCCCCCGCCGAGCCGCAGGATGGCCCCTCTCCCCGATTCGCCCTCCGGCGCGGCGCCGCCCCCAGCCTCCGCTGCGCTCGCTCCGCGAGATGCGGCCCCGGCGCCCGCCGACGCGCGGCCAGAGCCGGGGCTCGCGAAAGCGCCCGAAGCCAGAGCCAGGAGCTCGCCGCGGAGGAAGGCGCCCAGGGAGGGCGGCACGACCTCGGCCTTCTCGAGGGCCTCGACGCGCCGCCTGAAGTCGGCGGGCAGGTCGGCGAAGCGCTCGATGAGGCGCTCGGCCGCGCGCAGGATGGCCGCGTAGCCCGTGCAGCGGCAGAGATTGCCCTCGACGGCGGCCACGGCCCCCTCGACGGTCAAGGGCGGTCCGGCCAGGAGGAAGGAGGTCAGGGCCACGACGAAGCCCGGCGAGCAGAAGCCGCACTGGCTGGCGTTCTCGCCCAGGATGGCCTGCATGACGGGATTGATGCCCCCGCTCGCCGCCGAGGAGAGTCCCTCGATGGTCACAATATGACTTTCCTCGGCCTCGCCGAGGGCGAGGAGGCAGGAGGGCACGGCGCGGTAGCGCCCGCCCTCGGGCCCCCGCTCACCGAGCAGGACGGCGCAGGCGCCGCAGTCGCCCTCGCGGCAGCCCTCCTTCGTGCCCGGCAATTCGAGTTTCCCTCGTATGAAATCGAGAGCCGGCGAACCTTCCCAGGCTTCGGTCTCGACAATTCGGTCATTGACCAAGAATCGCAATCGTTTCGTCATGGTCGTTGCGCTCCATCCCTCCCGAACCGATCGAAACCCCTATGCAAAGGCGATTGGCACGTGAGCGAAAACGTCTACGGAGTCAGGACAGTCGTCATACCACTTATACGCCGTCCCCCTGCATTCGTCAATCTTCGCGCGACAGGAATCTAGGAGTGGAGGAGCCCCACCTGGAGTTCGAAGCCCTCCTCGCCGCGATACCACTCCCGAATGAGGAGCAAGGGACGCCGAAGCTCGTCGTGGTAGGTACCCTCCACGCGCAGCAGGGGCAGCCCGATCTCCGTGCCCAGATGCTCGGCGATGTCACCCTCGGCCAAAGCCGCCATGAAACGGATTTCGCCTTCCTTCGCCTTTCGCTCGTGGTACAGTTCGAGGAAGTGCTGCGACGGCAGTTCTCCTTCCGAGCGTGGAATGTTGGGCGCGAGGCCTTCCGGGTCGATGAGGCTTTCGATCAGGCCGATCGGACGTTCGTCGGCGAATAGGAGCCTGCGTATGGCGAAGACCGCCGAGCCTTCCGCGAGGCCCAGCTTGGCGCACTCGTCCGAGGTCGCGAGGCGGGGGCCCATTTCGAAGACCTGCAGGGACGGGATCCTCCCGCTCTGGAGAATCTGCCGCTCGATGTCCCAGTCCTTGCCCGTGCGCAGGGTGAGCTGGAAGGAGCGGAGACAGCTGTAGGTGCCGTCGCCGTGGCGGCGCCGGATGTAGCCCTCGGCCGCGAGACTGGCCAGGGCGCTGCGCAGCGAGCTGCGGCTGATCTGCAGCTCTTCGGCGAGTTGGGCCTCGGAGGGCATGCGCTGGTCGGGAGGATACATGCCGCGGCGTATGCGCTCACGCAGAATATCCGTGGCTTGGTCGGCGACCGGCTTGGAGCGGATGACGGATATCGAATCGGACATACGAAAAAATCACCACCTTTGGATCGACGTAGGGGCGAAGGGCCGCATGACGACTTGACAGTCGTCATACCTTTTATACCACGACTTTCCACAGGGCGCAAGGAAAATTCGACGCTGGACCAGATCCTGTCCGGAGCGATTCCGTCCGGCCGTGGCAGGAACGCAGAGCTCTCCGCCGCCATACCCGGCCCGGGCGGACTCCTATTCGGCGAAGAGATCGATCGGCGAGAAGCGATCGACGTCGATGAGGCCCTTGTCCGTGATCTTGAGGCGAGGGATCACGGGCAGGGCCATGAACGAGAGGGTCATGAGGGGGGTGCTGTTCGCGAGTCCCTCGCGGATGAAGAGTTCCTCGAAGGCGCGCAGGCGCTCGACCACGAAGGCCGCGTCGCGGTCGCTCATGAGCCCGGCGACGGGAAGGGGCAGGTCGAGGATCACCTCGTCGCCGATGGCGAACACGAGGCCTCCCTTCATCTTGTTAAGGTGGCGGGCCGCCTTGAATATGGAGCGGTCGTCCACCCCCGCGACGATCATGTTGTGCGAGTCGTGGCTGATGGTGCCTCCCACCGCGCCGCGCCGCATGCCCAGCCCCGAGATGAAGCCCTTGCCGATGTTGCCCGAGCCCGTGTGCCGCTCGATGACGAAGATCTTGACGATGTCCCGGTCGATGTCCGAGACGCAGAGGCCCTCCTCGACTTTGGGCGCGACAAGGAGCTCGTCCGTGATGATCGAGCCCTGCTTGGCCCCGATGACGCGGATGCGCCGCTCTCCGCCCGCGGGCAGAGGTATGCGGAAGTCCTCTTCGGTGAGCCACTTCACGTTGACCGAGTCGCGGGCCGGGGCCCGGGTCGCGGGCGGCTCGGCCACCAGCCGGCCGTCCTCGGCCACGAGGAGGCCGTCCTTGAAGACCATCTTGGCCCGAAAGTCCGCCAAGGACTCGAAGACGACGAAGTCGGCTTTGTAGCCCGGGGCCACGGCGCCCGAACCAGGAATGTTGAACCAGCGCGCGGGGTTGGCGCAGGCGATGCGGAAGGCGTCCAGGGGCGCGACGCCCCCCGCGAGGAGGAGGCGGAGGGCGTGGTCCATGTGGCCCTCGTCGACGAGGTCGTTCGGGTGCCGGTCGTCCGAGCAGATGAGGAAGCGGGCGGCGGTCTCCGGGGTGATGGCCGGAAGGAGCTTGCGCAGGTCCTTGGCCGTCGAGGCCTCGCGCAGCATGATGTACATACCCTTGCCCAGTTTCTCCACGGCCTCGGCGGGGGTGGTGCATTCGTGATCGGAGCCGATGCCCGCGGCGATGTAGGCCGACAGGGCCCCGCCCGAGAGGCCGGGGGCGTGGCCGTCGACGCTCTTGCCCGCGTCGCGGAAGAGGGCGATCTTGTCCAGCAGATGCTGGTCCTTGTACAGGACGCCGGGGTAGTTCATCACCTCGCCCAGGCCGAGCACCCGCGGCTCGCGCAGGAAGGGATACATGTCCGAGGCGTAGAGCGCCGCCCCCGCCGTGTCGAAGCCCGTCGCGGGCACGCAGGAGGGGACCATGAAGTACACGTCTATGGGCAGGCCCTCGCTGGAGGAGAGCATGTAGCGCATGCCGTCGTAGCCGAGGACGTTGGCGATCTCGTGAGGGTCGGCCACGACCGCCGTGGTGCCCATCGGGGCGACGATCCGCGCGTACTCGGGCGGGGAGAGCATCGAGGACTCGATGTGGACGTGGGAGTCGACGAGGCCGGGGGCGAGGAACATGCCCTTGAGGTCGAGGGTGCGGTCGGCGCGCAGGCCGTCGTCCACGCCCGCCACGCGCCCGCGCCGGATCGAGACGGTGACGTTCTTGCGGATCTCGCCGCGCAGCAGGTCGAGGAGGCTGCAGTTGGCGAGATTGAGGTCGCAGGGTACGGCGCCCCGCGCCGCGTCGATCAAGTCCGAACCGGTCATATCATCTCCCTTGTCCGATCAGTTAAGCGCGGGGAAGGGAGAATGTCAAACCGATTTTGCGGACGGGGGCTTATCTGCTCCGGAGGGCCACGTCGGTCCAGAGGTTCGCCGAGCCGCAATTCGGGACGGACTGGACCTTGGCGAGCCAGCTCTCGGCCTCGGCCTTGATCGAGTAGGGCCCCACCCGGACGCGATACCAGCTCGTGCCGGCCATGTCCTTGACGGTAATGAGCGAGGCTATGCCCTTGCGCGCTAGCTCGCGCTTGAGCTCGTCGGCCCGGTCCCGGCTCGTGAAGCTCGCGGCCTGGATCCAGTATTCCGTCACCCGGACGGGAGCCGCCGTCTTGGTTCGCTCACGGTATGAGGCGACACGAGCCTGCGGGGCCGAGCCGCGGCTGCGGATTTCCGCCTCGCGGCCCGCCGTGGCTCGGCCTGCCTGGATCGAGGCCGCGGGCTTGGACGGGACACGGGGCGAGGTCGCCTGGCTCGGCTGCGGCGTCGCGGCTTGCTGGCCGCCGAGGCTGCCCTGGGCCGCGGCGAGCGAGGCGTCAGGTCCCGC
>JAJXZP010000159.1 GCA_021779995.1 bacterium | reverse complement strand
TTCCGATCTCGGTTGCGCACGGGGGCGCCCCCGCCGACGGGCCCGCCCCCCGCGGCCGGCCGGCCGGCGGGCTCAAGCCCTTCCCCTCGCTCATCTACCTCGGTCTCGGGCTCGACCGGGACTGGAGCTCGGTGCCCCACATGCAGACCTTCACCCTGCCCGAGCCCCTCGTGCTCGAGAACGGCGGCCTCTCGGTCAAGCGCTTGAGCATCCGCATCTTCTCCTTCGATCCCTCCATGGCCCCGGCCGGAAAGACGGCGGCCACGGTCATGATCGAGACCTACGGCGACGGGTTCTGGGTCGGCCTCCGGGAGCGCGACCGGGCCGCCTACGAAGAGGAAAAGCGCGAGACCGCGAACAAGGTGATAGCCGCGCTCGAGCCCTTCCTGCCGGGGCTCTCGGCCTCGGTCGAGACGGTGGACGTCGCGACTCCCCACAGCTTCATCCACTACACGGGCAACCGGCACGGGAGTTTCGAGGGCTGGCTGCCGACGGGAGGCTCGCTCGGCAGGACGATAGCGAAAACCCTGCCGGGCCTGGCCAACTTCTACATGATAGGCCAATGGCTGAATCCCGGCGGCGGGCTCCCGCCCTGCGGCATCGAGGGCCGGAAGCTGGCCAGGAGAATCTGCGCGGCCGAGGGCCTGCGCTTCCGGCCGGAGTAGGGGGGGGCGAAGCCGGCCCGAGCCCTCGGGGGCCGGGCCGGCTTCTGTAAACTCCCCGAATGAGCTATCTTCGACCCATGGCCGAGCTTCACGACACCTTCATCCGACCCGAGCGGACCTACCTCATCGGCATCCAGACCGACAAGATACCCAAGAGCGAGGCCGAGAGCCTCTTGGACGAGCTGGGCTCCCTCGCGGCGAGCCTGGGCGTCGAGGTCGTGGGACGCTCCCTGGTCCGCATCCGCGAGACCAACTCCGCGCTCTTCGTCGGCTCGGGCAAGGCCGACGAGGTCGTCGCCGCGGCCAAGGCCTCCGAGGCCGACTCGATCCTCTTCGACCACACCCTCTCCCCCGTGCAGCAGCGCAACTGGGAGAAGCTCTCCGAGCTCAAGGTCTACGACCGCTCCGAGCTCATCATCCGCATCTTCGCCTCGCGCGCCCACACCCGCGAGGCCTCGCTCCAGGTCGAGCTCGCCCAGCTCGAGTACTCCCTGCCGCGGCTCGCGCACTCCTACGAGGCCCTGTCCCGGCAGCGCGGCGGGCGCTACGGCACCAAAGGCTCGGGCGAGCAGAAGCTCGAGCTCGACCGCCGCGAGATCGAGCGGCGCATACACGAGATCAAGGACGAGCTCAAGGAGGTGCGGCGCTCGCGCGAGGTCCAGCGCGCCCGCCGCGAGCGCGTTTCCCTGCCCCGGGCGGCCATCGTCGGCTACACCAACGCGGGCAAGTCGAGCCTCCTCAACGCGCTCACGCGGGCGAGCGTCCACGTCGAGGACAAGCTCTTCGCCACCCTCGACCCGACGACGCGGCGCATAGCCCTGAAGAAAGGCGGCGCCCTCCTCCTGACCGACACCGTGGGCTTCGTCCGCAACCTGCCCCACGGCCTGGTCGAGGCCTTCAAGGCCACGCTGGAGGAGGCCGCCGGGGCCGAGCTCCTCGTGCACGTCGCCGACGCCTCCGACCCCGAGGTCGACCGGCACATGGAGACCACCGAGCGGGTCCTCTCCGAGATCGGAGCCGGCGAGGCGCCGCGCGTCCTCGTGCTCAACAAGATCGACCTGGTGCCGGCCGAGGACTTTCTCGAGGCCTGGCGCGCGAGGCATCCCGGGGCGGTGCTGACCTCGGTCAAGACGGGGGAGGGGATGGACGAGCTGCTGTCCCTGATCGAGGAGCGGCTGACCGAGGCGGATCCCGCCGTCGAGCTGCGGGTGCCCGACGCCGAGTACGCCCTGGTGGCCCTCCTGCATCGCGAGGCGACCGTGCTCGAGGAGCGGCACGACGGCGAGGCGACCATCATCCGCTGCCGCCTGCCCGAGCGCCTGGGATCCAGGTTCGAGCGCCTCCGCGTCTAGAGCGCGGGACCCCGCCGCGACCCCGCGCCGCGACGTGCCGCGGCAGGCGGCCCGGGTTCGGCGGTCTCAGGCCTCCTGCTTCACGAAGAACTGCAGAAGCTGGACCATGTAGTAGATCTTCTTGTACACCTCGACGAGACGCTCCTTGAGGGGCTGGGGGCTCTGGCCCTCGACTTCCTTCCAGTTGAGCAGAAGCTCGTGGTGGGGGCGGGCGAGGTCCTCGACGAGGGCCTTGACGAGCTTGCCGATGACGATGAGATTCACGGCGGCCTTGGAGATCATGGTCGTGGCCTTGTCGTTCGTGTCCTTGAGCATCTGCCGGAGATACTTGAGCGCGTCCTTGTCCCGCTCCGCCTTGGCGAGGGCCGAGCGCATCTTGGTGCCCAGCTCGCTGTCGTCGGCGAGGGAATCGTCGAACTCGATGATGCGGTCCGAGATCTCCATGATCGAGTGGTAGGAGTCGCTGAGCTGCTGCGATTGGATCGCCGCGGTCCATTGGCCGCGGATGATGAGCAGGTCGACCAGCTCGCGGATGTCCTTCTTGAAGAAGTCCATGAGGTAGGCCTTGAGGAAGTTCATCGCGGGAGCCTGGGTGTAGCCCCCGAGCATCTTCTTCGCGAAGACGACGTTGGCCTTCTCCGTGTAGTTCTTCATCCGCAGGACGACCGAGGTCCCGAAAATCTGCTTGGCGATCTCGTCGATCTTGGAGTTGCGCCGCTCCTGGACGATCCGCTGGATGAGGGTCTCGATCTGGGTGTTGAGTTTTTGCATGAAGGGCTCGACGATGCGCTCGCCGGGATAGCGGGTCTGGGGATTCCAGGTCGGGTCTTTCTTGGCGTGCCTGACGATCTGCTCGAGCACCTGGCTCTTGCGCAGGTCGATCGCCGCCGGCAGGAACTTGGCCCAGGCCTCGTACTGCACCACGTCCGCCTTGCGGTACTCGCGGAAGGCGCCGAAGATCCGCTTCCAGTCGGTCTGGAAGTCCAGCGCGGAGAAGACCTCGAGGAAGTCCTGGATGTCCTCCGCGACGTAGTCGGAGTTTATGGCCTCGAACTTGGGGTGGTAGGAGAAATTGCGCTCGGGGATGGACGAGTCGAACTTCTTGAGGAGGAAGTAGAAGTCGAAGTTGATGAAGTTGATGAAGGCGAGCAGGGTGTTGTAGGCGCCGTCGATCTGGCGGCTCGTCTCGCCGTCGAAGACCGAGAACAGGGAGGTCATGTCCTGCTTGACCTCCTCCTGAAGCTCCTTGATCCCGAGGGTCTTGGCCCGCTCCACGATGTGGCCCTCGGTGAGGCGTTCGGTGAGCTCGCGCTGATCCTCGCTGAGGAAGCTCTCGATCACGAAAGACCGCAGGGCCCCCGAGACCTGCGCGTTCCCGAGCAGCACCTGGGCCGGCGCCACGATGCGGTAGATCTCGTAGAAGAACTTGGCGAGGCCGGGCAGGGCTTCCTGGCCCTTGGGGCGGTAGAACTTGTAGCGGGAGCGCGCGAGATCCTTGCCTATGGCGCGCAGCAGCTTTTTCTTGTCGCTGTCGGGGTCGCTCATGCCCACGAACACGGCGAAGAGGCGCTCGATGAATCCGGCCCCGCTGTCGCCCTTCGGCCGCGAGCCGCTCCGCGTTTTCTGCCGATCCGAGCCCGAACTGTTCATGTCCTTACAGTATAAGAAGGCGGCCGCTCGGTCAACTCAGCTCCGGCGCCGCGCAAAGCTCGCCCGAGGCGAAGGCGCGGGCGGCCGCCTCGCCCGGCTGCCGTATGAGAAGGGAGCCTTCGTCGTCCACGCCTTCGAGGAGGCCGGTCACCGCCCCGCCCGCCGCGGAAAGCCGGGCCTCCCCCGCGGCGCCCAGCGCGGGGAGGAAGCGAACCGGCTTTCCCCGCCTCCAGAGCCGCTCTTCGACGGCCTCCTTCCATGAATGCCGCGCCAGCTCCCCGGCGAGCAGGTCGAGGAAGAGCTCCAGGAGGAGCCATCTGTCGATCGGCGCGCCCAGCTCTGCGGCGAGGGAGGTGCTTGCGGCGGCGATCGAAGGCGGGAAGGCTGTCTGGTTGCAGTTGACGCCGAAGCCCACGTAGAGACCTGCCTCCGCGCCCGCGGGTTTGGATTCGCAGACGACGCCGGCGGCTTTTCGTCCGCCGATCAGCAGATCGTTGGGCCATTTCAGGGCGGGAAGGGCGCGGAGGGCCGCATTGCACCGGATCGAGTACAGGGTCGTCGCCGCGCAGAGGACGGCGCCGACGCGCAGGGGGAGGGCGGGAAGCGCGGCGGTCTCGGGCGCGAGGCGGATCGTGCAGAGGAGGTTGGCGCCCGGTTCGGACTCCCAGCGGCGCCCTTCGAGGCGCCCGCGCCCCGAGCTCTGAAAATCCGCCGCGACGAGGCTGCCGGGCGGCAGGCCCGCCCTGGCCAGGCTCAGCGCCTCGCGCATGGTCGAATCGGTCTCGCGGACCAGAAAGCACGCGGCGCCGGGAAAGGGATTGGGCACGGACAGCGTTTCCATGCCTCCGATTCTAGTTCATCGCCCGCTCGGCGGCGCAAGCCCCCGGGGCCCGGGGCATTTCGACCTTGCGGCTCCGCTTGTCGGCAAACTATACTGCTGCGCGAAGATATGCGACCCGATAAGGTGGAAACTCTATGCGTGTCGTCGCGGTCGTGGTGGCTCTCGGTCTGGCGGCGTTAGGCGCAAGCGCCTGCGGCCGGATGCAGGCGCCTGCGGCGGTCTCGGGTACGGCTGCGGCCCCCGCC
>JAJXZP010000242.1 GCA_021779995.1 bacterium | reverse complement strand
GTGGTGGCCCGACCGTCGGGCCAGCCCAGGAGGACGGTGTTGATATCGGGGCTCACCTTGCCGTTCATGGCCTGGATCGCCGCCTCGGCCGCGGCGGGGCGCCCGCTCACGATGACGTCCTCTTGCGAGAGGATCGACAGCTCGCGAAAGTGCGTCTCGATGAGCTGGTCGATCTGACCCGCGCGGGCCCGGGCGACCTGGATGTTCTCCGTCGACAGGAGGGATTCGATATCGCTCTTCAGGGCGACGCCGACGACGGCGAGCACCGCGCCTATGAGCACCGCGACGAGGACACTCACCAAAACCGCGATCCGAATCGTGAGCGAGATCTTCTTCATGGAACCTTCCTTTCCGCAAACCGCCTATCCGGGTCTGCATTGGCACACTCGACTGATCGCCGATCCTGCTTGGGACTGACCGAAAGCGGTAACGACGTCAATCCCGCATGCCGAGAGCGCATACTATCGCTATTTTGGGATTCTTATCCGAGGCCGCCTCAGAAACCGGACGACTTTTGAAGAAACGGGGGTTGAAAGGCCTCACCCTCTATTCTAGTCGAAACCGCGATGGGTGCAAGAAATCCGTGAATTTTGATTCCGCCCCTCGGCGAGCGCTTCCCGCATCGCTCCGCCGCGCCGGCCTGCCCGGACTCGGCCGCCGCCTCGATCGCCCTCGCCCGTATCGAGCGAATAGTATCCTAACCAACCACCCTCGAACTCGGCCTTGCACGCAGGTTCTCCACGGTCTAGGATTGAGGTCGGAGTGTCGATGCCAGGAGGCGGTCCATGGAAAAGGTCAAGGACATTCTCGCGGTCAAGGGCGGCTCGATCATCAGCGTGGGGTCGGAGGCGACTCTCTACGAGGCTCTCGAGGTCATGGCGGACAAGAACGTGGGGGCGGTTCTCGTCATGGACGAGAAGGGCAAGGTGGCGGGGATCTTTTCGGAGCGGGACTTCGTCCGCAAGATCATCATCAAGGGGCGATCGGGCGACACCACCAAGGTGAGGGAGATAATGACGGCCCACGTGCTCTACGTCCAACCGGACACCAGCATAGCGGATTGCATGACCCTCATGACGCAGAAGCGCATCCGCCACCTTCCGGTGCTCGAGGGGGAGAGACCCGTGGGCGTCATTTCCATCGGCGACGTGGTCAAGGCCGTGCTCGAGATGCAGGAATCGCTCATCTCGCAGCAGGCCTTCGAGATCGGGCAGCTCGAACGCTACATCACGAATGCCCCGTGACCGGGTCTCACCACGCTCCGCTCTTGGGGGGCGTGGCGACCTTGGCGGCCAGCTTGGCGGGGTCGACGACGTACCAGACCTTTCCCACTCCCTGGCCGGTCATGTCGCCCGGCTGCTTGTCCTTGAACCAATAGTAGAGCGGCCAGCCGCGGAAGGTGGTCTGCGGCGTTCCGTCGTCCCGCACGATGCTGCCGAAGTCGGCGGCGCTCAGGGGCGGGGACACCGAAATCGTCGAAGCGTGGAACGGCGGCCAGGCCTTCGCGCAGCCGCCGTTGCAGACACTCTTCCCGTTCGGATCCTTCGTGAAAATGTAGAGCGTCATGCCCCTGGCATCGGTGAGGATGGCGGCGCCGTTCGCGCCGGTCCCGGCCAGAATCGTATCGCCTGACTGACTCCATGCGGCGACGGCGAAGAAACCCGCCAGCAAGGTCAGCGCCAGTCCTCTCACAATCGATCTTCTCATGCAGTACCTCCCGCCCCGGCTAGGGGAAGCATCGCCGGAGCTTAAGCGAATTTACCCAGGGGAGATCATTAATACAACTGTTTTTGTCAGATTTAAGCCCCGGCCGGCGCTAGGGAAAAACACGGCGCAGGGAAACAGCACGGCGCCGCGGACCTGCCTCGGATACGACGGGCCTCCCCTGCCGCCGAATCCCGAGAAAACGCGCGGGATTCGGCGGCGGTCCGGCTCTTGACATTCCGAGCCGGACTGTATAAATATTCAACTACAATGTTTGCAGATTCGCGCACGTGCCCCCTCAGCCTCCATCATCATCACGGCCATCATAGACTCGGGCCGTGTGGTGCCGTGGCGTAGAGGCGCGATAGACAGCGCAACGCGACGGAAGCGCCGGCCCGAGTGGCCGGCGCTTCGGTTTTTCTGGGACGGCCCTCCGGGCCCTTTCCGAGACCGACCGATCGCCGTCCATCGAGGCGGTCGATTCCGGGCGGGATCGAAAGGAGTCCACGATGCAGGACAGTCCGACTATCGTCAAACTGGGTTTGCCCAAGGGTCGCATGGAGGAGGGCGTGTTCCGCCTGCTCGGCGACGCGGGGCTGGCGGTCCGCGTCGCCGAGCGCGGCTACCGGCCCGCGGTCGGGACCCGCGCAGGCTCGGGCGGCGGCTTTTCCTTCGAAACGAAAATCCTCAAGCCCCAAAACATCGTCGAGATGCTCACGGTCGGCAGCCGCGATCTGGGCTTCGCCGGGGCCGACTGGGCGCGCGAACTGGATTCCGACCTCGTCGAGCTGCTCGACACGGGCCTCGATCCGGTGCGCGTGGTCGCGGCGGCCCCCGCGGACCTCGTGCGGAACGGGAAGCTCTCGGGGAAGGGCACGGGCGGCAGGCGGCTGGTGGTCGCCTCGGAGTACGAGACCATCGCCCGCGCCTGGATGGCGACGCGCGCCCCGGACGCGCTCTTCGTGCGCTCCTACGGGGCGACCGAGGTCTTCCCGCCCGAGGATGCCGACGTCATCGTGGACAACACGGCCACGGGCTCGACCCTGCGCGCCAACGGCCTCGTCATCGTCGACGAGATCATGTCGAGCTCGACCCGGCTCTATGCCTCGCGCGAGGCCGCCGCGGATCCCGCCAAGCGCGAGGCCGTAGACACCATGGTGCTCCTCCTCACCGCGGTGCTCGAGGCGAGGCGCAGGGTGATGCTCGAGATCAACGTCAGCGCCGACAACCTGGAGCGCCTCACCGCCTACCTGCCCTGCCTGCGCGCTCCCACGGTGTCGACCCTCCAGGGAGGGAAGGCCTTCGCGGTCAAGGTCGCCGCGCCCCGCGCCGACCTGCCCGTGCTCATCCCCGAGATCAAGCGCCTGGGCGGCGAGGACATCGTCGTGACGGCGCTCGCCCAGCTCGTGCCCTGAGGGCCGTGCGATGCGCGAAATACTGAAGCTCGACGCCAACGAGGGCCGGCCCGATCCGGCCCCCGCCGCCTACGCGGAGTTCCTCGACATCGAGGCCGCGCGCCGCTATCCCGATCCGCGGCCCCTCGAAGCCGCCCTGGCCGAGTACCACGGGGTGGACGCCTCGCGGGTCGTGGTCTCGGCGGGAGGAGACGACATCATCGAACGCTACTCGCGGATCCTCGTCGGCCCCGGAGACAAGGTGCTCGGCACCGATCCGGCCTTCGAGTCCTACGCCGACTCGGCGCAGCGCGCAGGGGGCGGCTACGTCTCGGTGCCGCGCGCCCCCGAGGCGCCCTTCCCCGCCGCCGACCTGGCCCGGGCGGCGCGCGAGCTCAAGCCGGCCTTCGTGGCCTTCGCCTGTCCCGACAATCCGGGCGGCGGGGTGCTCGGCGTCGAGGACCTCCTCACCGTCGCCGCGGCCGGGGCGCCCATCCTCTTCGACGCTACCTACTCGCACTTCGCCGGCGATCAGACGGTGTACCGACGGGCGCTCGAGCTGGAAGGCTGCACCGTGCTGGGCAGCTTTTCCAAGGCCTACGGCCTGGCGGGTCTCCGCGTGGGCTGGGCCGTCACCTCGAGCGATATGGTGCCGCGCATCAAGAAGGCGGGGCCGCCCTACCCCGCCGCCAGCACCAGCCTCGCCGCGGCCCTCGCCGCCCTGAAGAACGACCGCTCGCTCAAGGAGCGGGTGGCGAGGGTCCGCGAAGAGCGGGATTCGCTGCGGGGCCTCCTTCTCGCGCTCGGCGCGAGGACCTGGCCGAGCGAGGCCAACTTCGTGGGCGCCTGGGTGAAAGACAGCGTCGGCCTGGCGGCGGCCCTGGCGAAAACGGGAATCCTGATCCGCAGCTGGCCGACCAGGCCGGAGCGGAACGGACTCGTTCGCATAACCTGTCCGGGCGATCCGGCGGAGTTCGCCCGGCTCGCCGACGCCCTGAAGAGCGTCAAGGAGTACCTATGAGCGCGCAAGACGACAGGGGTGGCGCGCCGCGCCGCTCGGCGCTGCGCCGGACCACCCGCGAGACCGAGGTCCTCGTCCTCCTCGACCTCGACGGAGGCGAAGGCGGAAGGGACCGGGCAGAGCTCGTGAGGGTGGACACCGGCATCGGCTTCCTGGATCACCTGGTGTCGAGCCTGGCCTTCCACGCCGGCTGGGGACTGGAGCTCCTGTGCCGGGGCGACCTCTGGATCGACGACCACCACAGCGTCGAGGACTGCGCCATCCTCCTCGGCGAAGCCTTCGCGCGCGCGCTGGCTGACGGCGGCCCCTGCGTCCGCTTCGGCTCGGCCTTCGCCGTCCTCGACGAGGCTCTGGCGCGGGCCGTGCTCGACGTCTCGGGGCGGCCCTACGCCGCGATCGACCTGGGCCTCGGCTCTTCGAGCCTCGGCGAGATGCAGGGCGAGAACGCCGAACATTTCCTGTCGAGCTTCGCCTATTCCGCGCGCCTGACGCTCCACGTCGATGTCGAGCGGGGCGCGAACGCCCACCACCGCGCCGAAGCGGCCTTCAAGGCCGCCGCGCTGGCGCTGCGCGCGGCCGGCGCGCGGCCGGCGGGCGCCGAGGCGCAGGCAGGGGCGGCCGGCTCCTCCGAGGCGGCGCCTTCGGAGCCGAGCAGCACGAAGGGCTCT
>JAJXZP010000230.1 GCA_021779995.1 bacterium | reverse complement strand
ATTGCGCTCCTTCGCAATGGCCGATCTCTCGACCTCCGATGCGTAGCTGAGGAACCCCCTGTTGGCGCTCGTAAGGGCGAGTATGGAATCGTTCAGCTGCCTCATCAGCTCGGCGTCCCGCAGCGCCCGTACTCGCAGCGCACTTACCATCCGGATAAGCAAAAATACGAGGACAAGTGAGGCGATTCCGAAAATGTTCTCGGAGGAGAATCTGCCCGGGATATCTTTATTCCACGCCTGGAGGGGCAGGGCTGTCCTGAGAAGACATATCGCGGCCACGGCCGCGCCGATCGCCGTGCCCGCATTGAGAGAGAGGCTTGCGCCTGCGTCGAGGACCAGGGCAAAGGCCAAGCCAAAGATGAGCCAGAGCGATGAACCTAGCGGCATCGCCAAAATCGCGAAGATAAAAATCCTCGCCGACAGAAAGGCGGTGATGGATACTTTTCTTCGAAAGAAAAAGGATAGAGTGGCGAGTAGGGCCGAAAACGCGAAGCACCATAGGGACTCCCCGAGCCAATAGGCCGGTAGGCCGAGTCTCGGAAAACCGGACGCGAAGATGAAAGCCGTGATCACATGGAGGCAGAGAGAGAGGAGCGTTATGAATGGTTGTCCCTGGGTATCATCCATGGTTTGCACTCCGGCTTCGCAGGGTCGATTGGCCCCTTTGTGCATCCGAGTCTAACACGGGGGGATATCGGTATCAATGACGAGGCATTTGTGTTTCTTCCGAAAGACTGTTGGCTAAAAGGATAGGGGGTGGTGAAATCCCCTTTACCAGAAGAAATTCGATCAGCAAGGCGGGCCGTCAAGAATTGCGCAAGGAGGAATCGTACCGCCGGCCGAAAGCAGGGGACTTTCGGCCCCGGCCTTTCTTAAGGGGACGTAACTCTGTATCTTGATAGACGGAGGAGGGCAAGCATGAACAACAACGACGAGGCGCTCGATTCCGGCGCGCCGACTCTATTCAGAAGTCTTCGCCTGCGCGGACTCGAACTGAGGAATAGGATAGTCATGTCGCCCATGTGCCAATACTCGGCGCTGGACGGCATGCCCCAGGACTGGCATCTCGCCCATTACGGGTCCCGGGCCGCGCTCGGCCTGGGGCTGATAATCGTCGAGGCCGCCGCGGTCGAGCCGCGGGGCCGGATCACTCCCTTCGATCTGGGCCTGTGGAGCGGCGAGCAGACGGCGGCCCTCGCCCGGATCGCGGCCTTCGTCAAGGCCCAGGGCGGAGCCATCGGCATACAGATCGCCCACGCGGGCCGCAAGGCCAGCATTTCCCGGCCCTGGGAGGGCGATAAGGCCATAGCGCCCGGCCCCGGCTCGCTCGGCTGGGAGACCTTCGCCCCCAGCGCGATAGCCTACCGCGAGGGCGATCCGATGCCGCGCGAGCTCGACCACGCGGGTATCGCGGCCTTGGTCCACGCCTTCGCCTCCGCCGCCCGCCGCGTCGACGAGGCGGGCTTCGATCTCGTCGAGATTCACGCCGCCCACGGGTATCTCATCCACCAGTTCCTCTCGCCTCTCTCGAACCGGCGAAAGGACGAGTACGGCGGGAGCCTCGAGAACCGCGCGAGATTCCTGCTGGAGGTGTACGATGCCGTCAGAACCGC
The DNA here is from genome assembly GCA_021779995.1 of bacterium. Taxonomy (GTDB): domain Bacteria; phylum Spirochaetota; class Spirochaetia; order Treponematales; family Rectinemataceae; genus JAJXZP01. Next base: position 17,848 of record JAJXZP010000230.1, on the reverse strand, counting down.
GGTGAAGGTCGACAAGCCCGTCATCGTGCGCCTCTCGGCGACGGATTGGGCCGAGGGAGGCTGGGACCTCGGGCAGTGCGTGGCGGTTTCCCGCATGCTCCAGCAGCGGGGGGCGGACCTCATCGACGTCTCATCCGGCGGCCTCGTGCCCTGGCAAAAAGTGACGGCCGGGCCGGGGTACCAGGTGCCCTTCGCGGCCGCCATCCGCAAGGAGGCGGGCATAGCCACCGGCTCGGTCGGCCTCATCACCGGGGCCGCCCAGGCCGAGGCCGTCCTGGCCGAAGAGGCGGCCGACCTCGTCCTTCTCGGGCGAGAGCTTCTGCGCAACCCCGGCTGGCCCTGGCAGGCCGGCCGCGAACTCGGCGCCGCGAGCCTGGACGGCCGGAACGAGCCGGTGGCCATCCCCGGCGGCGTCCCGCCCCAGTATCTGCGCGCCCGCTGAACTGCAACCTTTTCTTTGACACGAGGTCAAATTATGTAATATTGTCAGGAATGGACCGGCACGAACCGCCGGAAGGAGACCCTGTGACTATGAAGAGGCTCAAAAGCCTGTCGATCGGCAATCTGGTCGCCCGGATTCCGATCGTGCAGGGCGGAATGGGCGTCGGGATCTCCTTGTCGGGTCTCGCCGCGGCCACGGCCAACGCGGGCGGCATCGGCGTGATCGCCGCCGCCGGCATCGGCCTTCTCGAGCCCGACGGCTTCACCGACTTCCTCGGGGCCAGCATACGCGCGCTCCGCCGCGAGATCAGGCGCTCCCGCGAGCTCAGCCCGGGCGTCATCGGCGTCAATATCATGGTGGCCCTGAGAAACTTCGCCGACATGGTCCGCACCGCCGTCGAGGAGAAGATCGACGTGATTTTCGCCGGAGCGGGCCTTCCCCTGAGCCTTCCGGAGCTGGTCAAGGGCTCGCTCACCAAGATCGTGCCCATAGTCTCATCCGGGCGGGCCGCCGCTCTCATCTCGAAGCGCTGGCTCGACAAGTACGACTACCTCCCCGACGCCTTCGTCGTGGAAGGACCCAGGGCGGGCGGGCACCTGGGCTACAAGCCCGAGCAGCTGGACGATCCCGACTACCGTCTCGAAAAGGTCCTGCCGGAGGTGGTCGCGGCGGTTCGGCCCTACGCCGAGGCCGAGGGGCGCGAGATCCCGGTGATCGCGGGCGGCGGGATCTTCAGCGGTTCCGACATCCGGAAATTCCTCGAGCTCGGCGCCGCGGGCGTGCAGATGGCCACGAGATTCGTCGCGACCGACGAGTGCGACGCGGCGAAGGCCTTCAAGGAGGCCTTCGTGGCCGCCGAAGAGGGAGACCTCGAGATCATCAAGAGCCCCGTCGGCATGCCGGGACGGGCCATACGCAATCCCTTCCTGGACTCGGTTGAGCAGGGGGAGCGCAAGCCCTTCGCCTGTCCCTACCATTGCATCGTGACCTGCGATTTCGAAAAGGCGCCGTACTGCATCTCGCTGGCGCTGCTCAACGCGCAGAAGGGGCGGCTCGAACAGGGCTTCGCCTTCGCCGGGGCCAACGCACCGCGCGTGAAGAAAATCGTGCCGGTCCAGGAACTCGTCGACTCGCTCGTCGCGGAGTACGAAGAATCCGGGGTGCTCGCGGAGGGGCCGGGGCTCCCGCTCGGCCCGGCTCCTTCGGACTAGCTTTAGCGCACGTCCTTGACGAACGCGCCGTAGCCGTCGCGCTCCATGTCCGCGAGGGGAATGAAGCGCAGGGCCGCCGAATCCATGCAGTACCTCTGGCCGGTCGGGGCGGGGCCGTCGTCGAAGAGGTGGCCCAGGTGCGAGTCTGCGTATCTGCTCCGCACCTCCGTTCGCAGCATGCCCTCGCTTCGGTCCCTCCGCAGCACGATGTTCGAGAGCGCCAGGGGCAGGGTGAAGCTGGGCCAGCCGGTGCCGGAGTCGAACTTGTCGCGCGAGCTGAACAGGGGCTCTCCCGAGACGACGTCGACGTAGATGCCGGGCTTTTCGTTGTTCCAATAGCGGTTCTGGAACGGCGGCTCGGTGCCTTCTCGCTGGGTCACGTCGTACTGTTCCGGGTCGAGGCTACGCTTGAGCCGCGCCTCCGAGGGCCTGACGTAGTTCCCCGAAGGAGCCGAGGGGGGAGCGCTGGGGTCGAGGGCCCCTTCCTTGCCCCAGATCGACGTGAAGAATTCGGCCCTTCCGGAGTGGTCGTAATAGAACTCGTAGGCCGCGGGATTCTTCTTGGGATAGTCCTGGTGGTAGTCCTCGGCGGGATAGAAGGCGGGAGCCGGCAGGATCTCGGTCGCGATGGGGCGCTTGAAGACGCCCGATTTCGCGAGCGCCGCCTTCGAGGCCTCGGCTTCGGCTTCCTGCTCCCGGTTCTCGTAGAAGATTATGGGCCGGTATTGGGGGCCCCGGTCCACGAAGGCCCCGCCCGGATCGGTCGGATCGGTGTGGCGCCAGTAGACGTCCAGGAGAGCTTTGTAGCCGATGCGCGAGGGGTCGAAGAGAACCTGCACCGCTTCGACGTGGCCGTTCTCGGCGTAGTTCTCGTACGTGGGGTTCGCGTTCCTGCCGCCCGAATAGCCCGAGACGGCGCTCACCACGCCGTAGGCCTTTTCCAGGGCCGACTGCATGCTCCAGAAGCAGCCTCCGGCGAAGAGCGCCGTCTGGAGTCCCGCCGCGGCGGGTATCAGGGGGTCGGCAGCCAAGCCCATGGGGAACAAGGCCATGGCCGCCGATATCACTATGCCGATTTTGTTCACGACTGCTCCTTCGACCGCTCCCGCCCACGAGGTGCGGGTATCGGCCCGAAAGGGATACATTATAAAAATAGTAATGAAATAGGGCGGAGGCAAGGACCTCCCGCTCGCCTTGGTCGAGTCCGGAGCTTCAGTCCCGGTTGGCCGCGGCGATCGCCGCGAGGAGTTCGGCTCCGTAGCGCTCGGTCTTCACGGGTCCCAGGCCGAACACCGAGCGCAGCTCCCCGGAGCTCCCGGGGCGGAGCGAGACGAGTTCGCGCAACGTGCGATCGGAGAAGATGACGTAGGGCGGGACGCGGGAGGCGTCGGCCAGGGCCTTGCGCAGCTCGCGCAGGGAGCGTTCGAGCCGGAGATCGGCTCCCGAGGCCTCCCGGGCGGGCAGTCGCGCCGCGGCCGCGGCCGCGCCGGCGGCCTTGTCCCGGCCGCGGGCCGGCACGACGCCCCGAACCGGCGATTTGTCCCGGAAGGTCTCGTAGGCCTTGGGCCTGAGCGAGAGTACCTGATACTCCTCGTCGCGCCCGAGGTAGCCCGAGGCGACGAGCTGCCGGGAAAGATCGATCCACTGCGATCTGGTCCATTCCTTGCCGATGCCGTAGGTGGACAGCGAGGCGTGTCCCAGACCCAGGACGCGTTCATTCTTCGAGCCGATGAGCACGTCCGCGACGTGGCCCGCCCCGAAGCGCTCGCCGGTCCGCTTCACGCAGGACAGGAACTTGTAGGCCTGGACGGTGACGTCGGCCTCGGCCTCGGCCTCCCCCGGCGCGCAGCGGTCGCAGGAGCCGCAGTCGGCGGCCGGATAGGTCTCGTCGAAGTGCGCCAGCACCGCCGCCCTCCTGCAGGAAGACGATTCCGCATAACGCAGCATGTCGCGGAGGGAGGCCTCCGCCGTCATCGCGCTCTGCCGCTCCTCGGCGCCGGAGCCTTCGCTCCCGGCGTATTCCTCCTGGGCGCGAGCCGCGGCGGCTTCGGAGGCGCCCGCGGCCAGGAGGGCGCGGATCTTGACGGCGTCGCCGTAGGAGTAGAGGAGCAGCGCGTGCGAGTCGAGGCCGTCGCGTCCCGCGCGGCCTATCTCCTGGTAGTACTGTTCGATGCTCTTGGGCAGATCGGCGTGGACCACGAAGCGGATGTCCGGCTTGTCGATGCCCATGCCGAAGGCGGTCGTCGCGGCCATGACGCGGATGTCGTCGTCGATGAAGGCGTCCTGATTGGCCGCGCGGACCTGGTCTCCGAGGCCGGCGTGGTAGGGCCTGGCGGACAGGCCCCGTTCGGAGAGTCCGCGCGCCATCTCCTCGGCGCGGGCGCGCGAGAAGCAGTACACGATGCCCGAGCCCTCGGGATAGCGGGCCGCGAGCTCGAGTATCTGCTCGACGGGCTTGGCCCGGCGCCTGACCTCGAGGAAGATGTTCGGCCGATCGAAGCCCGCGACGAAGCGCCGGGGCGAGCGCAGGCGCAGCTGCTCCTCGATGTCGCCGCGGACCCGCCGGGTGGCGGTGGCGGTGAGGGCCATCCAGGTGGTGTCGGGCATCGCGTCGCGCAGGACCCCGAGGGCCCGGTACTCCGGCCGGAAATCGTGCCCCCACTCCGAGACGCAGTGGGCCTCGTCGACCGCGAGGATCGACACCGGCAGGGGAGAAAGCAGCTCGCGTCCCCGCGGGGAGACCAGGGTTTCCGGGGCGGCGTAGAGGATCGTGGCTCGGTCGTCCCGCCCCGCCCCGCGGCGGACCGCGGCGGCGTTGGCCGCCCACTCCTCGGGCTGGAGCGAGGAGTTGAGGACGAGGGCCTCGACGCCGAGCTCGCGGAGGAAAGCCACCTGGTCGCGCATGAGGGCTATGAGGGGCGACACGACGATGCTCAAACCCCGCTTCGCGAGCGCCGGGACCTGGTAGCAGAGCGACTTTCCTCCGCCGGTGGGCATGACCGCGAGGAGATCGGCGCCTGACAGGGCGGTCTCGATCACCGCCTCCTGCATGGGCCTGAACTCGTCGAATCCGAAAACGTCCTTGAGAATTTCCCGCGGTTTGGCCACCATGGGCGGAAGTATAGCAGGGCCCGGGCGCTTGGTGGAGGGCCGCCGAGGGTCGCGGCGGGGCGCCGAGGCCTGCTGCGGGCCGCCGAGGGTCGCCGCGGGTTGCGGCTGATCGCGGCGGGCCGCCGCTGATCGCGGATGGCCGCCGAGGGCCGACACGGGTCGCGGCTGGTTGCGGCGGGTCGCCGAGGGCCGCCGAGGGCCGCCACGAGAGGCCCGGGCGGGTCTTCCGTGGCGCCGCGATGGGCCTCTCCCTTGCCGAGAGACCCGCTTCGCGCTACTTTATTAGGCGGATCGGCCCTCGCGAAGGGCATAAGGAGAACGCATGTTTGAATTCTTTCAAAAGGGCGGCATCGTCATCTGGTTCATCGTCGCCCTCTCGGCCGTGGCCGTAGCGATCATCATAGAGCGCCTCCTGTACTTCCGCCGCATAGCCACCGACGAAGAAAAGCTCTACGCCCACGTCAAGCTGAGCCTCGAAAAAGGACACTTCGACGAAGCCCTCGCCATCTGCGACCAGAACCTCTCGCCCTTTTCCTCCCTCCTCAGGGCGGGGATCGAGAACCGCGCCTACCCCGAGCAGACCCAGCGCGAGATGCTCAAGGAGGCCGCCGCCCAGGAAGAGCCCGAGCTGGAGCGCAATGTCTCGGCCCTCGGCACCATCGCCAACATCGCGCCGCTCATCGGACTGCTCGGCACCGTCACGGGCACCATGAAGGCGCTCGGCGTCCTCGGGCGCTTCGGCGCCGTGAGCGATCCTTCGGTCATAGCCACGGGCGTCTCCGAGGCCCTCATCAACACGGTGGGCGGCATCATCGTCGCGGTCCTGTCGGTGATCTTCTACAATTACCTCGTGGGCAAGGTGAATCTCATCATGCTGAAGCTCGAGAGCCAGGTCACGAGCCTCCTCGCCATGGTCAATTCCGGCGGAGCGGGAAGGACGAGGTCATGAAACCGGAACGCCGGCTCAGGCCCGCGACGAACGTCAATCTCGTTCCGCTCATCGACGTCCTCCTCATACTGATCATCTTCTTCATGATCACCACGACCTTCAAGGTCGCGCCGGGCATCAGCCTCACCCTGCCCAGCTCCACCACCTCCCAGAACGTGTCGTCGTCGGTCATCCGCGTCGTCGCGGTCTCGGACGCGGAGATCTATGTCGACCGCGTGCGGACGAACCTCGCGGGGCTTCCGGCCGTCATCAAGCGGCGGGCGAGCTCGGGCGATCCTTCGACGCTCAAGGCCACGCTCGAAGGCGACAAGTCCGCGAGCTACCAGCTCATGATCTCGGTCCTCGACGCGCTCAGGCGCAACGGTATCGATGCGGTGGGCCTGCGCACCCGGCCGACGGGAGGCACGCCGTGACCAAGGTCTGGGCCCGCGCCCAGGACCGCAAGCGCTCCTTGATCGCCGCCGGGGCCACCCTCGCGCTCTACGGTCTCGGATTCCTGGTTCTCCTCCTCGTCGGGCTGCTCGTGCCTTCGAATCCCACGACGGCCGAGGGTCCGCTCATCGTCGACCTGGGCCTGCCTCCCGGCTCGATGGCCTCGATCCCCCTCGGCCTGCCCACAGCTCCTGTGCGTCCCGCCGGCCAGGCCCCGAGTCCGCCCGCTCCTCCTCCCTCCAGCGTTTCCCGGACGGCGCCGAGCGCGCCGCCGGTCAGCTCGGGTCCGCCGCCTTCTCCTTCCGGGAAAGCGGGCGTCTCGGCCGTCGCGACTCCTCCCAATCCGGCGGGGAGCGTGCGACCCGCGCCGCAGGAGACCGGCTCGGGCGGAACCGGCTCCACGGCCGTCCAGCCTCCCGTCTCGAAGGTGTTCAGCTCCACGCCGGGAGCGCCCTCGACGGGCGTGGCGGCGGGGGCTCAGGGCGGCAGCGGTCCCGGCATCGCGGGCGGCACCGGAACCGTCACCTTCCGCGGCATGGAGGAGGGCAACGAGGCCGACACCACCTTCATCGCGGCCTCGGGCACGGTGGGCCGGAATCTCTACGTGCCCATCTACCTGTACATGCCTCTTCCACGGCAGATACCCGACTCGATCTACCAGGCCATCCCGGCGGACTCGGGAGGCTACTATTCCGCGGCGATGCGCAAGGAGGCCTTCAGGGCCTTCTATTCGTACGCGGGCTCGGCCTGGAATCTCAAGGGGAACGTCCCCTTCGATTCTCGGGCTTTCCTGTGGCTGATGCTCCAGGACGCCGGCTACGATCCCTCGCACGCCGACTTCAAGCAGGGGAAGAATCTCCAGCCGGTCAAGCTGGACTTCGTGGTGGCTCCGGCCGCGCCGGGCGAGAAGCCGAGGCTCGTCTACGTCGACTTGGTCTCTTCCTCCGGGTCGAAGGAGATCGACGACGCGGTGATCTACGGCTTCCGCCAGGCCACCTTCTTCAACAATACGGGCACCGCGGTCTCGGGGCACTTCACCTACGATTTCAACGCGGGCGCGGGGAAATAGCGGCGGGTCGGTCGGCGGCGGCCGGTCGGGCGTGTCGCGACGGGCGGGCCGCGGCGGGCGTGTTGCGGCCGCCGAGTTGCACCGGGCGTGTCGTGGCGCCGGGCGAGTCGCGGCGGGCCGTAACGCGGCGCCGCGGCGGTCGTGTTGCGGCGGGCGTGTCGCGGCGGGCGAGTCGCGGCCGACCGCTACGCGGCGGCCTCTACGCGGCGCGGATCAGGGCGCCGGCCGGACGGGCTTGCCCTCCCGGCCCGAGGCGTAGATGGCCTCCATGAGGCGCACCGCCTCGCGGCCGTCGCGGCCGGTGACCGCGCAGTCGCGGCCTTCCATGATCGCCTCGGCGAAGTCGGCGTGCTGGAGCGCGAAGAAGTGCCAGGTGGCGTCGACCTTCCCGAACAGCGCCTCGTCCTCGGCCTTCCATTCCGCCACCATGCCTTCCTCGCCCGGGACCGTCCAGAGGTCGTTATAAGGCGGCTCGAGCACGCCGCTCATGCCGGCGACGAACATGGCGCCGCCGTCGGTCTGCACGCCGGCCGAGGCGCCGCTCGTGCCGTGGACATGGACCTTGGCGTAGATGCCCGGCTTCTGCGAGTTGGACACGAGGATCGAGCCGAGCGCCCCGCCGGGGAAGCGGAGCGCGGCCACCGCGCTGTCCTCGACCTCTATGTAGGGGTGGTTGAGGTTGGCCCAATAGGCCGAGACCTCGACGACGGGGCCCATGAACCACGAGAGGAGGTCGAGCTGGTGAGGCGCCTGGTTGATGAGGACGCCGCCGCCCTCGCCGGCCCAGCTACCCCGCCAGGGATCGCTGCGGTAGTAGGCCTCGTCCCGCCAGCCCAGCATGATCGCCTGGCCCAGGGCGGGAGCGCCTAACTTGCCCGAATCCAGGGCCTCGCGGATGCGGCGCGCGGCGGGGTACCAGCGCCGCTGGCTGATCGTGCCGAGGAGCTTCCGCGCGGCGGCGGCCGCGGCGATCATCGCGTCGCAGTCCTCGACGCTCAGGGCCAGGGGCTTTTCCACGATGGCGTGGAGACCGGCCTGGGAACACTCGATCGCGTGCGCCCGGTGCAGGGGATGGGGCGTCGCGACGACCACGGCGCGGACGCCGTCGCGGTCGGCCATCTCGGCCGCGCTCGCGCGCGAGGCCAGGCCCCAGCGCGCGGCGAAGGCGTCGCGCCTCGATGCGTCGCGCCCGCAGACCGCGGCGAGGCGCGCCCCGGGAACGGCCGAGAGCGCCCGGGCGTGGAGCTCGGCCACCTTGCCGTAGCCGTAGACGCCGAAAGGTATCCGATCCATCCTGCCTCCCCGGGTTCTCAGGGCTCGAGCACGACTTTGAGTAGGCCGGGCTCCCGCCGATACAGGCGGTCGAACCAGGCCGCGCCCTCCGCGAGGGGCGCGACCGCGCTGACGAGGGCGCGAGCGTCCACCTTGCCCCGGGCCATCAGGTCGAGGGCGACGGGATACTCGCCGGAAATCGCGCAACTTCCCAAGAGGCCGATCTGGCGAGTCACCACGTCCTGGAGGGGCAGCTCGACCGCCGGGCTCGCGTTGCCGATCAAGGTGACGGTGCCGCCCTTCCGGACGGCCGCGATGGCCGTCTTGATCGGAGCCGTGGCGCCGACCGCCTCGAAGGCGCGGTCCGCCCCGCGGCCCGAGGTCAGGCGCTTGAGCTCGTCCAGGGCCTTCGGATCGGCGGGGTCGAGGGCGGCGTCGGCCCCGAAGCGCAGCGCGGCGGCGCGGCGCGACTCGTCGGTGTCCAGCGCGATGATCGGCCCCGAGGTCGCGCCGCGCAGCACCTGGACCAGGAGGAGGCCGATGAGACCGGTGCCTACGACGGCGACCGATTCGTCCAGGCCGAGGGGCGTGATGGCCGCGGCGTGCGCGGCCACCCCGAGCGGCTCGGCCAGGGAGGCCGAGACGTAGTCGAGAGCCTCGGGCAGACGGTAGAGGATGCGCTCGGGCACGACCACGTACTCGGCGAAGGCCCCGTCGCGCCGGTACTCGGCGCAGGAGACGCCGAGCACGCGCCGGTCGTCGCAGAGGTTCACCTCTCCGCGGCGGCAGTGCCAGCAGGTGCCGCAGTATTCCGTGGAGTCGAAGGTCACGCGGTCGCCCGGGCGATACCCTCGGACGCCCGCGCCCGCCTCGACGATCTCGCCCGCGGCCTCGTGTCCCATGACGATGGGCGGCCGCCGGCGGCCGGTGCTCCCGTCCATGCCGTGGACGTCCGAGCCGCAGATCGCCGCCGCCCGGACCCGCACGATGACGTCGTCGCCGCCGCGGAGGGCGGGCCGGTTTATGTCGCGCAACGCGAACTTCCCGTAGTCCTCGAGGACCAAGGCCTTCATGCCGGACCTCCCTCGCGTCTCCCGCCGCCGTCCGATCGCCCGCCTAGGCGTTGTACGCGTTCGACGTGGCCGGCCCGCCCGAGCCCGTCCAGTCGGTGTGGTGGAACTCCCCGCGCGGCCGGTCCGTGCGCTCGTAGGTGTGGGCGCCGAAGTAGTCGCGCTGGGCCTGCAGCAGGTTCGCGCTCGAGGAGGCGCAGCGGTAGCCGTCGTAGAAGACGAGGGCGGCGGACAGGGCTGGGGCGCCGACCCCCGTCTGGGCCGCGAGGCTCACCACGCGGCGCAGCGACGTGTGGCAGTCGCCGAGCAGGCCCGCGAAGTACGGGTCGACGAGCAGCGAGGGCAGCTCGGGATCCTTGTCGAAGGCGTCCTTGATCCTGTCCAGGAAGACCGAGCGGATGATGCAGCCGTTGCGCCAGACCTGGGCTATCGCCCCGTGGTCGAGCTCCCAGCCGCGGCCGGAGCCGAGCTCGCGTATCAGCATGAAGCCTTGCGCGTAGCTGACGACCTTGGCGGCCAGGAGGGCTCGGCGCAGGTCGTCGAGCGCTCCGGCCGAGACGGTCGGCCGCGGATCGTCGGGGCCTTCGAGGATCTCGGAGGCGTCGCGGCGCTCGTCGACCAGGGCCGAGAGGTAGCGCGCGAACACCGCCTCGGAGATGAGGGTGAGGGGCACGCCGGCGTCGAGCGAGCTCTGGCTGACCCACTTGCCCGTGCCCTTCTGGCCGGCCGAGTCGAGGATGCGCTCCAGGAGGGGGGAGCCGTCGGCGTCGGCGTGGCGCAGGATGGCGGCGGTGATCTCGACGAGGTAGGAGTCGAGCTCGCTGCGGTGCCAGGCCTCGAAGGCGGCCGCCATGTCGGGGTAGGACATCCCGTAGGCGCTCCGCATGAGCTGGTAGGTCTCGGCGATCAGCTGCATGTCGCCGTATTCGATACCGTTGTGGACCATCTTGACGAAGTGCCCGGCGCCCTCGGGCCCGATCCAGGCGCAGCAGGCCTCGCCGCTCTCCGTCTTGGCCGCGACGTCGCCGAGGATGCCGCGCAAGAGGGGCCAGGCCGCCTCGTTGCCGCCCGGCATGAGGGAGGGGCCGTGCCGCGCTCCCTCCTCTCCTCCCGAGATGCCCATGCCGACGTACAGTATGCCGCGGGCCTCCATCTCCTTCACTCGACGCACGGTGTCCTCGTAGAAGGAGTTGCCGCTGTCGATCACGATGTCGCCCTGCTCGAGGAGGGGGACGAGCCGGTCGAGCATCTCGTCGACCGCCGCGCCGGCCTTGATGAGGAGGAGCAGCTTCCGCGGCTTCGCGAGCGCGGCGACGAGCTCCTCGAGGCTCCTCGCGCCGACGATGTCGTCGCGTCCGGCGGCGCTCCCGGCCAGGAACTGCTCGGTGGCCGCGTGCGTCCGATTGTAGACGGCCACCGAGTAGCCGTGGTCGTTCATGTTGAGGGCCAGGTTCTGGCCCATCACGGCGAGTCCGATGAGGCCTATGTCTGCTTCCATACTTCGTTCTCCTTTTCGCGGCTGCGGCGGAAGGCGCCGTTGCCTAGCGCTGGATCCGGGCGGAGCCGCCGCGCGCCAGGGCTTCCACCTGATCCAGTGTAGCCATGCTCGTGTCGCCGGGGAAGCTCGTGACGAGGGCGCCGTGCGCCCAGCCGAGCCGCAGCGCCTCCTCCGGCGAGCGGCCGTCGAGCAGACCGTAGATCAATCCGGCCGCGAAGCCGTCGCCGCCGCCCACGCGGTCGTAGACGTCCAGCTCGCAGGTCGGAGCGACGTGGCTGTGCCCGTTCAGCCAGAGCACGGCGCTCCAGAGGTGGCGGTTGGTCGACTTCACGTCGCGCAGGGTGGTGGCCACGGCCTTGATCCTAGGGTAGCGTCGCCTGACTTCTTCCATGGTCGCGAGGAAGGCCTCGGGGTCGAGCTTGGACTTCCCCGCCGCCTGGCCGGCGAGCGCCGCCGGGCCGTGGATCTCCGGACCGGCCAGGCCCAGGCCCATCTGCAGGTCCTCCTCGTTGCCGACGAGGACATCGACCTCGTCGACGATCCGCCCGAGCGTCTCGCGGGCCCGGCTCGGGCCGTCGCCCCCGGCGGCCGACCAGAGCTTGGCCCGGTAGTTGAGGTCGAAGGAGACGATCGCCCCGGCCGCGCGGGCGGCCCGCATGGCTTCTATGACGAGCTCGGGCGTCGTGGCGGAGAGGGCGGCGAAGATGCCGCCCGAGTGGAACCACCGCAGGCCCCGGCCGAAGATGGCCGTCCAGTCGAAGCTGCCCGGACCCAGGAGGGCCGCGGCCTCGTTGGCGCGGTTGTAGAAAACCACCGGCGCCCGCAGCCCCTGGCCGCGGTCGCTCCAGACCTGGGCCATGTTGGGACCGCGCACGCCGTCGTGCTTGAACTCGACGTAGTGCCCCTCCACGCCCGAGGCCCGCACCGCGCCGCGCACCTTGCGTCCTATGGGGTAGTCCACGATCGCGCTCGCGATGGCGGTTCTCATGCCGAAGCAGAGCGCGAGGTTGGCCGCGACGTTGTACTCGCCGCCCGAGACGTGAAGATCGTAGCGGTCCGCGACCGAGAAGGGCACGATGCCCGGGTCGAGCCGGGTGACCAGGGCGCCCAGCGCGACGAAGTCGTAGCCCGTGCCCGAGTGGGGCGGAATCGCAAGTTCTGCCATGTCAGTCTCCTATGTTTTCCGTTTGGCTATCGCGCGTCGCATCGACTCCAGGCTCCGCACCCCGGCCTCTCCCAGGCGCTCCATCACGTCCACGTAGATCGCGTCCACGATGGCGAGCTGGGCTATGCGCGCCGAGAAGGCCTCGCTCGCGTAGGGCGAGGAGGGCGCCGCCGAGATGAGCACCTGATCGGCGAGCTTCGTGAGGGAGGAGCGCGGGTAGGTCGTGATGACGATGAGGGGGACCTGCGAGCGCTTGAGTTCGGTCGCGAGCGCGAGCGCGTCCTTGTTGGCGCCGGTGTGCGACACGATAAGGGCCGCGTCCAGCGCGTCCGCCTGGCTCGCGGCCATGAGCTGGAGATGGAAGTCCTCGGGCGCGGAGCAGCGCAGGCCCGCGCGGAGGAGTTTGTGATAGGCGTCGCGCGCCACGATCCCCGAGCCGCCGAGGCCCAGGAAGAGGGTGGAGCGGGCTCGAACCAAGAGCTCGGCGGCCGATTCCACCGCGCCGCGGTCGAGGCCCTTCATCGTGCGCTCGAGCGCGGCGATGGCCGTCCGGAACACCACCGAGACCGCGGTCTCGCCGTCGGGCGCATCGACGCTCGCCTCGTAGATCCGCGCGTTGGGCGGCGAGGTCTCGGTGGCCAGCGAGATGCGGAACTGCTGGTAGCCCTCGTAGCCGAGCTTGCGGACGAAGCGGAAGAGGGTCGACTCCGAGACGCCGATGCGCTCGGCCAGCTCCTCGATGCTCGGGTGGACAGCTTCCGCGGGCGAGGCGAGGATGAAGTCCGCGACGCTTCGCTCCTTGGAGCTGAACGATTCGAGGCGGTCGTGGATCTCGTAGAGGCAGCTTTTCTTTTCCACCGCGTTGACCTCGGGCGAGAATACTATGAAAGAAAAAATCTTTCAATAAAAATAAATTTTATTTGACGGCCTCGCCCGGCGGTGCAATAATTCCCGACACAGGTTCCCGGACATGTCCATGGAGGCGTGCAAGAAGACTTTTATCAGGAGGTTTTCGCGATGCTCAAGAAAATCACCCTCGTCGTGGCCTTTTCCGCATTCGTGCTCGCGATCGTATCCGCCGCCGGTTTCGACTGGAAGGCCTATTCCGGCACGACCATCCACGTCGTGTTCGACAGTCACCCCTGGCAGAAGTTCATCCAGCCCCTGGTTCCGCAATTCGAGCGCGAGACGGGCATCAAGGTGCAGGTCCAGGCCTATCCGGAGGACCAGTTCCGCCAGAAACTGCTCGTCGATCTCTCCGCCGGCTCGACCGGCGTCGATGTCTTCATGTTCATGCCCGCCCAGGACCTCTCCCTCGATATGAAGAACGACTGGATCCAGCCGGTCGACACGTACCTCGACAACCCTTCCCTGACCTCGCCGAGCTTCGACTACAAGGACTTCTTCGATGGCGTGCGGTCCTCGTACGAGATGGACGGCAAGACCTGGGGCGTGCCTCTTCACGTCGAGACCTTCTTCCTCTTCTATAGGAAGGACCTGTTCGCGAAGTACGGACTCAAGGTCCCCGAGACGATGCAGGAGCTCCAGTCCGTCTGCAAGGCTCTGAAGGACGACCTTGCGAAGAGCGGCCAGACCGGCATTTATCCCATAGTCATGCGCGGCAAGACTCCCGACGCGACCAGCTCGATGGTCAACTTCCTGTTCTCGTGGGGCGGCACCTGGTTCAATCCCGACGGCTCCTGCGCGCTGGACAGCGAAGCCTCGCAGAAGGCCCTGAGCTTCTACGCCGATCTCCTTAGGAACTACGGTCCGCCCGACGCCACGAGCGACAGCTGGCAGGCCGATACCCAGCTCTTCGCCCAGGGGCAGGCCGCCATCATGTACGATTCGAACGTGTTCAAGGCCATCGTCGGCAATCCCCAGTCCTCGAAGGTCGTCGGCGAGGTCGGGTACGCCGCCCTGCCCGCGGGCCCGGACGGGAAGCGCCATCCCACCGTGCTCACCTGGGGACTCGGCATCAATTCGGCTTCGCAGCACAAGGAAGCGGCCTGGTATTTCGTCCAGTGGGCGCTCGACAAGGCCAATCAGCTCGGATACCTGAAGGCCGGCGGTCCCGCGGCCAGGGCGACCGCCTGGAAGGATCCGCAGTTCCTGAAGAGCCCCGGCTATTCCAAGACCTGGGTGGACGTCTCGAATCTCCAGTACAGCATCGCCCAGGGGGATTGGAATCCGCCGGTGGTGAACGTGCAGGAGGGCCGCAACGCGTACGGACTCGCGATCGTCGCCGCGATCGAGGGGAAGGATGTCGGCGACGCCCTCAAGAGCGCATCCAAGCGCATGGACGAGGTCGTCCAGTCGTTCGGGCGCTAGCCTGACCGGATAGGGCGGCGCGACGCTCCGCAGCGGGTCGCGCCGAACCCGATCGCCGAATCCGCCGGGGAGGCTGGCGCCTTCCCGGCGAATTTTTACGAGGGACTTCATCAGATGCGAGAACGATACATGTTGCAAGGAACGTGGCTGGACCGGAATCTGCGGTGGGTCTTTCCCCTCCCGGCGGTGATCGCCATCCTGGTGCTGGTGGTCGGCCCGGTCCTGACCAATCTCCTGTTCAGCCTGCAGAGCCGGAGCTGGGGCATTTTCCCCGTGCCGCATTTCATCGGATTCGGGAACTATCTCTCGGCCTTCAAGGATTCCCGGTTCTGGAGCGCGGTCGGCGAGATGCTGTACTTCACGGCTATCGCGGTTCCCGTCGAGACTTTGCTCGGCCTCGCCGTGGCTCTGCTCCTCAATCAGGATTTCTTCCTGAAGGGAGTGGTCCGCAGCCTGGTGCTCCTGCCCATGATCGCCACGCCGGTGGCCGTGGCCCTCATCTGGGGGCTCATGATGAATCCCGAGCTCGGCGTCCTCAACTACTTTCTTCAGTTGCTGGGGCTTCCCCGGATCCTCTGGGACACCTCGCCGACCTTGGTCATCCCCTCGGTGGCCCTGGTGGATGTGTGGGAATGGACGCCCTTCATGGCCCTGATTATGCTCGCGGCGCTCCAGTCCCTGAGCCAGGAGCAGCTCGAGGCGGCGACCATCGACGGGGCCAACTGGTGGCAGCGGCTCGTCCGGATCATCATCCCGATGATCCGGCCCGCGATCGTCGTCGCGGTGATTCTCCGGACGATCGACGCGCTCAAGACCTTCGACATCATCTACGTCATGACCCAGGGCGGCCCGGGAACCGCCTCGGAGACTTTGAACATCTACGCCTTCAAGAGCAGTTTCCTCTATCTGCGCATCGGCTACGCCGCCTCTCTCCTGGTCGTGCTGGCCGTCATCGTCCTCGGGATCGCGGCTTTCTTCAACATCTGGACGCGGGGGGAACGGAAATGACCGCACAACGACGCCTCCGGAAGTCGATCCGGACCTTCTGGCTGTACTTCGCGCTGATCGCCATCGTCGCCGCGCTGCTCTTTCCCTTCCTGTGGATGATCCTCACCTCGCTGCGCAACCAGGTGCAGAACACCAGCGCGGTGCCGGTCTGGATCTTCTCCCCGACGCTGACGAACTACCGGTCGGTCTTCGAGCAGCATCACTTCCTCGCCTACACCTGGCACTCCTTCGTGGTCGCGGTCCTGGCCACGGGCATCGGACTCGTGATCGGCCTGCCCGCGGCCTACACCATCAGCCGCTACCGCCAACGCGGCCTGGCCTTCGCCATCCTCTTCGCGCGCATAACGCCGTATATCACCTTCCTCGTGCCCTGGTTCGCCGCCTTCAGGTTCCTGCACATGGTCGACACCTACACGGCCCTCGTCTCCACCTTCCTGATCGTGAGCCTCCCGCTTATCATCTGGCTCATGATCACCTTCTTCGACGACGTGCCGATCGACTTGGAGGAGGCGGCCAAGGTCGACGGCGCCGGCGAGGCGGAGGCTTTCTTCAGGATCGTCATCCCCCTCTCGACGCCCGGCATCGTCGCCGCGGCCATCCTCGCCTTCGTCTTCAGCTGGAACCAGTTTCTCTTCGCGCTGATCCTCTCGGGCTCGAACACCCAGACGGTGCCCGTAGCGGTCTTCAATTTCATCACCTACGGCGAGATCAACTACGGTGGTCTCGCGGCCGCCGCCGTGCTGATCACGCTCCCCGTGCTCGTCCTGGCGCTCTTCATCCAGCGCTGGATCGTCCAGGGGCTCACGATGGGGGCCGTGAAGGGCTAGGGACCCGGCGCGATCGACTCAGCCGCGGCGCAGACGCGGTCCCGGGAAAGGAGGCTTGCGCAATGACGCCAGATCTCATCTCGCGCTTCGATGTCCGCGGCAAGATCGCGGTCGTCACCGGAGGAGGAGGGATCCTGCCCTCGATCATGGGCGCGGCCTTGGCCGAGAGGGGCTCGCGGGTGGCGTTCGTCGACATCGACGGCGCCAAGGCCCGGGCGGCGGCCGAGGCTGTCGGGAGCTCGGGCGGCGAGACCGTCTCGTTCGCCTGCGACGTCCTCGACGAAGACGGTCTGACCCGGGCATACAAAGAGTTGTGCGAAACCTGGGGCAGTCCCGACATCCTCGTCAACGGCGCCGGCGGCAACGCTCCAGGAGGGACGACGAGGCTCGAGTTCCTGGAACGGCGGGTCGGTCCCGAGACCCCGGGCGGGGACTTCTTCTCGCTCGATCTCGAAGCGGCGCGGTCGACCTTCGACCTCAACTTCTTCGGCACCTTCCTGCCGACCCGCGTGTTCTCGCGGGGCATGGTCGACAAGGGCGGGGGCGCCGTCCTCAACATCGCCTCGATGGGAGCCCTCACGCCCTTGACGCAGGTGGGCATGTATTCCGCCGCCAAGGCCGCCGTGGCCAACTTCACCGCCTGGCTGGCCGTCCACTTCGCGCGCACAGGCGTCCGGGTCAACGCCCTGGCCCCGGGCTTTCTCATGACCGAGCAGCTCAGGTTCCTGCACGTCGACCAGGCCACGGGCCAGCCGACGCCGCGCGCGAAAAAGGTGATCGCCCATACTCCCCTGGGGCGCTACGGGAATCCCGACGAGCTCCTGGGCGGAATGCTGTACCTCGTGTCCGAGGCCTCGAGTTTCGTGACCGGGATCGTGCTGCCGATCGACGGAGGGTTTTCTTCGTACAGCATCTAGTCCGCGCCCGACCGCCGCCGCGCCCGACCGCCGTCTGCCGCCGCCCTCCGACGGCCTTGGCCCGCCCGCCGGCCCCAGCCGAACTCGCGATCCTGCGGCGGACGTATGAACAGCAACTGACTCGCCTCCAGGCGGACCCTGCCAGCGCCAGCGCGCTGCTGGCGGTTGGTGAGTCGCCCCGGCCTAAGGCCGCCCACGCGGCGGAGTTGGCCGCCCTCACGACGGTCGCCAGCCTGGTGCTGAACCTGAACGAAACCATCTCGAATTGAGTGCCTCAATTGGAGGCGCTAACCCACCATGACCACCGCTGAATCGTTCAACCACCTGCTCACGCGCCGGGCCTTTCTGACCCGGAGCACCACCGGCTTGGGCGCTCTGGCCCTGTCGAGCCTGCTCAACCCGGGCTTGCTGGGCGCCGCCGCTCCGCGCCTCCAGACCAAGGGGGCGCTGAAGACGCTCCATTTTGCGCCGCGCGCCAAGCGGGTCATCTACCTCTTCATGTCCGGGGCGCCATCCCACATCGATCTGTTCGACCCCAAGCCCAAA
>JAJXZP010000034.1 GCA_021779995.1 bacterium | reverse complement strand
CCCCGCGAGCGCGGCGGACCGGACATCGACGGGCGCGGCGCCGGCGCCGGCGCCCATGAGGCCGGGCGCCGCGACGAGCCGACGGCGCGCGAGCTCGCCGGGATCGCGTCGGAGCTAGCCTCGGCCCTCGCGGGGCAGTGGACGATCGACCGCTGCTCGCTGTACAAATCGGAGCTCGGGCGGGGCGGCGCGGTCTACACCGAGCTGGAGCGCAGGCTCCTGAGAACGGAACTTCAAGCATCGGCCCGCAGGACGGGCGTGAAACCATAGGAACGGCCGGGTCCTCTCGGAGAGCGGGCCGGAAAGGGATTGTCATGCGCGCAGTGGACGTCATCATGAAAAAGCGCTCGGGAGGGGATCTCTCCCGCGAGGAAATCGAACTCATCATCGAGGGCTACGTGAAGGGCGAGGTGCCCGAGTACCAGGTCTCGGCCTGGCTCATGGCCGTCTTCTTCACGGGCATGACGAGCCGCGAGACGGCCGACCTCACCGAGCTCATGCTCCGCTCGGGCGAGACGATGGACCTCTCGGGCCTCGCCGGCCCCTTCGTCGACAAGCACTCCACCGGCGGCGTGGGCGACAAGGTCTCGCTCGTCCTGGCGCCCATGGTCGCCGCCTGCGGCATCAAGGATCCCATGATGTCGGGCAGGGCCCTCGGCCATACGGGCGGCACCCTCGACAAGCTCGAGTCCATCCCCGGCTACCGCACCGCCCTGAGCCAGGAGGAGTTCCGCTCGATCCTCGCGCGCGACGGCTTCGCCATGACCGGGCAGACGGCCCGGATCGTCCCTGCCGACAAGAAGCTCTACGCCCTGCGCGACGTCACGGCCACGGTCGAGTCCATTCCCCTCATCACCGCCTCCATCCTCTCGAAGAAGGTGGCCGAGGGCGCCGACGCCCTGGTCTTCGACGTCAAGACGGGGCCCGGCGCCTTCATGAAGACCCTCGAGGACTCCGAGGCCCTGGCGCAGAGCCTCGTGCGCACCGGCACCGCCATGGGCAAGCGCATCGTGGGCGTCATCACCGACATGACCGAGCCCCTGGGCCTCAAGGTGGGCAACTTCCTCGAGGTCGAGGAGTCGCTCGACTGCCTCGAGGGCAGAGGTCCGGCAGACCTCATGGAGGTGACCTACCGGCTCGGCGGCTGGATGCTGGTCGCCGGAGGCCTGGCCGCAAGCGTCGAGGAAGGCGTGAAGAGCTGCGAGCGCGCCATCGCCTCGGGCAGGGCGCGCGAGCTCTTCATGGCCAATGTGCGCAGCCAGGGCGGCGATCCCGAGCGCATGCTGAAGCTGCGCGGAGTCTGGCGCTCCTCCCATTCCTTCGAGCTGCGGTCTCCGGCCTCGGGCTTCGTCACCGCCATCGACGCCTACAAGATCGGCCTCGCGGGCGTCAACCTGGGCGTCGGGCGCAACACGACCGCCGACCCGGTCTACCCCGACGTGGGCTTCGTGTTCGAGCGGAAGGTCGGCGGCGAGGTGAAGCGGGGCGATCGCATCTGCACGGTCTACGGCAAGGACGCGGCCGCTCTGGACGCGGCGCGGAGCCTCGTCGAGTCCTCGCTCGCCGTGGGCCCGGAGCGGGCCCCGAAGCGTCCCCTCATAGTAAAGGAAATATCAGCCCTATGAAATGGTCCAAGCGGGAGGTCCCCGCCTCCGCGGTCAAGGAACTCTCTTCGCGCTACGGCACCGACGCCCTCACCGCCTCGATTCTCCTCCGCCGCGGCCATTCCGAGCCCGAGGACCTCCTCTTCTTCCTCGAGGACGACCCTCGCTATCTCCACAACCCCTTCCGCTTCGCCCAGATGGAGGACGCGGTGGACCGCATCCTCCTCGCCGTCGACGAGGGCGAGAAGGTCCTCGTGTTCGGCGACCGGGACACCGACGGGGTGACCTCCACGGTCCTCATGGTCGAGGCCCTCGCCGAGCTCGGCCTCGAGGTGAGCTGGCGCGTGCCGAACTCCGACGAGCCCTACGGCCTGTCGATCGCCGCCGTCGAGGACTTCGCCGCCCGCGGCGGCACCCTCATCGTCACGGTGGACTGCGGCATCTCCAACCTGGCCGAGGTCGAGCGCGCCGCCGAGCTCATGGTCGACGTCATCGTGGTCGACCACCACCGCCTCCAGTCGGGAGAGCCGCCCGCGGCGGTCGCGGTCATCGACCCGAAGCTGCCCGACTCGGGCTACCCCTTCCGCGACCTCGCCGGCTGCGGCGTGGCCTACAAGCTGGCCGCCGCCCTCAAGCTGGCGCGCTCGGGCATCTACAAGCAGCAGGTCGCCCTGCTCAACGTGCAGCCCGTCAACGAGGCCTACCTCGTCGAGGCGGTCCGCCTCTCCAACCTCGTCGAGACCGCCAGGGTCCGCGAGACCATCGTGCCCGGCGTCGTCGACCTCGAGCGCACGAGGCTCCTGCCCTTCCTGCGCGACCGGCAGATCTTCGTCTGGGACGGCGAGGTGCAGAAGAGGCTCCTGGGCAAGGCCTTCGGCTCGGGCATCGACTGGCAGCTCTACGACATAGCGCCCGAGGTGGGCGCCCAGATACCCTCGGCCCGGGGCCAGAGCCTCATCCGCCTGCGGGAGCTCTCGCGCATCGGCCGCTACCGCTCGGAGCCGCTCTCGGAGCTCGACGTCTTCGCGAACCTCTTCGTGTCCTACGCGCTCAAGAAGGCCGACTGGTTCGGCGACGACGACCTCGCGCGGCTGCAGCTCGTCGCCCTGGGCACGATAGCCGATCTCATGCCGCTGTCCGGCGAGAACCGCATACTCGTGCGGCGAGGGCTTTCGGCCGTCAACCGCTCTCCGCGGGCGGGCCTCGCCGAGCTCATCCAGAAACTGGGGATCTCGGGCAGGAAGCTCGGCGCCGGCGAGACGGCCTGGCAGATCACGCCCGTGATCAACGCGGCGGGAAGGATGGGCGAACCCGCCGCCGCGGTCTCGCTCTTCCTCGCCGCGACGCGCGAGGAGCGCGAGGAGAAGGCCGCGCGCGTCATCCAGATGAACCTCGACCGGCGCAGGCTCGGCTCCGAGGAGTGGGAGCTCGTCTACCCCAAGGCCATGCTCAGCCTGGAGGACCACGGGCGCAAGCTCGCCCTCGTGGGAGGGGAGGAGGTGCACCGGGGCATCACCGGCCTCATCGCCTCGCGCCTGACGAACACCCTCGACGTGCCCGCCGTCGTCGCCTCCTTCCAGGGCGACGGGACCGTGGTCGGCTCGGTCCGCTCGGCCCGCGGCTTCGCCGTCACGCCCTTCCTCGAGGCCTGCGCCGACCTCTTCATCGACTACGGGGGCCACGACTCGGCCGCGGGCTTCAGCCTGAGGCGCGGGGACTGGGAGGAGTTCCTCGCGCGCGCCGCCTCCTACGCCGAAGGCATCGAGCTTCTCGACAGCGAGGAGATCATCGAGATCGACGCCGAGCTGCCCCACGAGTTCCTCAAGCCCGAGCTGACCGAGCTCACCGAGCGCTTCGAGCCCTACGGCGAGGAGAACCGCCCCCTCGTGTTCCTCTCGAAGGACGTGCCCATCGTCGACGCCCAGATCGTGGGCAAGACCGAGCAGACCCACCTGAAGCTCACGCTCGACTTCGGCAAGCACAAGTGGCCGGCCATGTTCTGGAAGGGTGCCGAGCGGCTCGAGCGCGACTTCTCCTTCAAGAACCGCGATCGCATCGACCTCGTCTACAAGGTCACGCTCAACCGCTACAACGGCATGGAGCAGCCTCAGCTGGAGGTCTTCGACGCGCGAAGGACCGGCGCCCCCGAAAGCTGAGGGCCGCCCGCCTCGATCCCGGCGCCGGCCGAGCCGCGGACGGGCGCGTCCCGTCCCGGGCGCAACTCCATATGCCAACTACGCAGCGGCCGCCGCTGCGACTCCGGGCGCGCGCCCAGATCCGGCCACGGCGCCGGCGCCGGCCGGCCGGGCGGACCTCAGCCTTCCTTGACCGGGTCCCGGTACAGGAGGAAGAGCGAGCCCGGCCCGACGAAGGAGAAGGCGGCCACGATGGCGAACATCGCGCGAATGCCCAGGGCGTCGGCGACGATCCCGCCCACCCAGGGGCCGGTGAACATGCCGACCGCGTAGACGGCCTGGTGGATGCCCATCGCCGTGCTGCGCTGGGCGGTGTCCACCCGCTGGATCGAGAGGCCGAGCAGTATCGGGAAGAAGAGGCCGTTCGCCAGGCCCATGAGCACCGTGGAGACGAAGAGAAAGGGAAGCGTCGCGCCGAAGGCTGCCAGCATGGCTCCCCCGGCGAAGACCGCGAAGCTGAGGTACAGAAGCGGGCGGCGGCCTCCCCGGTTGGCGATGAGGGTGGCGAAGAGATTGGCCGCCGTGTTGGCCGCGATGTTCAAGGTCATGATGAGACCGGTGGCGCCCGCGCCCGCCCCCATCCTCGCGGCCAGGAGGGGCATGAACCCGAAGGTGAGGGCCCAGACCCCGAATTGGCAGAGGGCGTTCGTGAGCGAGGGTACGATGACATCGCGCCTGCGGGCCACCGCGAGGATCGAGCGGCCGCTGAGCGGCTCGGGCCGACGCTCAGCGCTCTTGGGTATTTTCACGATGAGGAATATGAGGCTCGCCAGGATCGAGAAGCCGACGGCCGCGACGAAAGTGAGACCGTAGCCTCCGAGCGACTCGACGAGTCCCGTGGAGCCGGTCCCGATCATCTGCCCCAGCGAGGACGCGAAGGAGAGCAGCGAGGTCGCGAAAATCGCCTGGCGCGGCGCAAAGTAGCCGGCGAAGACGGCCATCATGGGCACCCAGGCCGCGGCCGCGACGCCGGTGAAGGCGCGGCCGAGCGCCAAGGTCCCCAGCGACCTGCCGGCGAGCATGACCGCCGCTCCCGCGCCGGCCATCAACGTGCCCAGCACGAGAAAGGGCCTGTTCCGTCCCGTGGCGTCGGCGGCTATGCCCATCGGCATGCGCAGGACGGCCGTCCAGAGGCCGTACATCGCGAGCACGATGCCCACCGCCGCGAGCGTGGGCGTGCGTCCCGCGACGAAGGCCGGCAAGATCGGTATGTACACGTACAATGAGACGAAATAGAGAACCACCGCGGCTATGAACGCGGCTATGGCGATGCGAGTCATAGGGGCTCAGTGTAGCGGCCCGGAGATACTCGGTCTACGCGTCACATCGAAACGCCCAGCGAGGCGCCGAACTCGATCTGGCCGCGCGGGATGTCGTAGGCGAAATCGGCCCCCAGGGCCGGGAAGGCGATATTTTTCAGGTAGAAGCGGAAGCCGCCGCCCGGCCCGTGGAAAAGCTCGGCGCACTCGGAACCGTCGGGACCCGTCTCGTAGACTCCCGCTTCGTAGAAGGCGGTCAGGGTCAGCACGCCCCATGCAGTTCGCGCCACGGGAGTCTCGAGGCCGGAATATGCGGCGGCATATCGGGCCGAGAAGGTCTCGCCGAAGGGCAGGGTCCTATAGCCGGGGCCTCCGAGCCGCTCGCCCTGGGAGCTCGGCTCGTCACCGTAGCCTGCGGAGGCCCCGAAGTCGAGCGCGGAGTCGCCGAAAATCTTGAGGAGGATGTCTGAGCCGAGGCCGCCGAAGAGATAGGTCGGGCCTCCTTCGGCGGGGATCCCCAGCTTGAGCGTCGTCTTCGCCTCGAGTCCCGGCCTGAACCAGCCCTCGACGCGCCGGTCGTCGTAGGAGAGGCCGAGTTCCGGCACGAGGTAGGCGGACTCGGGGGGCGGGCCCGGCTGGGCCGCGTAGGCCGCATCCGGACGGGACCAGGCAAACTGCGCGCCGGCGAAGGGCCTGAGCGCCCCGTCGGCCAGGAAGGTCGCGGTCATCCCGCCGCCCGCGAAGTCCTGGGCATAGGACTCGTAGAGCGAGCCGTCGGCATAGGCCGCCTTCCGCTCGCCGTTCCCGCCGGCGGCGAAGAGGGCCGTGTCGATATCGCTCCCCCCGATCCGCCGCTTGAAGTAGGCCATATTGGCGGCCCAGCCGTCGACGGTCCAGAATCCTCCCGTGGCCAGGGTCGACATCGAGCCCAGGAAATCCGAGTCCATGAAGATGAGACCCAGGGTGAGGGATTGCCCCGAATACGCGGCGAAGGGCAGGGGGATGAGGGTCCACTTCTCCCTCAGCTCGACCTGGATGAGGACTCCGCCGTCAGACAGCTCGTAGCCGAGCGCGACCTCGCTGTAGAGCCCCGTCCTCTCGAGCCTTTGGACGACGGCATCGGGATCGACCTCCGACAGCTTCTCGCCCTTCCGCAGCGAGGTGAGCAGCGCCAGCTCCGATCTGGCGGTTCTGAATGCGCCGAGGTAGTCGACGCGCAGGACCCTGAGCTCGCCGTAGCGCGCGACCGCGGCGCGGGTGAGCTCGGCGGCGTGCACCGCCAGGGACAGGCCGCAGAGCAGGAAGAACGGCAGGACGAGTTTCATCATTGCTTCTTTCTAACGGATCCATGAAAAGTATCTTACATCGCCGCAAAAGGCTATCCGGGCCCGGGGCATACGGCTACGTTTCCTCCCGCCATGCCTCACCCGACTCTTCGCCACGCCTATCTGCGCCGATTCCGAAACAGGTCACCCGCGCGCTTCGCACGCGTGGAACTCGGCTTTGCGCTTTTCCTCGCCGGAGCTCTCGCCTTCGCCGTTCCGGCGAGCGGCCCGACGGCCACTTCCGCTGCGACCGCCGCCGCTACGGCCGCCACAACCGCCACGGCTCCTACCACTTCCGCCGCGGCCGCCGCGGCCTCATCCCCGCCGGCACAGGCCGCGCAGAGCGCGGCGCCCGCGCGGAACGCGGCGCCTGAGTCGAGGAAGCCTCCACGCTACGCCCTCGCGCTCGCGGAGATCGCGGGCAACAACGTCGCGATGAATCTCTTCGACCGCTTCGTCGACGAGCCCCTCTTCCCCATGAAGGACGACGAGCGCTGGGCCGACAGCGACCTCTCGACCTCCCTGGCCAACCTCGCGGGTCCCTGGGGCTTCGACGAGGACCCCTGGCTGGTCAACGAGGTGGGCCATCCGATCCAAGGCTCCTTCTACTTCACCGCAGGCCGCTCCAACGGCCTCGGGTTCTGGGGCTCGGCCGCGGGCACGGCGCTGGGCAGCTTCATGTGGAAAATCTTCGGCGAGGTCGACGATTCCAACATCAACGACCTCGTCACCACGACCATGGGCGGCATGGCCCTGGGCGAGATGGAGCATCGGCTCTACCTCGCCGCGAAGCGCTCCGGCTACCCCGCCCGCTTCGCCGCGAGTCCCCTGGACGCGGCCAACGACGCGCTCTTCGGCCCGATGGACAGGGACGAGGAGCTGTCCTATCCGAGGGAGCTTTCCCTCTCCGTCCAGGCGGGCTTCCTCGCCCCCTTCGCGGAGCCCTCCCCCGCCGGAGGCGCCGGGCCGGGCTTCGGCGGATTCACCGGAGAGTTGGGCGATACCCTGCGCTACGGCGATCCCTTCGAGGCCGATTCCGCTCCCTACGACTACTTCGAGCAGCGGCTGGACCTGGCGGTCTCCCCGAGCTTCTGGGGGCTCGCCTTCTTCTCCGACGGGACCCTCTTCACCCTCCCCCTCGCCGATACCGGTCGCGACGAGCTCGCGCTCGCAAGCTGCCTCCACTACGACTTCATCTACAGTTCCCTGGTCGAGCTCGAGGCCAACGCCGTGGGCTTGAGCCTCATCGGCAGGCACGCCGCCCCGGACGGCTTCGTCCTCTCCGGCGAGCTGCACCTCGACGCCGTCGTGCTCGGCACGGACGAGAACACCTACCTGCGCGAGCTGAACGGCGTGCAGACCACGGACGAGGAGGGGCGGGACTACGACTGGGGCTTCGGCGAGGGACTCAAGCTCTACCTCGCCGCGACCCGGCAGGGCTTCGGGACCCTGAGGCTGGAATACGCGGCCTACGGCATGAATCCCGTGCCCGGAACCGCCACGGCCCAGGCGCCCCTCGAGTACGCGATCGTCGGCCTCCTCAGCCTGTCCTACGACCACCCGATTGCGGCCGACCTCTCGCTCGGCGCGGCCTACACCCTCTACCACAAGAACGCCTTCTACGCATCCTGGCCCGAGGTGGCGGAGTATGCCCAGGCGCTGAGCGTCTATGTCCGGCTGGCGCTGATCTGACGACGAAAGCCTCGCCTGCGCAGCTGTTGAGCCCCGGGCAATCGCGCCTTCCGGACGAGCGCGGAGCCTGCAGCCAGGCCGCGGGCGGCTCAGGCCGCGAGCCGGAATGCGGCAGACGGGCCACAGCGGCCGGGACAAAATCCCCTTAGGCGAGCTCGCCCAGGCCGCCCTCCATCACCTTCTTCACGTAGGCCCGGGTCTCGGCGTAGTCGGGTATGCCCCCGGCCCGATCGACGGCTCCCGGGCCGGCATTGTAGGCGGCCAGGGCGAGCGGCACGTTGTCCTTGTAGCGGTAGAGCATCTGCCTGAGGTAGCGGACGCCGCCCTCGATGTTCTGGGCAGGGTCGAAGGGATTGTGGACGCCGAGGGCGGCCGCGGTGGAGGGCATGAGCTGCATGAGCCCCTCCGCGCCCGCGGACGACACGGCCCCGGGATCGAAGCCCGACTCGACCCGGATGACCGACTGCACGAGCTCCGGGTCGACCCCGTATTTCCTGGCCGTCTCCTGGGCGAGGGCCACCAGGCCCGCGGCGCCGGAGCCCGCGGCGCCACGGTTAGCGGCACCGCGGTTCGCGGCGCCGGAGCCCGCGGCTCCCGCCGGCGCGCCCGAGCCGAAGCCCGATGGCGCCGAGACGCCGAAGGGATCGGCGCCGGCCGCGGCCGCAGCGAAAGACGGGGGCGCCGAGAAGTCCAGGGGATCGGCGCCGGCCACGGCAGCAAATGCGTTCGTCGCGCCGGTCGCGCCAAAGCCCGCCGCGCCGGAACCCTCGGCGCCGCCCAAAGCCGCGACCGCGGACGGCCCGAAGCCAGTCGCGCCGCCCAGAGACGAGACCGCGGCCGGCCCGAACCGGCCCGGAGCCTCCTGAGCCTGGGCGGCCCCCTCGGCTTCGAGGGCGCGCAGCAGCATGGAGGCGAAATCGGGAGCCGCGCCCGCCGCGGCGCCGTCGAGGGAGCCTCCCCCGTCGCCCCCGTCGACGCCGGCGCCGGCGACGCTCTGCGAAAGCCACGATTGCTGAATGATCCTCGCGAGGGTATTGAGTGTGATATCCACGGCCGCGACTCCGGGTAAGCGTTTTGGGCGGGCGCTGCGGCCCGCGAAGGCGCATCCAGGTTCCCCCGCCGCCGCCCTCCTGTCAAGCCGCCGTCCGGAGCGCGGCGGCACAGGTCTCAGCCTTGACGCGATAGCCGAACGCACTACAATGAAACGGACAGCGAGGGAAAATATGCCGCAAGCCAAAAACGAACTGTCCGACGCCGGGGAACTCAACGAGATTCTCGTCAAGCTCGAGAAGCTGCACCACATCCGCGACCTCTCCACCCTCCTCGACAGCATCCTCCTCGAGACCCGCTCCCTCGCCTCGGCCGACGCCGGCTCGATCTTCCTGGTCGAGAGCGGCAAGCTCAGGTTCAGCTACGTCCAGAACGACACCCTCTTCCGCAACGACTTCCTCGCGAGCAAGTACATCTACTCGAACAGCGAGGTCGCGATCGACGAGAGCTCCATCGCGGGCTACGTCGCGGCCACCGGCAAGCCCCTGCTCATCGCGGACGCCTACCACATCGAGTCAGGCTCGCCCTACTCCTTCAATCCCTACTTCGACGAGATCTCGTCCTACAAGACCAAGTCCATGCTCATCGTGCCCCTGCGCACCAGCCGGAACGATCTCGTGGGCGTCCTCGAGCTCATCAACCGACTCGACGGCGAGGGCTCGATCCTCCCCTTCACCCAGAAGCAGCGCGCCATCGTGAACCAATTCGCCTTCTACGCCGGCGTCGCCATCGAGCGCGCGATCCTCCTGCGCGACGTCGTGTACAAGATGGTGCGGATGATGGCCCTGCGCGACCCGGAGGAGACGCGGCAGCACGTGAACCGGGTCGGCTACTACGCCGTCGAGATCTACAAGCGCTGGGCCGCGGCCCACGACGTGCCCAAGACCGAGATGGACCACTACATGGACATCCTGCAGATGTCCGCCATGCTCCACGACATCGGCAAGGTGGGCATCCCCGACGCGATCCTCCGCAAGCCCGGCCCCCTCGACCCCGCCGAGCGCGAGCACATGAAGCTGCACGTCATCTTCGGCGCCGGCTACTTCGAGGACCCCCGCTCCGAGTGGGACACCCTCGCGCGCGAGATCTCGCTCAACCACCACGAGAAGTGGGACGGCTCAGGCTATCCCGGCCCCGTCACCGACATGGGCATCGACCGCCTCCCCGGCCTCCCCGGCAAGAAGGGCCGCGAGATACCCCTGTCGGCCCGGATCGTCGCCGTCGCCGACGTCTACGACGCCCTCAGCTCGAAGCGGGCCTACAAGGACGCCTGGGAGGAGGACCGCGTCCTCTACAAGATGCGCGAGGAGTCCGGCAAGCACTTCGACCCCGAGATCGTCGACATCTTCTTCGAGATCTACGACGTCATCACCGCGATCCGCCAGAAGTGGGAGTGAGCGCGAAGGCGTCCGGGAGGGGCCCTCGAGCTCAGCCCTCCACCGCGTCCGACAGGCTGTCGCGGATCTCCGTGATCTCCGGCAGGAGCTCGAGAAACACGTCGACCAGGCGGGGATCGAAGTGCTTGCCGCGATTCTCCCGGATCAGGTCGGTGGCCGCGTCCACGCTCCAGGTTTTCTTGTAGGGGCGCTCAGAGGTCAGGGCGTCGAAGACATCGGCCAGGGCCACGATGCGCCCCGAGACGGGGATGGCTTCTCCCGACACGGCATTCGGATAGCCCGAGCCTTCCCATTTTTCATGGTGGGTCAGGGCTATCTCCCGGGCGAGAAGCAGCAGATCCGAGTCGTCCCCTTCCAGTATGTGGGCGCCGATCGTGGTGTGCGTCTTCATGATCTCCCATTCGTCGGGCTCGAGTTTCCCCGGCTTGAGGAGGATCCTGTCGGGAATGCCTATCTTGCCCACGTCGTGCATGGGCGTGGCGTGGAGCAGCATCTCGCAGTCGGCCTCGCCCCAGCCGATCCGTTTCGCGATGAGGGCGGCGGTCTGGCTCACCCGGATGATGTGCTTTCCCGTCTCGTTGTCCCGGTACTCCGAGGCGCGGCCCAGCCTCTGCACGACCTGCAGGCGAGTCCGCATCAATTCCGCCGTCCGCTCGCGCACCATGCCTTCCAGGATTTCCTTCTGGGCGTAGGCCAGGCGGTGCGCCATGTGAGCCTCGAGCATGGTGCGCACGCGAGCGAGCAACTCATGCACGTCGAAAGGCTTGGTGACGTAATCGCGGGCGCCGCCTTCGAAGGCCCGCACGAGAAAATCCTTGCCCGTCTGCGCGGTGAGCACGATGATCGGCGCCGGTGTGCGCTCCTTTAGCTCCCTGAGCCGCGCCATCACGTCGAAGCCGCTCATATTCGGCATATTCAGGTCGAGGAGAATCAAGTCCGTCCGCTCCCGGCGGTAGAGATCGACGACGGTCCGAGGATCCTGCACCGAGACCACGTTCGAATAGCCCTGCATTTCGAGCATCTTCTCGAGCACCTTCAAATTGGCCGGCTCGTCGTCCACCAGCATGATGCGCGAGGCCTTGAGCCCTTCGAGGACGGTTCCCGTTTCCATCAGCCCTCTCCTTTCGAGCCGGCCGCATCCGCCGTCGGAAGCTCGATCCAGAACCGGCTTCCGACGCCCACGCCGCTTTCCGCCCCGACGCTGCCGCCCATCTTTTCGACTATCCGCTTGCACAAGGCGAGCCCCATCCCGATTCCGTCGCCGGTTTCGGAGACGGCGTCGATGCCTTCGAAGGCCTCGAACAGCCGTCCCAGGCGTTCGGCGGGGATGCCTCGCCCCGTGTCGCTCACGGTGATGCGCGTCAGGTTCGGGCTCCGCGCCTTGCAGCTCACCTTCACCTCGCCGCCCTCGCGGTTGTAGCGGATGGCGTTCGAGAGCAGCCCCCGGATCGCCTCGCACAGCCCCGTCTTCTCCGCCATCACGGCATGGCCCTCTTCCATGTCCACGATTACTTCGATACCGCGTCGCGTGAAGGCAGCCTTCATCGCCTCGAGGCATTCCCTGAGAAACGGCGCGCAGAGCACGATTTCCACCTCGCTTTTGCAATGATCCGAACTCCGGTAGGAGTACTCCAGGATCCTATCCACCATGTCGTGAAGCCGATCTCCCGCCTTGAGTATCTCTCTGATGGATTCTTCCTGATCCGCGGTCAGGCTAGAGCGAGTGTCCATCTGCATGATCTGGGAAAAGCCGATGATCGCGTTCAGCGGCGTGTACAACTCGTGACTCATCCGAGACAGGAACCTGGACTTGGCCTTGTCGGCGGCCTCGGCGGCTTCCAGTGCCACCCGAAGCTCTTCGGTACGCCGTTCCACCATCCGTTCCAGGTTCCGCGAATAGTCTTCCAGCGCCCGGCTCATGGTGACCCGGTCCGTGATGTCCCTGACGGACGCGATGATCTGACCCTGCGATCTCCAGTAGATCGCGCTTATCTCCACCTCCATGGCGCCGCCGTCTTTTCGGCGATGCCTGCTGGTGAAAATGTCCGACCCTTTCCGGATCAGCTTTTCGATATGGCTCGCGGTCTCCTCCGCGCTTTCCTCGGCTTCTATCCCGACGACTCCCATCCGCAGCAGCTCATCCCGCGCATAGCCGCTCATCGCGCAGTACCTGTCGTTGACATCCAGGAACCTGCCGTCGGCGTCGACGAGCCAGAATCCGTCCAGGCTGGCGGCTATGAGATTGGTGAAGAGATCGGCATGCCGCTTGATCGCGGCCTCGGCCCGGATTCGCTCGGAGATGTCGCGGATGATGGTGGACAGGAACTCGACATTCCCGTCCGGAGCCTTATGCGACATGATGACCTGGGAAACGGGAATCTCCCTTCCGCCGCGGTTCCACACGGTGGTTTCGCCGCTCCATATCCCGTCGCGGATGGCGGCGGGGATGCCGATCTTCAGGACCGTCTCGGAGGATTCCTTCGTGTGGACGTCGGCGATCGTCCTTTCGCCGATATCCTCCTCCGCCCCCCAGCCGAGCAGCTTCCTTCCGGAGGCGTTCAGGTAGGTGAGCTTGTTCTCGGGCGTCGCCATCGAGATGAAATCGCTCGTCGTCTCCAGGATGGCGTTCAGGCGTCTCTGTTCCTTCCGCAGCGTCCACTCGTCGGTGATGTCGTCGAGGGTACCCAGCACGCCGATGATCCGCCCCTCCTCGTCCCGGTAGGGCACCTTGATCGTCCGCACCATGCGCTGGCGCCCGGAGAGCTCGTACGCCTCTTCGATCGTCTTCGCGGTCCCGGCTGACAGGACCTCGCGGTCCTCGGCGCGGTACGCCTCGGCCAACTCCGGGGGGCGGAAGGCGAAATCGTCTTTCCCGACGATCTGTTCCGGTTCGATGCCCAGTTCGCGAGCGTAGTTCGCGGTGCAGAACACGAAGACCGACCGCGTGTCCTTGACGAATATCCGCTGCGGGAGCCGTTCGAAGAAGCGCAGCGCCGGAAGTTCCTTTTCCCATTCCTTCCCGACGCCGAAAAACGGTGGGTCCGTTTTTTTCATCGCTCGATCCGATTTTTCCATCGCGTCCTCCATTTTTATTTAGCGGGCCTCGCCTCTCGCCAGCTGCGCGTCGATCGCCGCGAGGAAGCGCGGGATATCCAAGGGTTTCGTCAAATAGTCGGCGAAGCCGGCCGCCCGGCCCCGCTCGATATCGTCGGGCATGGCGTGGGCGGTGACGGCGATCACCGGGATGTCCCTGCCCCAGTCGCTGGCGCGCAGGAGGCTCAGCACTTCGTAGCCGTCCATCTCGGGCATGTTCAGGTCCAGGAGGATGAGGTCGGGGTGGTGGATCGCGGCCAGCTCCAGGCCGAAGGAAGAGCTCTGCGCCGTCATGAGACCGAGGTTCCCGCGCAGTTTGAGTATCTGGGCCATCAGCCGCAGATTGGAGGGGTTGTCCTCGATATACAGCAGCATATGCTCGAACTCGGCCGTCGCCGAGTCCGCCGCGACGAGGGCGCTCGTTTCCGTCTTCGGCTCCTCCGCTTCGGGCTCCACCGGGGCCAGATCGACCCAGAATCGGCTGCCCTCGCCGAGCCGGCTTTCGACGCCGATCCTCCCCCCCATCAATTCGACGAGCCGCTTGCTGATGGTCAGGCCGATGCCGGTGCCTTCGATCTCGCTGTTTTCGGCGCCCAGCCGGTTGAAGGGCGTGAACAGGTCGCCCATCCGCTCCTCGGAGATTCCCGGCCCGGTATCGGCGACCGTGAAACGCACCCTCCCCTCCACGACCGACACGTCCAATCCGACCTCGCCGTGCGGGCGGTTGTATTTCACCGCGTTGGAGAGCAGGTTCACCAGCACCTGCTTCAGGCGCATGCGATCGGCCAGGACGGTCAGGTCGGGCAAGGGGCCCCGGTTCAGCCCGATGCCGCGCGCGACCGCCAGGGGAGCGACCAGCTTGAGGCACTCGTCGGCGAGCGCGGCGCACGCGACGGGCTCGATGGAGAGATCGATTCTCCCCGTCTCGATCCGGGACAGATCCAGCACCTCGTTGATGAGATCGAGCAGATGGCGGCCCGCCTTGGTGATTTCCTGTATCGAATCCCGTTGCGACGGCGACAGGCTCTCGTCCATCTCCAGAAGCTGCCCGAAGCCCAGGATGGCGTTCATCGGGGTGCGCAGCTCGTGGCTCATGGAGGAGAGGAATTCGCTCTTCGCCCGGTTGGCGCGCTCGGCGATCTCGCGCGATTCGACCAGGGCCGCCTCGTCCTCCTTGCGCTTGGCGATGTCGCTGTGGATGCCGATCATCCGGAGAGGCCGGCCTTCCCTCTCCCGCGCCACCACCGCGCCGCGGCACAGGACCCACTTGTGCGAACCGTCCTTGCAGAGCATGCGCAGCTCGACGACGTAGTCCGGCGCGAGCCCTTCCAGGTAGGCGTCCAGGCGCTCCCGGACGCGCGGCAGATCGTCGGGATGGACGCCGTTGCGCCAGGTATCGATATGACGCGGCAGCTCGCCCTCGGCGTAGCCGAGCATCTCCATGTATTGCCGGGAAAAGAGCATCTCGTCGGTTTTCAGGTCCCAGTCCCAGATGCCGTCGCCGGCGCTCTCGACCGCAAGGCTCAGCCGCTCCTCGGTCTCCCGCAGCCTGATCTCGGCGTCCTTGCGGCGCGTGATGTCCTGCACGAGGCCCAGCATATGCGAGGGCGCGCCGGTCTCGTCGCGCGAGATGTTACCGTTCTCCAGGAGCCAGCGCACCGTGCCGTCGGGCCAGCGGCAGCGATGCTCGATCTGATAGACCTCTCCCGTTTCGAGGCAGTTTCGGACCGCATCGGAGACCAGCTGCCGGTCCTCCGGATGGACCGCCGCGAGGAAGTTCTCGTAGGTCGTTTCCATATTTCCCAGGGGATAGCCGAAAAGTGGCCCTATCCGTTCGGACCAGAAAAGCTCCCCCGTCTTTATATTCAGGTCCCAGGTGCCGATATTGGCGTACTCCTGGGCGATCCGGATCCTCTCTTCGTTTTCGCGAAGCTTCTCCTGGGCCCTGACCAGCTCGGTGACATCGTTGGAGATGCCGATGTAATGGCTGAGCGCGCCGGTCTCGTCCCTGACCGGCGCTATGTGGATGTCGTTCCAGAACATGGTCCCGTCTTTTCGGTAGTTGCGGAGCATCGCCTGACAGTCGCGGCCCTCGGCCAATCCCCTCCGGATCTCCGCAAGGCCCGGCTGCTCCCTGTCGCGTCCCTGCAGGAAGCGGCAATTCCTCCCCACGGCCTCCTCGATCGCGTAGCCGGTCACCCGCTCGAAGGCGGCGTTCGCGTATATGACCGGCAATTCGGGCGCGGCCGCGTCGACGATGAGAATGTAGCCGGAGGCGCTGTCCATGGCTTGGGCTTGCAGCCTCAGGCGCTCCTCCATTCGCTTGCGCTCGGTGATGTCCTCTTTCAGGGCCATGATATGCGTGACGTGCCCCGTCTCGTCCATGACCGGCGAGAGTATCGCCGATTCCCAGTAGCGCTCGCCGTTCTTCCTTTTGTTGTGGAAGACCCCGCGCCAGTCGCGGCCGGAAAGGATCGTCTCCCACATTTCCCGGTATTCCGAACCCGGCCTGTCTCCGGCGTTGAGGATGCGGGGATTCTTGCCGATCACCTCTTCGGCCGCGTAGCCGGTGGTCTCCGTGAACTTCGGGTTCACGAACTCGATGTCTCCCTCGGCATCGGTCACGACCGTCGTGACCGGACTCTGATTGATGGCCTGGACGAGCATGCGAAGCATGGCCTCGTCCCTATGCCGTTCGGTGATGTCGTAATTGCTCGAACGGCGGCCCAGGTAGGTTCCGTCCTTCGCGTGGATCCTCCGGCAGACATGGGAGATCCAGCGCTCCTCGCCGCTCTTGGTCGTGATGCGCGCCTCGATCTCGTGAAGCGACTCGTCGCCGTCGGCCGACAGTCCATCGAAGTGCTCGGCCAGATGGTCCCGCTCGTGGGGATGGGTGATCTTCGCCAAGAGCGCGGGGTCCTCGAAGAACTCCGCGACGGTATAGCCCGTCAAGGCCTCGCAGGAGGGCGAGCAATAGATGAGGCTCCCGTCCGCCGCGAACCAGCTCTCCCAGGCGAAGGTGTGGTCGGCGACGGCTCGATAGCGCTCCTCCTTCTCCCTCAGATCCGCGAAGAGCGAGGCGATGCCCCGTTCGGTGCTCCCCAGCACCAGCCAGAGCGGGATGAGTATGCCCCCGAGTATCGCTATGACTACCCCGGCGACCATGAGCACGGAGCTGCGGATTGCCTCGAAGGCGGTGGTGATGTCCCGCATCACCACCAGATGGGCAATATCGCGGCCTTCGAAATCGTTCAGGTTGACGACCTCGGCGGCGAACAGTTTCGAGCCCTGCCGGGCGTAGAAGGCTTCGTAGCCCCCGTACGTTTCGTGGTCCCGCCCGAGGCGGCGCCGCACCTCGGCGGGCAGCTCCGGATCGCTCTGATGGACTACCACGAAATCCGCGTAGGCATCCCATCGGCCCGAGAAACCGTAGATCCGGCGCCCCGCCTCGAACTGCTCCCGGCTGAGGTTCCTTTTCCGTATCACCGTGAAGACCTCCGCGTTCATGGCCGCGAAGGCCTTGTCGACCATCCGCTCGATCGGCACGCCCAGCTCGAGGTAGCCGATCAGGCGCCCATCGCGCTTCCAGGGCCGCACATAGCGAAGGCTGAGATCGCCCAGATCGCCCACGTCCATGCCCCAGACATCTCCCCCGCTCCGCTGGGCGGCGAGCATGGTGGGTCGCCCGACGATGTCGCCGCGGCGCTCGGGCGACTCCGCCCGCAGGAAAACGCGGCGGTCCGGCTCGGCGAAAAGCAGGTGGACGATGTGATATTCGGGCCTGAGGCGATCGAGGACCGGCCTGGCCAGGGCCTCGAGCCCGGAAAAGTCCCGCGCCAGGAAGGCCTCCTGGAAGGCCTTGTTCTCGGCGATACTGTCCATCTTCGTTTCGAGGAGCGCGACCTGAGCGGCGTAGGTTTGATCCCAGCCGTTTTGGATCTGTTCCGCCGTATTGAGCATGCCGCGCCGGAAGCCCTCGTCGAGCGACCGATACTCGAACACCAGGGTGACCGCTATTCCGGCGAGCATGGCCGCTGCTACCGGAACGAGGATCCAGGCCTTGAGCTTGAAGTCGTCGAATTTCATGCGGCGCTTGCCGATAAGGACCGCCCCATTGCCGACGACGAGCAGCAGCGCCAGGGCCAGCGCGCTCAGCATAGGGAATCTGCGGGCATCGTCGAGGACGGCTCGGCGGTCGGCAGCCGAAATATCCACGCTCACGGCCATCAGGAGCTCGCCGTTTCGCGGGTCGAAGACCGGGGCCAGCGCGCTGACCATCCTGCCCTGGGGCGCCGAATAGGGGCCGATGGCGACGGAGCGCCGATCCGCGAATATCCGCCGAAACTCCTCCGGCGCCCCCCTGTATTCCGTCCCCGGCCAATTGGCCATCGAATCGCTCTCAAGATATGTCTGGGGGCCGTAGACGAGCCGCCCCTCGCGGATCGCGATGCCGCGGATACCGCGCAGCGAGAGGGATCGAGCGATCGCCGCCAGCTCGCTCTGCAGCTCTTCGAACGACGGACTGTTAATGTCAGCCTTGGTGAAGCTCAGCCTCTTCACCAGCGCCGGACTGAGGTCGCCTGCCACGTCCACGGCCTGACCGACCAGCCGCTCCCGCAATTCGCTGTCGGCCCGTTTGGCGAGCGCCTCGCCGGCCCACCATCCCAGAGGGAGGAGGAGGCCCGCAATCGCCGCCAGGGCAAGCGCCGGCCAGAGAATTCGCTTGTTCATCGGTCCTCGTTTCGGTTCGCCGCGCACAGGGAACGGATTTCAGTAAAAGGCTGCGATGGCCTCGACTTCAATGATATCCGAGATGCGCCTGAAATGCATGCGCGTAGATCTGCGGCGGCCCCGGCAGGGACTCAACGCGGTTCCTTGAGCACTGTCCCCTTGCAGAGCAGTCTGTCGCCCTGTCCCGAGCACTGTCCCCCCTGCAGAACACAGCACTGTCCCCCTTCCCCGAGCACTGTCCCCCTGCCCTCATCCGGTCGAACCGCGGATCGGCATTTGTGGATTGTCCTGGGCCATCCAGACCACGCCGGGTTCCTCGCGGATTATCTGCAACCCGAGACTCTCGTAGAAGTTCCGTACTGTCCTGTTCCCACTGCTGACGCCGAGATGGAAGCCCGGGACGCCCCGCGCCCAGAGCTTAGTCCGCCAGGCTTCGAAAAGACGCCGCCCGAAGCCGTCGCCCCGATGGGCTGCATCGATATTGATATGCAGATGGCCGGGCCAGGCGGCGAGAAACTCCGGCGCCTTGGGCCGTCCACGGATGGTTGCGAGCATCCAGGTCTCGAAATCAGACTGCGGCTCGCCGACTGTCGCATAGAGCGCGCGGACTTCCGGCAGCCAGTCAGCCTCGAGCCATTGGTAAAACGAGATCGAATTCGCGGCACCGGCGACATAGCCGACCGGCAGGCCGTCAGCAGTCAGGACGAAGGCCTGGCCGTCCGGATGGAAGAGGTACGGGGCGACAAAGAAGTGGCCGACCATCGCGCGATCGCGCACGAGGCTCTCGGCACCTCGCCCATCGGCGGCTGTGTCGTGGCAGATACGGTATAGATAGGGAAGGTCGCTCATGTGAGCGGGCCGTATAGTCTTCATAGGCCCAGTATAGGCCCGAAACGGTCGGCGGTCAGCGGGGCATGACGACGCGCGTGGATAAACGGTCGACGGGAGCCCCGTCCCCGGACGTCCCGATCTGGTCGCAGGCGAAGCTCTGGTTGTAGGTGCTCCGTAGTCATTGATCCCGTAGGGCTTGGTGCTCGTGCCGGTCGCGCTCGTGATCTGGTACAGGGCGTCGTAGCCGTAGCTCTGCTTCGTCTCGTAGCTCGCCGCACTGTTGTCGTAGCCGAGGATGTTGC
>JAJXZP010000315.1 GCA_021779995.1 bacterium | reverse complement strand
GGAGGTGGTCGCCCCGATCATTCTCGTAGAAGCCCGCGATTACGAAGCCCGCCGCGGCCCGGGCAGGGCTGCCGGCCGCTCCCTGCCCGCGGCGAGCGCGAGGACCGCGCCGAGCGCGTAGAGCCCCAGGTTGAGGGCGAAGGGCAGGCTGCGGTCGAGATGGGAGAGCTCGCCCGCGATCCAGCCGAAGGGCGAGGAGACGAGGATGACGCCGACGTAGAGGAGGGATTGGATCCTCGCGCGCTCGGCGGGGTTCACGCTGAGCGCGACCAGGCGGTCGACGAGGGGATTGGCGACCGCGAGCCCGGCCGCCTCCAGCGCGGCGCCCGCCGCGAGGAGGGCGTAGCCTCGCGCGGGCGCCAGGGCGTAGAGGAGCTGGCTGGCCGCGAAGAGGACGAAGCCGAAGGCCAGCGGCAGGCGGAAGGGCCGCCGGCCCAGGCGCTGGGTGAGGGTGAAGAAGAGGAGGATGGTGACGGCGGACTTGATGAAGGGGAAGATCGCGACGTCCGCGGCCGGGAGGCCGAGCTTCTCGACCGCGAGAATGCCCCAGAAGTTGCCCGAAATCATCGAGGTGACCGAGATGACGATGAGGATGGCCGCAGCCTTGAGCGTGTCCGGGTTCCTCGTCATCTCCCGCAGCAGGGAGCCGTAGCCGCCGAGAATCGCGAGGAGACTCGAGCCCCTCGTCTCGGCCCTGCGTACGCGGCCCCGGCCCGTCTCCCTCGTCGCGAGGAAGGTCACGGCGGCCTTGACGGAGAACATGGCCGCGGCGAAGAGATAGAGGCCGCGCACCGTGGGCACGAGCTGGTACCTGCCGATCAGCGCCCCCGCCAGCGGCGCCGCGAAGCCGACCAGGATGTTCGCGATGTAGATCCAGGTGTAGATGCCGACGAGCTCCGCGGGATTCGCGTCCTCGACGAGGAGGCAGGACCAGGAGTTCTGGGTCACGCGCCAGGCGGAGTTGACCAGGCCCGCCGCGAGGAACCACCAGAAGTCCCGGGCCAGGGCGGAGATCAGCGCGAAGAGGCCCCAGGAGAGGATGTCGAAGAGGAAGGTCGTGAGGCGCCGCCCCAGCTTGTCGGTGATGGCCCCGCTCAGGAGGGCGAAGACCACCTGGCAGGCCCAGGAGAGGCTGACGATCAAGCCGATCTGCCGGTCGCCGAGCCCGAGCGCGATCATGAAGACCGAGGCGTAGGGCGCGAAGAGGTTGTACGGAATACCCCAGAGCGGCTCCGTGTAGACGCAGCCCCTCGGGTTGCCCCTGAGGTCGACGAGGGTCTGGACGAGCGCGTGCCTTTTCATGATCGGCCCCGGACCGGCGCACGGGCGGGCGCCCGCCTTCGCCGCAGTCCATCCAGCCTAGCTTTCCCGTCCGCTCCTGTCAACCGAAGCCTTTCGGGATCGAGTCGGGGAGTCGCTCCGTATATCAGTGTCCTATTACGGTCTTTCCCATCGGCACGTGCCTCTGCGCCAGGAATCTGCCGCCG
This sequence comes from bacterium, assembly GCA_021779995.1. Classification (GTDB taxonomy): domain Bacteria; phylum Spirochaetota; class Spirochaetia; order Treponematales; family Rectinemataceae; genus JAJXZP01. The sequence goes on along the minus strand of JAJXZP010000315.1, from coordinate 3,336 downwards.
GCCGAGGCGAGGCAGAGCGGATCCTTCCCCGCGACCTCGCCGAACTAAGTCCGTGGCACGCTGATGGTCGGCGTGAGGACGAGGGACCAGTCTCCCCGCCGCGCCGGCTCGAACGTCGCCGGGTCGTAGGGAGCGGTCCATTTGTGGCCCGCGGCTACTTCCTCGGCCCCGCCCTCGCGGCTGCATGCGGCGATGTCCATGTCGATCTCCGGAATAGGCGGAATTCAGGGATTGCGATGCAATGTCATCATGCATTTACCGTGGATCACGATGGAGCATTGTCAAGTGCTCTTCGGATAGCCAATCTCGCGCGCATGAGACTATCTGAATTCTTCGAGGCTTCGTCAATATCCCACTGCGCGTTTACGAAGCCGGATAGGATTCCGTTGTAGTCAGGACCGATCGGAATTCCCTGCTCAATCGGCACGATCGATTCACGGAGTCTCTTTGATCTCGATCGCCGCGCGAGAGCGATCAGTGCGGCTTTGGGATCGGCCAAATCTTCAGGATGCGCAGGCAAGGATGAGATGGCGATACCCAGGAAGCTCGCCATCCCGTGCCTGTCGGCCAAGAGCCATGTCTCGGTCTCTCGTACAGCCACTCGGAGCAAAAAGCGAGGATTAGGCGCAAAGGGCATCCAGACTCGCAACATCTCCGGGGCGCAGGTCGAAGTATCTAAGTCGAGCATCATCAAGAAAGGGACGATAGCGGAGGATGCATTGTACGCAGTGATTTTCTTTAGCAAGTGCCCTTTGCCAGGTGATGCTTGCAGCCGGTCCCGATCGGGAAACCTTCGAGCGACAGAGCAACCCTCCAAAGCGAGTATTTTTTTCACCACCGACTCGCTGAGGTCGTCCTCCACTGCGATGTTAAAGGTCATTCGAATAGGGAAAGTTGATCGGCCATCGCAGGTGCGGACATGGGGAGCACTGCCTCGGCCGGCGATAGTCCTTGTTCAAGGAGGACGCGGACTTCCTTGATGTCTTTGGCCGCCTTCACCAAGGTTCGTGTTTTCTCCGGGCACAAGATGAAAATTTCATTTGCCCCGATTCCTCTATCCGACAAGAGATCGGGACTGTGTGTGCTTATTAGAATCTGCGAAGGTTCCTTTTTTGATTTATTCACTCTATAAATGAGCGGAGCGAGGCGCGAAACGATTCCCGGATGCAGCGAAAGTTCCGGCTCTTCAAGCATGAGGAGATCCTTCGTATCGAGGATAGTCCACAAGATGCCGATCAGCCGTAGCGTTCCATCGGAAAGCTGGCTCTCTATTTGCTTGCCGGCATTGGGCCTCCAATTCTCAAGCCGCAGCTCGAGGTGAGGAACTCCCATCTCGTCGATAGAGTCCGTCAGATCGCCGAGCTGCGGCACCGCGATCTTGAGTAGTCGCTCGATTTTCGTAAATCGCGAGCGCCTGACGCCAGCGTTTGTCTTGGCTACTTGCTCGAGGAATTTCAGCCCAAATACGTCATCCTCTACCGAGACGCGGGCGCTTGCGAAGATATCCGGATTCTTTATCACCTGAGGCACTATATGAAGATACCGGAAGGAGTTGAAAAGATCGTATATCTCTCGGAAATCACCATTCGAGCTGATCTGTTCGAGATTGGTCTGAGTAAGCCTAAGGTCGTCTTCTCCGTCCTCGGCGTCCGGCCGGATCAGTACGTCTGCAGTCTGCTCTTCGCGTTTCACACGCTCGGTCGCGACAAGGCAGCGCTTCAGTCCGGAACGCTCCTGGCGAAGTTCAAGGTGGTAGGTCCAGGCGGGTTTACCCCCGGCTTTGACGAGCTCGAACTCAAGGACGATCGTCGAAGATCGAGCCCCGAGGCAGCGGATCTTCTGCATGCCGCCTCTCGACGTGATGGCACGCTGCAGCCCGCCGCCCGGTTTCACGATATCGGCCATGAAGCGAAAGGCGTCGAGGAGATTCGATTTTCCGGCCGCATTGGGCCCGACGAAGAAGGCCCGGGCACCGAGCTCGATATCGACCTCGAGGAAGTTTTTCCAATTCTCAAGATGAACTTTCCGTATCCTCATGCGTCAGCCTCCACACCTTGGAACCGCTCGCTTACTATACCATAGATTATATTCAGCCGCGCGGGCCGAGGCGGCAGCGGCGGCCCTCCTCCGGAAGCGCCACCCGTTCCACCGTTCCACCGCGGACATTTTCCGCGATCGGCTCTATACTGGCCCCTCTTCGGGAATCGCGACCTGTTTCCCTGTCGCACCGGAAACGAGCCGATCACCGTCGCGCGAGGAATGGACGTGAACAACAACGATGTGCTGAGAAGACTGCGGTATGCCTTGAATATCACCGACCTCAAGGTCGGCGAGCTGTTCAGGCTCGTCGGCTACGACATCGGCACGGCCGAATTGGAGAGCATCTTCAAGAAAGAGGACGAGCCGGGCTACGTCGAGTGCGAGGATGCGCTCGTCGACAAATTCCTCGAAGCCCTGGTGCTGAGTCGCAGGGGGCCGAGGGCCGGCGAGTCGGCGCCGGACGGCGCGGGCCCGGCGCCGCGAACGCGGCTGTCGAACAACGACATCCTGAAGCGGCTGCGGATTGCGCTAGAGCTGAAGGACGACGACATCGTGGGCATCCTTCGCCTGGCCGGCGTCGAGGCATCGAAAGCCGAAGTCTCGGCCCTCTTCAGGAGGCCGGGGCACCCCAACTATCGGCCCTGCGGCGACCAGTTCCTCCGCAACTTCCTCGTCGGGTTGACCGCCACGTACCGGGTCTGAGCCGCTCCGGCGGGGCGAAAGAGCCGGAGCGATGGCCGAGTGGGGGTAGCGGAACCCACCGCAGGCGACGCGAAGGCGCGTCGCGCCTTCGCGAGCGCCGAGGAGGGTGAAGCGAGGGGGAGCCGCGGACGAGGAGATGCACTTCACGAATCGCCGCCGCCCGCGCTCATTTTTGGATGGCAATGAGCGCATCGAAACACGGGGCGAGGGGCGCCGGCGGAGGAGGACCGAGCGATTCCACAGGCGCGCTACTGCGCGCCGAGGACCGAGCGAGGACCTCCGCAGCCGAGCGGGGCCCCTCGCCTTGAGGTTGGGAAGCGCTCGACGCATGACGGGGAGTGCGCGGGCGGCAGCGACGGTCGGCCGCGCTCCCCCCTTTACTTCGCTTCCTTCTCCCGCTTCTTTTTCACGTCCTCCGCCTTACGCGATATGCGATTCCAGACCGCGCTGAGGCCCATGGCCTTCTTCGCGGCCGCGAGGGTGGCGCGGGCCTCCTCGCGCATCTTCAGGGTGCCGTCGTAGACGACCTCGTCGGCGAGGCCGCTCTGGGACTCGTACTTCGCGCGCCGCTCGCGGATGGGGTCGAGGAAGGCG
>JAJXZP010000330.1 GCA_021779995.1 bacterium | reverse complement strand
ACAGTTCCTCTTGGAACTGGGCAAGGGTTTTTCCTTCGTGGCCCGCCAGCAGCGAGTCAGCACTGAAACTCAGGACTTCTACATCGACCTGGTCTTCTACAACTTCATCTTGAAATGCTTCGTGCTTATCGATCTGAAAACAGGACACCTGACCCACCAGGACATCGGCCAGATGGATATGTACGTTCGCATGTACGACGAACTCCGACGAGGCGAGGGAGACAACCCGACTGTCGGCCTCCTCCTCTGCGGCAGCAAGGACAAATCGGTCGTTCGCTATTCGGTGCTGCGAGATAGCGAGCAACTCTTCGCGAGCAGGTACCGATTGGTCCTGCCGAGCGAGGAAGAACTGCGTGAGGAGCTGGACCGCGATCGCCAGGCCATTGATGAAAGAATCGCCAGTACGAAGGAAGCACCACAGCCATGACTGACAAAAACCAAAAGCAACTCGGCAGGACCCTCTGGATCATAGCCGACCGGTTCCGCGGCTCGATAAACGCCGACGACTTCCGCGACCCCATGCTCACGCGAAGTATCGCTTCCGTCCAGGTAAGAGCCACGCACGAATGCGTCAGGCAGGGAGGTGGCATATGCAAGCCGTGCGAATAATCACCGAGGTCATCGAAGACACGATTGAGGTGGCGAACCTCCGGCAATTTAAAGGCAGACGAGTCGAGGTCATCATCATGCCCCTGGAAGACGAACTCGAGGGCATGCGAGTCGCATCGCTGGCCGGCCTCGCGGGGGCATGGGGCGACGCCGAGCCCGATTACTCGGCCTCGGAAGTCCGGGAAGGGAACCCCGATTATGAGGCGCGGTGATATAGCGCTGGCCGTCCTGCCGCAGACGGATGGAGAGGAGAAGTCGAGGCCGGTCCTCCTTCTCGGCCAACTGCCCGGCTACGGGGATTGGCTCGTCCTCGGTATCTCTTCGCAGGTCGCGAAAGCGGTCGACGATTGGGACCTCAAACTGGACCCGACACTGCCGGAATTTCGCGATACCGGACTGAAGGCCCAGTCCATCGTGCGGCTCGGCTTTGTCGCCACGATTCCCTCCGCCCGCATCAGAGGCGTCATCGGAGCCTTGCCGAAGCCGAGCATCGAGGTGATCGCTCGGCGGCTCGGCGACTTCATCGCCGGGCGAAAGGACGACCCCAAGCCATGAACGACAAGGTCCAGCGCGAACTCGGCAAGACCCTCTGGAACATAGCCGACCAGCTCCGCGGCTCGATGAACGCCGACGACTTCCGCGACTACATGCTCTCCTTCCTCTTCCTCCGCTACCTCTCGAGCAACTACGAGCAGGCGGCGAGGAAGGAATTGGGGAAGGAGTATCCGAAGCTCGAGGATGTCGCGGAGAGGCCGCCGCTGGGGCTCTGGTACAAGGCGAATAAAAGCGACGTGGCCGACTTCGAAAAGCAGATGCGCCGCAAGGTCCACTACGTCGTCAAGCCCGACTACCTCTGGGAAAACATCGTCCACCTGGCCAAGGCACAGGACGGCAAGCTCCTCGATACCCTCCAAAAGGGCTTTAAGTATATCGAGGAGGAGTCCTTCCAAAGCAACTTCCAGGGCCTCTTCTCGGAGATCAACCTCGCCTCCGACAAGCTCGGGCGGAAGTACGAGGAGCGCAACGCCAAGCTCTGCTCCATCATCTCGGAGCTCGCTCGGGGCATGGCCCTCTTTTCCGCCGACACCGACACCCTGGGCGACGCCTACGAATACCTCATCGGCCAGTTCGCCGCCGGCTCGGGGAAGAAGGCGGGCGAGTTCTATACGCCCCAGCAGATTTCCTCCATCCTCTCGGCCATCGTCACCCTGGACGGCCAGGAGCCCAAGACGGGCAAGCGGAGCAAGCTGGAGAGCGTCTTCGACTTCGCCTGCGGCTCGGGCTCCCTCCTTCTCAACGTCCGCCATCGGATGAGGGAGGCTGGCGGAACCATCGGGAAGATCTACGGGATGGAGAAGAACATCACCACCTACAACCTGGCGCGGATGAATATGCTCCTCCACGGGGTGAAGGACAGCGAGTTCGAGATCTACCACGGCGACACCCTGAGCAACGACTGGGACTTCCTCCGCGAGACGAACCCGGCCAAGATGCCCCGCTTCGACGCGGTGGTGGCCAATCCTCCCTTCAGCTATCGCTGGGAGCCCGGCGACGCGGAGAGCGAAGACATGCGCTTCAAGAACCACGGCGTCGCCCCCAAGAGCGCGGCCGACTTCGCCTTCCTCCTTCATGGCCTCCACTACCTCAAGGACGACGGGGTGATGGCCATCATCCTCCCTCACGGCGTCCTCTTCCGCGGCGGTGCCGAGGAGCGTATCCGCCGCAAGCTCCTCGAGGATGGCCACATCGATACGGTGATCGGCCTCCCGGCGAACCTCTTCTACTCGACGGGCATTCCGGTGTGCATCCTCGTGCTCAAGAAGTGCAAGAAGCCGGACGACGTCCTCTTCATCAACGCCGCCCTGGGCTTCGAGAAGGGCAAGCGGCAGAACCAGCTCAGGCCCGAGCACATCGAGAGGATCATCGACATCTACCAACGTCGCAGGGAAGAGCCGCGCTACTCACGACGCGTGAACATGGAGGAGGTCGAGAAGAACGACTTCAACCTGAACATCTCCCGCTACGTGAGCACGGCGGTCGCGGAGGAGGAAGTGGACTTGGCTGCCGTCCATAGCCGCCTCGTGGAAATCGAGAAGGAAATCGCCACGGCGAGAACCAAGCACAACAGCTTCCTCGGGGAGCTGGGCTTGCCGCCACTGCCCGGTGCGAGGAAGTGATCCGGGGGAGCCTAGAACGACTGATTCGGTGCGGTCCTTCCGCGCGATTACTGCATGACGCGGTTAATGCCAGGAAAAACCAACCGTGCAGGGGTGCCGGAGCGGACCGGAGCGCGAGCGCGAGGACCGCGGAGGCAGGGGGAGCAGCGTAGATGAAAGCGCGCAACGCGCCGCGCCCACGGCCGCGCTCCCCCTCTTGACGCGACAAAAAGGAGTTCCTCTCGTGCCCGCCTTTCGGCGGGCGACGGCTAGCCGCCCACCTTGGCAGGGCTGCCGCCCTGCTCGCGCCGTTCGGCGCGTCGGACAATCAGCATGGGCGGGATGGGCCGGCCAAAAAAGAAACGCCCCTCGCGGGGCGCTTCTTTATGCAGCACTAACGTGAGTGAGATTAGTAGTCCATGCCGCCCATCTGGCGCTTCGCGCCAGGAGCCGAGAGGAATGGATTGTCGTGCCCGCCTTTCGGCGGGCGACGGCTAGCCGCCCCGCGAGGCGCTTGCGCGCCTCGCGCTGCCCAGCCTCATGGGCGGGATGGGCCTGCCAAAAAAGAAACGCCCCTCGCGGGGCGCTTCTTTATGCAGCACTAACGTGAGTGAGATTAGTAGTCCATTCCTCCCATTCCGCCCATCCCGCCCATGCCGCCGCCGCCGCCCATGGGGGGCGACTTGGGCTCGGGGAGGTCGGTGATGGCGCACTCGGTGGTCAGGAGGAGGGCCGCGACGGAGGCGGCGTTCTGGAGGGCCGAGCGCGTGACCTTGGCCGGGTCGATGATGCCGGCCTTGACCATGTCGACCCACTCCATCTTGGAGGCGTCGAAGCCGATGCCCTTCTTCTCGTTCTTCGCCTTGTCGGCGATGATCGAGCCGTCGACGCCGGCGTTGTCGGCGATCTGGCGGATGGGCTCCTCGAGGGCGCGCTTGGTGATCTTGAAGCCGACCTTCTCGTCGTCGGTCATCTTGGACATGTCGGTCTTCTCGAGGGTGAGGGCGGCCTGGATGAGGGCGATGCCGCCGCCGGGGACGATGCCTTCCTCGATCGCGGCGCGGGTGGCGGAGAGGGCGTCCTCGACGCGGTGCTTCTTCTCCTTCATCTCGACCTCGGTGGCCGCGCCGACGTTGATGACGGCGACGCCGCCGGCGAGCTTGGCCAGGCGCTCCTGGAGCTTTTCCTTGTCGTAGTCGGAGGTGGTGTCCTCGACCTGCTTCTTGATCTGGGCGATGCGGTCCTGGATGTCCTTCGGCTTGCCGGCGCCGTTGATGATGGTGGTGTTGTCCTTGTCCACCTTGACGGTCTTGGCGGTGCCGAGCTGGCTGACGGTGGTGTTCTCGAGCTTGAGGCCGAGCTCCTCGGCGATGACCTCGCCGCCGGTGAGCACGGCGATGTCCTCGAGCATGGCCTTGCGCCTGTCGCCGAAGCCGGGGGCCTTGACGGCGCAGACGGTCAGCGTGCCGCGGATGTGGTTGACGATGAGCGTGGCGATGGCCTCGCCGTCGATGTCCTCGGCAATGATGAGCAGGGGCTTGCTCTGCTGGGCGACCTTCTCGAGCACGGGCAGGAGGTCCTTCATGCTCGAGATTTTCTTGTCGTGGATGAGGATGAAGGGGTTCTCGAGGACGGCGGTCTGGGTGTCGCGGTTGGTGGCGAAGTAGGGGGAGACGTAGCCGCGGTCGAACTGCATGCCCTCGACGTAGTCGATCGAGGTCTCCATGGTCTTGGCTTCCTCGACCGTGATGACCCCGTCCTTGCCGACCTTCTCCATGGCGTCGGCGATCTGCTTGCCGATGTCCATGTCGTTGTTGGCCGAGACGGAGGCGACGTCGGCGATCTCTTCCTTCTCCTTGATTTCCTTGGAGTTCTTCTTGATCTCCTCGACGGCGATCTCGACGGCCTTGTCGATGCCGCGCTTGAGGCCCATGGGATCGAGGCCGGCCGCGACGCTCTTGAGCCCTTCCTTGACGATGGAGTAGGCGAGGACGGTGGCGGTCGTGGTGCCGTCGCCGGCCACGTCGTTGGTCTTCGTGGCCACTTCCTTGAGGAGCTGGGCGCCCATGTTCTCGTAGGGGTCTTCGAGCT
>JAJXZP010000264.1 GCA_021779995.1 bacterium | reverse complement strand
TCGCCTATCTCTTCGAGTATTTCGCCGCGAATTACGCGCTCAGCGACAAGCTCGTCTCCGCGGACGGCAAGGCTACGGGCATCGCCGCCGCCTCCTCCTCGGGCGCCCCCATAGGCGACATGGCGATCCAGCTCGGCAACACCCTGCTCGGCGGGAACGGCTTCGCCTTCATGCTCGTCATCGCCTTCACGGTGGCTCTGGCCATACTCGGCACGACTCTGTCCGCCATGAACACCGGCGTGCGCATCAGCTTCGCGATGGCGCAGGACAGGGAGATGCCCGATGTCATGGGGCTCCTCCACGACAAATACGTGACGCCGCACACGGGGCTGCTCATCATGGTCGTCGTCTCGGGAATCATCGGCTCGATCGGCGTCCTCGGCGGCGTGGTCACCCTCACGGGAATCACGCTGGCCTCGAACCTGGGCACCTTCGCGTTATACGGAATCATCTGCGTCATCACGATGGTGGCCTTCGTCGGCCGCAAGGAGTTCCGTCTCCTCAGGCACGGCTTGATTCCCCTGCTCGGCCTGCTCGGGAACCTCCTCCTCCTCGCGGTGATTTTCGTGGTGGGCATCGTATCGGGCGGCGACACCGCCAAGTCCACGTACATCGCTCTCGCCATCTCGGCGGCGTGGCTCGTCGTGAGTGTCGCGTATTTCGTCGTGAGCAGCGCCAGGCAGGGCAGGGCGATCCTCCCCGCCGTCGGCAGGCAATCGTGACGGAGGGCCGGCCGGGAAAGAGCGCGAACTCCTCCTCGGCCGGATGCCGAGCCCCATGACGCTCCACGTGGCGCCGGACATCGATTTCGGAGGCGCTTGCGAAATCGGGACCGTGCGGGAAGAAAATCAGGACTCGATCCGGCTGCCGGACGGGCGGCTCCCCGTGGAGCGGGGGCTGCTCTTCGGTCTCGCCGACGGAATGGGCGGCTGCGCCCATGGCAAGCTCGCCAGCTCGCTCGCGCTCGAGGTCCTGTTCGAACAGTTCTACGGCGTCAGGGCCTCGATTCCCCGGAGCCTGGGCCGCGGGATAGCATCGGCGAACACGCGGGTGTTCAAGGCCGCGCAAGGCCTGGGCCCCGCGCGGATGGGCACCACCCTGACCGCGGTCGGCATCCGCGGCGGGGAGCTCTACCTGGGGCACGTGGGGGACAGCCGGGCCTATCTCGTTCGGGAGGGCGCGGCGATCTGCCTCACGAACGACCACACCGACGTCGGCGAACTGGTGAGAATGAGAGTGCTCGCTCCCGACAAGGTGAGGACGCACGCGCAGCGCTCGATCCTCAACCGCGCCGTCGGGATCGGCCTGTTCGTACGGCCCGATGTGCGGCACCTGCGGTTGCGCGACGGAGACGGGGTCGTCATCTGCAGCGACGGCCTCTGGTCGGTGATCGAGGACGAGGATATCGGCGCGATGGCCGCGTGCGGCGACGATCCGGCGGAATCCTCGGCGAGGAGACTTCTCGGGGCCGCGCTCGAGCGGGGATCGGATGACAACATTTCCGTGATCGTCATCCACGTGAAAAAGGCCGCCTCGGCGCGACCGAAGCCGGAAGCCGGGCAGGGGCCCTTCGGGGCCGTGAGACGGCGGCTCTACCTGCCGAGGAGTTCGAATGATTGACCGTGCTTCGGATGGATATGATATAATGACCCTTCATATGCTGCAGGTCGGCGACCAATTCGATCGGTTTCAAATCCTATCGCACGTGGCCCAGGGCGGGATGAGCGATATCTATCGGGCCTACGATGTCGTCGGCAAGCGCGAAGTGTCGCTCAAGATCCCGGACCAGGCGATGATAGGCGACCCCACCCAGTACGAGCGCTTTCAGCGCGAGCTGGAGGTGACGAACACGCTGCGGCATCCCGCCATCCTCCAGGGCCTCGATTCGGGCACGTTCAACCGCACCCCCTATATCGCCACGGAATTCGTCGAAGGGCGTTCGCTTCGGCTGCTCATGGACGACGAGGCGCCGATCCCTCCGGATCGGGCCCTCGCCCTGCTGCGGTCGATAGCCGAGGGCGTGGCGTACTGCCACGACAACGGGGTCGTGCATCGCGATCTCAAGCCCGAAAACATCCTGATCCGACCGGACGGCCGGCCCGTCATCATCGACTTCGGTCTCGCCTTGACGCGGGGCGCGCACCGCGTGACCTACGCGAACCTGACCGCCGCCGCCGGCACGCCGGAGTACATGGCCCCCGAGCAGGTGGAGGGTCAGCGAGGAGACCGCAGGACCGATATCTACGCGCTCGGGGCGATCCTGTACGAGATGCTCTCGGCCCGACCTCCCTTCGACGGGGACAACAATCTCGCGATAATGGCCCAGCACCTGCGCGGCCTTCCTCCGCGGCTCGACCGCCTCGGACTCGGCCTCGATCCCGCGGTGGCCGCCATCGTAGCCCGCTGCCTGGCCAGGAAGCCCGACGACCGCTACGGCGACGTCCACGACCTCATCGGAGCCATCGACCATCCCGAGACCGCGGACCTCTCCGTGCTCGACGCGAAGGAACCGGGCGGCGACGCTTCCTATTTCTTCCGCACCGACGCGTTCAAGGGCATCGCGATCGGAGCGGGACTCCTTCTCGCCTTCATCGGACTGGCCGTCCTGCTTCAAGCCCTCCATAGGTGACGCGCGATGGACGCCCGATCGACCGCCCGCTTCAAGCTCATGGCTCAGGTCCAGAAGCACAATATCAAGTACATCGACCTGCAATTCACCGACGTCGTCGGCATGGTCAAGTCCGTCACCATCCCGGCCCGCGAGCTGGACGATTCCCTGGCGAGAGGCATCTGGTTCGACGGGTCGTGCATCGAGGGTTACGCGCGAGTCGCCGAAAGCGACATGTACCTCGTGCCCGACCCCTCCACCTTCGCCGTCCTGCCCTGGCTCCCCAAGGATGAGTCGACCGCCCGACTCATCTGCAACGTGCACACCCCCGACGGGCGGCTCTTCGACGGCGATCCCCGGAATCTTCTCGTCCGCACGGTGAACGAAGCCGCGGCCATGGGGCTGGACTGCAAGCTCGGGCCGGAGATGGAATTCTTCCTGCTCAAGCCGAGTCCGGCGGGAGAGCTCATTCCGCCGGCGCCCCACGACAGCGCCGGGTATTTCGACGCGCCCTCCGATTCCGTGTCGGGGCTGCGGCGGCAGATAACCTCGACCCTCGCCGACCTGGGCATCGGCGTCGAGGCGATGCACCACGAGATAGCGGCGGGGCAGCACGAGATCGACTTCCTCGAGTCGGACGCCCTGACGACGGCCGACAACATGATCACCTTCCGCCTTTCGCTCAAGGTCGTCGCCCGGATGAACGGCCTGTACGGAACCTTCATGCCCAAGCCCTTCCAGGGCCTGAGCGGAAGCGGCATGCACGTCCATCAGAGCATGACCTTCGCCGCCACGGGCAAGGACGCCTTTTCCGATCCCGGCGATCAGCACGGGCTCTCCGACATCGCCAAGCATTTCATCGCCGGTCAGCTCTCCCACGCGAAAGGGATGTGCGCCATACTCGCTCCCCTGGTCAATTCCTACAAAAGGCTGATCCCCGGCTACGAGGCTCCGGTGCATATCAGCTGGGCCCGGATCAACCGCGCCGCTCTCATCCGCGTGCCGCGGGCCGCCGAGACCGACATCACCCGCGTCGAGCTGCGCTGTCCCGATCCGAGCTGCAATCCCTACCTGGCCTTCTCGGCGATGCTCGCGGCGGGACTGGACGGCATCCGCCGGAAACTCCCGCCCCTCCCGGCGACCGAGGAAAATCCCTACCTGAGCGACCAGCCGATCCCGGGCGGAAGCGATATGCTGCCGAGCTCGCTGGGGGCCGCCATAGCCGCCTTGGAGGAGGACGACGTGATCCAGGCCGCCCTCGGACCCCTCGTCTGCCATCGCTTCATCGAGGCGAAGCGGCTCGAATATGAGGAGTCGCACAAAGAGGTCACGCCCTGGGAGCTGAGCAAGTATCTGCCCAACTACTGAGTCCGGCCCGCCGGCTGCGGCTGGGTCCAGCGGAGGAAACATGCTGAGGATTGCCGAGACGCGAGATGCGGCCGCGATGGCGGATATCTACCGGCCCTATGTCGAGAAGACGGCCATCACCTTCGAAGAGGAGTCCCCCTCGTCCGGGGAGATGGCGTCGCGCATCGCGCGCGTCGGCTCGTCCTATCCCTGGCTCGTGTTCGAGGAAGGCGATCAGCTGCTCGGCTACGCCTACGCCTCGAAGTACCGGGAGCGGGCGGCCTACCGCTGGTCGCTCGAGACCTCGGTCTATGTCCGCGAGGACAGTCGGGGGCGCGGGATCGGAAGCGCCCTCTACGGCGGCCTTCTTCCCCTCCTGCGCGAGCTCGGCATCGTCAATCTCTACGGCGTCATCACCCTGCCCAACCCGGGGAGTCTCGCGCTCCACGCCAAGTTCGGCTTCGTTCCCCTGTGCACCTTCCCGGAGGTCGGATTCAAGAGCGGAGGGTGGAGGGATGTCGGCTGGATGGTCCTCGCCCTGCGGGAGAGCGCCGCGGTCCCGGACGAGCCGCTTCCTTTCCCGGAATTCGCGCGCTCCCATTCCGAGACGCTGCGGGAGATGCTCGCCGGCTCGGACCGCCGCTGAGACGGGTCCGCGGCCGGCCCGAAGTCTCCGTCCGTCGCGGCCGGCTGAAGCGGGGCCGGGCGGCGAGGCCGGGGCGGCGGGGCCCCGGCGGCTAGAGCGACTCGTCGGGGACCCAGCGCCCGTCCTCGAGCCTGAGGCCGCAGGGCCCCGCGAGCTTGGCCTCGAGGCCGGCCTTCAGGCGCCGCGAGGTCTCGGCCAGCTCCGAGGGGATGCGCGGATCATCGGCCGCGACCCCGCTCGTGAGCAGGGTTTCGGCGAGGAGCTTGGCCGCGATG
>JAJXZP010000064.1 GCA_021779995.1 bacterium | reverse complement strand
CGCGGCTCCTCCCGCGGCCACGGCGCCCGCCGCGGTCGAGCATTCGGCCGAAAACCACGACGAGGACCTCCACAAGGACGCCGAGGTCCGCAAGAGTTCGGCCCAGGCCGGGTCGGTCCTGCGGGTGGACAGCCGGCGCATCGACAACCTGCTCAACCTCGTCTCCGAGACGGTCATCAACAAGGCGACCTTCAACCAGATCTCGACCCAGTTCGGCGAGCTCATGGGCACGCTGCAGGCGGCCCAGGTCCGCTTCCGCGAAGGCCTCAAGGAGCTGTTCGACGACATGCCGGAGCAGCTCGCGGCGATCCAGGCGGGCACGTCCGCCAAGGAAATCAAGAAGGGGATGCTCGAGAAGCACGGCGGCCTCTACCAGGAGTTCGACGGCTTCGAGGCCGAGCTCAAGACCAATGTCGCCAAGTTCCGCTCCACCGCGCAGAACCTCGGCCGCATAGCCGGCGAGCTCCAGGAGGGCGTCATGCGCATCCGCATGGTGCCCATCAGCCAGATCTTCAGCCGCTTCCCGCGGCTCGTGCGGGACCTCTCCAAGTCGCTGGGCAAGCACATCGACCTCGTGATCGAAGGCGAGGACACCGAGCTCGACAAGTCCGTGATCGAGGACCTCCTCGACCCGCTCATGCACTCGGTGCGCAACGCCATCGATCACGGCGTCGAGGGGCCGGAGGAGCGCCGCGCGGCGGGCAAGAACGAGACGGGCACGGTCCTCCTCAAGGCCTCCAACGAAGGGAACATGATCATCATCGAGATCGCCGACGACGGCAAGGGCATAGACGTCGAGAATGTCCGGGCCAAGGCGGTCGAGAAGGGGCTCATCCACCCGAGCAAGGTCCTCACCGAGATCGAGGCCTTCAACCTCATCTTCGAGCCGGGCTTCTCCACCGCCAGGGCGGTCACCAACATTTCGGGCCGCGGCGTCGGGCTCGACGTCGTGAAGCGGCAGGTCGAGAAACTGAACGGCTCGGTCACCGTGTCGAGCCAGCGCGGCAAGGGGAGCCGCTTCACCATCAAGCTCCCGCTCACCCTCGCGATCATCCAGGGCCTCCTGGTGCGCGTCGGGAAGGAAGTCTATTCCATCCCGATCACCAGCGTCATCGAGAGCCACCGCATCAAGCCCAGCGACGTGCACATGATCGACAACTACGAGGTCTTCAACATCAGGAACGACGTCGTCGCGCTCCTCCGGCTCAACCGGCTCTTCCGCATCCAGACGAGCGAGCAGCGCGACTATCACTTCGTCGTCATCGTCGGCACCGCCGAGAAGCGCGTGGGACTCATGGTCGACTCGCTCATCGGGGAGGAGGACGTGGTGATCAAGCCGCTTCGCGACCAGTACACCCAGTCCCCCGGCATCGCGGGGGCCTCCATCCTCGGCGACGGATCGGTGTGTCTTATCATCGACGTGAGCCAGCTCCTCGAGCTCGGCCTCAAGCGCGAACTAGAGGAGCGGCGCCGCCTCGAAGCGACGATCCGCTAAACCCAGGAGAGATTCATGCCTGCGCAGACACTGGAGCAGCACGCGACGGCCGATTCGGCCGAGTCCGCTAAGAAGGCCGACAAGGTCGACTTCAAGATGGTCACCTTCTCGCTCGCCGGCAAAGAGTACGGCATCGACATCATGAGCGTGAAGGAGATCGCGAAGGCGGGCAGGTTCACCTACGTTCCCAACGCGGCTCCCTTCGTCCGCGGGGTCTACAACCTGCGCGGCGACATCATCTCGGTGATCGACCTGCGGATCTTCTTCCACCTGCCCGCCGAGCGCAAGCAGGAAGAGGCGCTGGAAAGCCTCATCATCCTCAAGGTCGACGAGCACGTCTTCGGGGTCATCGTCGACGGCATAGACAAGGTCGTCGGCATCTCGTCGGCGTCGATCCAGCCGCCGCACCCCATCTTCGGCGACATCAACGTCAAGTACATCAAGGGCATCGTCGAGAACTCGGGCAAACTCTACATCATCCTCGATGTCGAGAGGATCTTCACGCTCGACCGGGCCGAGGCGCCGGCTCAGAAGGCCGTCTACGACAAGGGCGAGGAGTTCGAGCGGACGGAGCGCGAGCTTCTCGGACAGAATGCCGCCGACGTGGCCGCCTCCTTCGTCAAGGAGACGCTCGCCGCATTCCGCGGTTTCCATGTCGGCGCGGTCAACTCCGCCTGGTTCGAGCGGCGTCTGGAGGAGTGGCGAGGCCTGCGCAAGAACGAGGATATGCAGCTCCGCGAAGCCTCGGAGGCCGACCAGTTCCTCGAAGGCTTCTGGTCGCCGTGCACGAGCGTGCTCTGGGACGAGGACTACGCCAAGGCCGTCGAGGCCGTGCTGCCCGACATCGAGACCAAGAACATCAACGTCTGGAACCCGGGCTGCGGCAAGGGCTACGAGACCTGGTCGCTCGCCTGCGTCATGCGCCGCCGCTACCCCGAGGCGCGCATCAAGATCTGGGCGAACGATTCGGACCTCCTCGCCATATCCATGGCTCCGAACATGGTGTTCCCCGAAAACGTGCCTACGTACTATTCGGAATATCTCGTGAAGGGACGCAACGGCCTGGCCTTCGTCCAGAGCATCCGCGACTCCATTTTTTTCGAGTTCCACGATATCATGAACCCCAGCACCCTGCCCCCGCTCGACCTCATCCTGTGCCGAGACGTCCTGTCGTTCCTGCCGGCGATTGACCAAAAGCGGCTTTTGGGCGATTTTAGCGAGAAGCTGAAGCCGAACGGCGCGGTGCTCGCGGGAAGCAACGAACGCTTGGGCGAGGGCTGGACGGCTATCGGTTCGGAGGCCGTTTCGGCCTATCGCAAGGACTAAGGAGCCTACCTAAGGCCCAACGTCGAGGAGAACGGCATGAGAGTCGAGTACATCAATCCCTTCGTGGAAGCGGCCTTCAACGTCCTGCGTGAAGTGCTTCAGGCGGATGTGCGTCGAGGGGAACTGTACCTCAAGTCGACATCGATGCCGGTGATGGGCGTGGCCGCGATCGTGGGTCTCGCCGGCGACGTCGAAGGGCGCGTGCTTTTCGATATGGACAAGCCCAGCGCGCTGCGCATCGCCTCGGCGATGAACGGCGAAGAACTCAAGGAGATGGACGATCTCGTCAAGGCCACCATCACCGAGCTGGCCAACATGATCACCGCCCAGGCCGTGACCAAGCTGCACGATCTCGGCTTCCGCTTCGACCTCACGCCTCCGGCGATCTTCACCGGGGAGAACATGGAGGTCTCCAGCGCCGATGTCGAGGCCCTCATCGTCCCGATGGAAACGCCGCAGGGCAAGATAGAGATCAATGTCGCCATCAGGGAGCGCGCCTAGTCCGGGGCCGCGCCGAGCAGGGCCCCCGGCCCCGATCGCCCCCCCCTGCGGACCGCCGCGGCTTGACATAGGGAGGGATAGCTTGCTATAAGAATGCGCGCGTCATGGCGCGCAGGTGTCCCGCCGGCTAGTTCGGCGCGTCAAGAAGATTCGGGCGGTTAGCTCAGTTGGCTAGAGCACCAGTATGACACGCTGGGGGTCGCAAGTTCGACTCTTGCACCGCCCATTATAAAGTATCTGCTATGCTAGACCCTGATAAGTCATCGTGGCTTGCGACTGTGGCTTATCAGGGGAAGCGTACCAGGCCCGCCAAGAAGAAGCCCTACGTAACTCCGATACACGTTCACCTTCCTCCAGCGATCAACCAAGTCCGACTCGACCATCCTCTACGCTAGCATCGTCGACAGAGCGGAGACCCGGCCGGCTCGACGCCAGCCTCGACGCCACAACCTCGACGCGGCCCGAGAAGCCGTTGCCCGCCTCTGCGAGTCTCCCCGTCCCGAGGCCCTGGTCGCCCTTCGCGCTCGCCATGGGGCGAGCCGGAAGATGGAACAGCCGTCGTAGGCGGCGAGGGATTCGGAGTATGCCTTGACGAAAACAGGTGCGGTGATATGATGCAAATAAGTACGGATATATAGATATTTCGAGGGTTGATTTCGACACATCCCGCCGCGCGGGATTCCGTCGCTCCGAGCGATGGATGAATGAAGCGGTTCGGCGGATACCCTAGGACGGGGCCTTGGCGGTTTGGTCTTCAAATTCCATCAAATCCCAGAAAGTTCGTCCGCGGAGAGTGGCCTCACTTCTTGGAATACCTGAGTCGTAGACACGGCAGGAGGATTGTGACATGGCGTATCGCCTGAGCTTGAGCAGGATGGACGAGCTCCTGGAAAAGATGAGGGAGAGCTATACCATCTACGCGCCGATGCGCTTCGAAAAGCGCGGGCGCTATTCCGATACCGACCTCGTCCGCTACGACAAGATCCGCTCGGTGCGGGATATCGTGTACGACGAGAAGAGCCATTTCTCGCCCAAGGAAGTCATTCATCCCATCACGCAAGCCCTGTTCCATTTCACCGAGTTCGAATATCGGGAGAGCGAGGTGGACGAACGACCCGTCCTCGTGTTCGTCCGCCCCTGCGACATCCACGGCATTCAGCGGCTCGACACCATGTTCCTCGAGAACGGCGATGCCGCGGACCCGTACTACAAGCGCCTGCGGGACAAGGTCAAATTCGTCCTCATGGAGTGCGGGAAGGGCTGGGACACCTGCTTCTGCGTCTCGATGGGAACCAATCGGACGGAGGACTACAGCCTGGCCGTCCGCTTCGCGGGAGAGGAGCTTTTGCTCGAGGTGAAGGATCCCTCGTTCCGCCCGCTGTTCGCCTCCGAGAAGACGGCGGACTTCAGGCCCGAGTTCGTCTCGGCCAACCGGCTGACCGTCCGGCTGCCGGAGATAAAAAGCCGCGACGTGCTGGAAAAAGTCCATGCGCTTCCCCTGTGGGAGAGCTACGACACGAGGTGCCTGAGCTGCGGCGCCTGCACGGCGGCCTGCGTCAGCTGCAGCTGCTTCACCACCTCCGACGTCGCGTATAGCGAGAACGGCCGCTCGGGCGACCGTAGGCGGGTCTGGGCCAGCTGCCTGCACAAGGACTTCACGGTGATGGCCGGCGGCCACGGCTTCCGGAAGACGCCCGGCGAGCGGATGCGGTTCAGGACCCTCCACAAGGTCTACGATTTTCGGGCCCGCTTCGGGGGAGCCGACATGTGCGTGGGATGCGGTCGTTGCACCGACCGGTGTCCTCAACTTATTTCTTTCGCGGCCACCCTCAACCGCCTGAGCGGCGAGGTGGACAGGTTGAACGCCGAAGCGGCCGCGGCGACGGGGGTAAGCGTATGACGGCGAATATCTTCAAGCCGGATCCGTATCGCATAGCCGATATCGTCCACGAGACGGAGCTGGAGTACACCTTCAAGGTGGAGGCGGGCGTCAAGGTGGATCACGGGCAGTTTTTCCAGATCTCCCTGCCCGAGATCGGCGAGGCCCCGATTTCGGTCAGCGGCATAGGCCGGGACTGGCTGGAGTTCACCATCCGGAAAGTCGGCAAGGTGACGCATCGGCTTTTCTCGCTGCGCCGCGGCGACCGGCTGTTCATGCGAGGGCCCTACGGCAACTCCTTCCCGCTGGACGAGTTCCGCGGCAAGGACCTGGTCGTCATCGCGGGCGGCACCGGGGTCTCGCCCGTGCGGAGCCTGCTCAAGCACTACTTCGACCACCTCGACGAGATTCGCTCGCTGCATTTCATCGCCGGCTTCAAGGACCGCGGCAGCATCCTCTTCGCCGACGATCTGAAGGACTTCGCCGCCAGGTTCCACGCCATCTACACGCTGGACAAGGAAGCCATTCCCGGCTTCCAGTCGGGCCTCGTGACCGAGCACATCAGGAAGATCCCCTTCGCCGGTTTCGCCGACTACAATGTGGTGATCGTCGGCCCGCCGGTGATGATGCGCTACGCCGCCCTCGAGTGCCTCAAGAACGGCGTGTCCAAGGAGAGAATCTGGATGTCCTTCGAGCGGAATATGTCCTGCGCCGTGGGGAAGTGCGGGCACTGCAAGATCAACGAAACCTATGTATGTCTCGAGGGGCCGGTCTTCAACTACACGAAGGCCGAGCAGCTGCTGGACTAGCTCGGGGAGGCGCCGGATGAACCACGATATCGACATCAAGAAACTGCAGGTCAATTGCTTTCGGCAATCCAAGGTTCCGGGCGAGTTCATGCTCCAGATGCGCGCGCCCGGCGGAGTCGTCCAGGCCAAGTACCTTGCCGTCGTCCAGCACATCGCCGACACCTGGGGCAACGGGCAGCTGCACCTGGGCATGAGGCAGACCTTCTCGATTCCCGGGATCAAGTACGAGAACATCGAGGCGGTCAACGAATACCTCCGCGGCTACATCGAGGAAGTGGAAGTGGCCTCCTGCGACGTGAACATGGACGTGAACGAGGGCGGTTATCCCACCATCGGCGCCCGCAACGTCATGGCCTGCATCGGGAACAGCCACTGCATCAAGGCGAACATCGATACCTTGAGCCTGGCCAGGAAGATGGAGAAGCTCGTCTTCCCGAGCCATTACCACATCAAGATGAGCATCGCCGGCTG
The DNA here is from genome assembly GCA_021779995.1 of bacterium. Lineage (GTDB taxonomy): Bacteria > Spirochaetota > Spirochaetia > Treponematales > Rectinemataceae > JAJXZP01. Next base: position 13,339 of record JAJXZP010000064.1, on the reverse strand, counting down.
CCCGAACGACTGCGCCAAGGCGACCTTCAACGACTTCGGGATCGTGGGCATCGCGAAGATGGAATACGATTACGACCGCTGCATCGCCTGCGAGCGTTGCGTCGAGACCTGCGCCTCCCACGCGACGCGGGTGCTCTCCCTGGAGAACGGGAAGATCGTGAAGGACGTCTGCTGCTGCGTCGGCTGCGCCGAGTGCGCGACCGTGTGCCCGACCGGAGCCTGGACCAGGAGGCCCACGAAGTTCTACCGGGTGCTCATCGGCGGCCGCTCCGGCAAGCAGTATCCGCGCGCCGGCAAGATCTTCCTGAACTGGGTGACCGAAGAGGTCCTGCTCGCGGTGATCGGGAACTGGCAGGCCTTCTCGGCCGAGGTGCTCAACCACCAGCCGAGGTACCTCCACGGCGGGCATCTGATCGACATGGCCGGATACGAGAAGTTCAAGGAATGGATCTTGAAGGGCGTCAAGCTGAATCCCGAGGCCGAGGTGGCCGAGCGGCTCTACTGGACGGAGACCGAATATCGCTCGAACATCCACGTGAAGCCGGTCTGCGGCGTGGACTAGCGATCCCGCCGCGGATGCAGGGCGGCGGCGGTCGGGACGGCGGAGGTCGGGACGGCAGCGAGTCGGGGTGGCGGCGAGGCGGGGTCGGGGCGGCGGTCGGGACGGCCGGGGTCGGGGCGGCGGAGGTCGGTCAGGTGAATCAGTATCCGGTGAATCTGGACCTGCGCGGCAGGAAGGTCCTCGTCGTCGGAGGCGGGCGCGTGGCCTGCAGGAAGGCGAAGGACGCGCTCGAGGCCGGGGCGGAGATCACCGTGGTCAGCCCGGCGGTCGACGCCGAGCTGGCCGCGTTGCGCGACGCCGGTTCGCTGCGGCAGGTTCCCAGGCGCTTCGAGGCGGCGGACCTGGAGGGCTGCTTCCTGGCGATCGCCGCCACGGATGATCGGGCGGTGAACGCCGAGGTGAGCCGCGCGGCTTTCCGGGGAAACATTCTGGTGAACGTGGTCGACGACGCCGCGCTGTCGAACTTCACGGTGCCCGCCAAGCTCCGGAGAGGGGCGCTGCTTCTGACCGCCTCCACCGGAGGCGCCTCCCCCTCCCTCTCCCGGGAGATCCGCAAGAAGCTCGAAGGGATCTTCGGCGAGGAGTACGCGGCCTACGTGGAGTTCATGGCGAGGCTGCGGCCGGCCATCATCGAGATGACGGACGATCCGCTCGCGCGCGCGGCGATCTTCGGCTACCTGGCGGATTTCGGCCTGATAGAGCTCTTCGCGAAGGACAGGTTCCGGTTCCTGGAACGCCTCCGGGATGGGCTGCCCGCCGGGTTGATGAAGCGCGCCGAGGAAATACTGCTGTTCGCGCGCGATGGCCGCAGGGGCCCGACCGAGGGCTGACGAAGCATCGTCCGGCCGGGATTGCGTGAATGCGAACGAGGAAGGCGCTGGCCGTGGAAGGTAAAGTCTATTTGGTGGGAGCCGGTCCGGGCGACGCGGGCTTGATCACGGTCAAGGGACTTGCGGTCCTCAAGGCGGCCGACGCGATCCTCTACGACCATCTGGTGAACGAGGCCCTGCTGGAAGAGGCCCGGTCCGACGCGGAGCTCATCTACGTCGGGAAGAGTTCCGGGGACCACCGATACCGTCAGGGCGAGATCAATCGGCTTTTGAAGGAGCGCTGCGCGGCCGGGAAGATCGTCGTCCGCCTCAAGGGAGGGGATCCCTTCGTGTTCGGCCGGGGCGGGGAAGAGGCTCTGGAGCTGGCCGAGAGCGGCCTGGCCTTCGAAGTCGTTCCCGGTGTCAGTTCGGCCCTGGCCGTGCCCGCCTACGCCGGGATTCCCCTGACGCAGCGGGGCTTCAGCTCGTCGGTGGCCTTCATCACGGGGCACGAAGAGCCGGACAAGGCCGAGGAGGCGGTGGACTGGGGCCGCCTGGCCGCCTCGGTCGACACGCTGGTCATCCTGATGGGCCTTTCGCGGCTGGAAAGCATCGTCGGGCGCCTGCTCGCGGCCGGCAAGGACGCGGCCACGCCGGCCGCGGTGATCAGCCGAGGAACCATGAGCGCCCAGCTGACGGTCGCCGGCACGTTGGGCGACATCGTAGGTCGGGTCGGCGAGCTTCGCCTGGAGCCTCCGGCGATCATCGTCGTGGGCGAGGTCGTCGGGCTGCGCGGGAAGCTGAGCTGGTTTGAGGGGACGGCGGCGGAAGGCCCGGGCGCCTCGTGAGCCTCGCTCGAGCGACACGGGCAAGCATCTGCGGAAGCCCGCCGGCATCGCGGTGTGCGCCGGCGCCTCGACCGGCGCGGCGGATTTCGCCGATGTTCACGCGGGATTGTAGGCGAACTCCAGGACGACGGCGGTTCCGCCTCCGCGCTCCAGGCGGACGCTGCCGCGCAATTGCGCGGCGAGCATGTTCACCAGCATGAGACCGAAGCCGCTCGAATTGCCGAAATCCACGGTTTCCGGGACGCCGATCCCGTCGTCCCTGACCACCAGGCGCATCAGCTCGCCGTCGCGCGACATCGATATGCCGATGGAGCCGCCCTTTCTGCCCGTGAAGGCGTATTTCATGGCATTCGTGATGAGCTCGTTGACGATGATGCCGAGCGTGGATAGGGTCTTGGGGTCCATGGCGAGGTCGTCGACGTCAGTGGTCACGGTCACCGCGTCGGCGTTGGGGAAGATGCCCAAGACCTCGTCCACCAGCGCCGGCAGGTACTCCGTAAGCGAGAGCTCGGTGAAGGCGGAGGATCGGTACAGCTTTTCGTAGAGCACGTACATGCTCTGGAGCCGGCCGCTCGCGTCCATGAGGGCGGCGGCGACGGCCTCGTTCTTCACGGATTGCGATTGCAGGAAGAGCAGGCTCTTCATCGTGTTCATGTTGTTCTTGACGCGATGGTGGACCTCCTTGAGGATGATCTCCTTCTCGACGAGCAGTTTCTTCACTTCGGCCTCGGCGCGCCTGCGCTCGGTGATGTCGATGAAGGTGCACACGACCTGCCGCACCTTGCCGTCGTCGGCGAGCAGGGGAGTGGCGTCCACGAGCAGCCAGACTCTGTCCTTGCGGGCCGGGCGATAGATGCCGAGCACGATGTTCGGGACGGGCAGGCGGGTTGCGATGGCCCGGGACACGGGGAGGGCGGACGAGGGGAAGAGCGAGCCGTCCTCGCGGATCGCGTCCCAGGCGGCATCGGACGAGGTCTTCCCCCGGAGCCGATCCTCTCCCGCACCGAGAATTTCACAGGCGCGGGGATTGCTCAGGAGGATTTCTCCCCGGGGGCTGAACAGCAGGACGCCCACCTGCATGTTCTCGACCAGCGACCTGAACTCGGCCTCGCTGGTGCGGAGCTCTTCCTCCGCCCGATATTTCTCGGTCACGTCGGAGAAGACCAGGATGACGCCTCGAACCTTCCCGAGCCGGTCCTTGATGGGCGAGGCGCTGTCCGCGATCTGGTATTCCTCGCCGCGTCGACTTAGGAGCACGGTGTGATTCGCGAGACCGACGACGCTTCCGGTGCGGACGACGCGGACGACGGGGTTCTCGACCGCTTGCCGGCTCAGGGCGTTCACGATGACGAAGACTTCGCTGAGCGGCCGGCCGAGGGCCTCCGCCAGGCTCCAGCCGGTGAGCCGTTCGGCGGCGGGGTTCATTCGCGTAACGCGGCCCTCGATGTCGGTCGCGATGACCGCGTCGCCGATGGATTGCAGGGTGATGGCGAGCGATTCCTCGCCGGCGCGCAGGGCGTCCACGGCCTTTTGGCGCTCGGTAATGTCGTGTATCGTGCCGGTGACGGTGTTGCGCTTCGCGTCGTATTTCGCGATGGAGTGGATGCTGCGGAGACTGTGGTCGTCCGGCCGCCGGATCTCGAAGACGATGTCGTAGGGACCGGTGCCGTCGACGATGCCGTGCAGGGCGCGGTCGAGGAGGGAGCGGTACTGTGCCAGGGGCAGCTGCTGCACGTCGGAAATGCTCCAGTCGCCCGACCCGAGGCCGTAGATCTGCCGCGCCCCGGGCGAGGCGACGACGCTCAGGTCGGTCAGGTCGAACTCCCAGCTGCCGAAACCGGCGACGAGCTCGGCGCGCAGGAGTCGTTCCTCGTTCTCGCGGGCTCGCGTCGTGGCCTCGAAGAGCTCGAAGGCCGTCTCGATCGTCGACCGCAGGACGAAGGGGCCGGAGTTCTTGAGGACGTAGCCGTAGCGGGTTATCTCGTGGGCCCGGTCGACGTAGCTTTCCTCGTCATGGGAGGACAGGAAGACGATGGGGATGTCGCGCCGTTCGAGAATGCGCCGGGCCGTCTCGGGGCCGTCGATGCCGGCGCCCAAGTCGATGTCCATGAGCGCCAGTCCGATGCCGCGGTCGCGAGTCGCCAGCCCGACGGCCTCTTCCCCGCCGGAAGCCATGACCACGTCGTAGCCGAAGTTTCGGAGGATCTCGGACTCGGCCATCGAGATCGGAGACTCGTCCTCGACGAGAAGGATCTTCTTCCTTTCCCCTGCTAGCACGCGCTTCCCCTGCGAAGATCTCGGCCGCCCAACCCGCCGCCGCGATCCGCGGGAATCAGGCTATTGCCATCGCCGCGCGCTGTCAAGAAGCCGGACGGTCCGGGGTTCCGGCGACTTGATTCCGGGTGCGGTCGGAGGATTTAATAGGGCATGGCCAAGACAGTGTTCGTGGTGGACGGTTTGGGTGGCGGGATCGGCGCCCAGATAATCGCGCGGATCCGCAGGGAGATCAGGGACGGCGTCGAGGTGGTGGCCCTGGCGACCAACGCCACGGCGGTCCAGCGCATGATGGACTCCGGCGCGGAGCGGGGCGCCTCGGGAGAGAACGCATTCCGCGTCTCGCTCCCCGAGGCGGACTTCGTGATCGGCCCCCTGGGCATCGTGCTTCCCGACTCCATGATGGGAGAGCTGACCCCGGCCATGGCCGAGGCCGTGCTCGCCTCGCGCGCCGAGCGGATACTCATTCCCTTCGCGCAGAGTCATGTCGTTCTCGTGGGTCTGGCGCAGCGGAGCCTCGGGGAGCTGATCGGCGAGGCGGTGGCGGCCTTGGTCCAGGCTCTCGCCTCCGATTGACTGCGGCGCCCCGAGGCTCGTATACTTCCTCCCTGCCGGCACGAATGCCGGCACCGAGTCGGGAATCGCCAGGCGGTCCTTCGACGAAACGGACGGCAGAAGGCCGACCGCAGCCCGGATTTCCTGTCCACACCTTCTCTTGCCCTCGAAGGGCCGACCCGGGAGACGAACTCCTTGATTCCAAGGAGGCCATATGCACATACCCGACAACTACCTCGGTCCGGCCACCTGTGCGGTCATGGCGCTGGCGGCCGCGCCGGCCCTGATCGTGTCGGCGAAGAAGGTCGCGCATCGGCTGCCCAAGGAGAAGATTCCCCTCCTGGGCATCGGCGCCGCTTTTTCCTTTCTTATCATGATGTTCAACGTGCCCGTGCCGGGAGGCACCACCGCCCATGCCGTGGGCGGCACCCTGCTTGCCGCGCTGCTGGGTCCCTACGCGGCCTGTCTCTCGATCAGCACGGCTCTGCTCATCCAGGCGCTGATGTTCGGCGACGGCGGCATCCTCGCCTTCGGCGCCAACACCTTCAACATGGCCGTCGTGATTCCCTTCGTGGGCTACTTCATCTACCGATTCGTGAAGGACCGGGTCTCGTCCAAGCGAGGCGAATACGCGGGACTGGCCATCGCGGCCTATGTGGCCATCAACGCCGCGGCCCTCTGCGCCGCGATCGAGTTCGGGCTCCAGCCCCTTTTGGCGAAGGACGCCGCCGGCGTGCCGCTCTATTGTCCCTATCCGCTCGCCGTCTCGATCCCGGCCATGCTCATCCCGCATCTCGCCGTCGCGGGCCTCGTCGAGGCGGCCTTCACGGTGGCGATCTTCGCCTTCGTCGAGCGAACCTCGCCGGGCACCGTCTACGCGGGTTCGTCCGTGAAGCTCAAGCCTCTGTACGTCCTGCTGGCGGGCTTAGTCCTCGCCTCGCCGCTCGGCCTGCTCGCCGCGGGCACGGCCTGGGGCGAGTGGGGCGCCGACGAGATCAAGGCCGCGGTGAACGGGGGCTCGGCCCTGGGTTTCACCCCCGCAGGAATGGCCCAAGGCCTTCGCTTCGACGCGCCCCTGAGGGACTATGCGGTCAAGGGCGCGCCCGAGATCGTCGGCTATGCGCTCTCCGCCATCATCGGCGTCGCGGCGGTCATCATCGCGTTCAAGCTGCTCGCCCTGCTCAAGAAAGACCGGGGCGGGCCGTCGAGGGCGGAGGCTTAGCGGTCTGGGCGCATCGAATATTCCGTCATGGTTGGCGGTTCGGGAGCGCTACGAGCCGCGGCGCGACAAGGGACGATATCTCGAAAAAAGCCTCTTGGCCGTCCTGGGAGTCCTCGCCGCGCTGAGGGATCGGCCCGGCGAGTCCGGTCGGCGCGATCGCGTCAGGCCCGAGCTGAAGCTGGCCTCGACCTTCATGCTCATCCTCCTCGTCTCGCTTTCGCGCAACTCGCTGTTCATCGAGGCCGCGGCGGCCGTGGAACTCGGCCTGCTCTGCCTGTTCCGGGGCGAGGTCATCGCGCGGGTGCTCCGGAAGGTCGCGGCCGCCGCGGTCTTCGCGGCGGCAGTGTTCCTGCCCGCCTTCCTCTGGGGGCGAGGGGGCAATGTCCTGTTCCTGCTCGGAAAGGTCCTGCTCGCGGTGCTCGCCGCGGCGATCTTCTCGGCGGCGACGCCCTGGACTTCGGTGACCGAGGCCTTTTCGCGCCTGCGGGTGCCCGATGTCTTCGTGATGACGCTCGACATGACCATCAAGTACATCTCGCTTCTCGGAGGCCTCGTGCTCAACATGCTCTACGCCCTCAAGCTGCGCTCGGTGGGCCGGAACGAGCGGAAGATGCATTCGCTCGCGGCCATAGCCGGAACCCTCTTCCTGAAGTCCCGGGACGCTGCCGTGACCCAGTACCAGGCCATGGAGTGCCGCTGCTTCTCCGGTACGTATCGCATAACGCGGGCGTCGGCCTGGAGCCCGTTCGACGCCGGCCTGGCCGCGCTCGACGCCGTCCTGGCGGCGGCCTTCTTCGCCCTGGGAGCCTGGCGATGATCGAGCTCCGCGGGGTGTCCTTCTCCTACCCGGAGTCGCCGGCTCTGAGGAGCGTGGATCTGTCGGTGGCCGAGGGCGAGTCCGTGGCGGTGATCGGACCCAACGGCTCGGGCAAGTCCACCCTCTTAAAGCTCATCTGCGGGCTCGAAGCGGGCTTCTCGGGCGCCTACGCTTTCGGGGGAGAGCCGATCACCGCCTCGCGCCTCGCGGACGCGCGGTTCTCCAAGGATTTCCACAAGCGCATCGGCCTCCTGTTCCAGGACTCGGACGTCCAGCTCTTCTGCGGATCGGTGTACGACGAGCTGGCCTTCGGCCCCAGGCAGATGGGGCTCGGGGAGGACGAAGTCTCGCGCCGCGTGGCCGAGCTCGTGGGACTGTTCGGGCTCGAGCGCCACGAGACGCGCGTGCCCTACCACCTGAGCGGCGGCGAGAAGCGCAAGGTGGCGCTCGCCAGCGTGCTCTCGCTCGCTCCCGACGCGATCTGCTTCGACGAGCCCATGAACGGCCTCGATCCGAAGACCAAGCGCTATCTCCGCGATCTCATGGTCTCGCTCAACGCGAACGGCATGACCTTGCTCTGCGCCACCCACGATTTCGAATACGTCGACGGCGTCTTCGGCCGCGCCGTGGTGATGTCGCAGGACGGCCGGCTGGTCCGCGACGGCCCCTACGCCGAGGTGCTGGCCGACAGGCCCTTCCTCGCCGAGATGAACATCGTATGAAAGGAATGACATGACATTGGAAGAAAAACGCTCGCGGCTCGGCGAGATCATCAGGTCCTACGGGAAGGCCGCGGTGGCCTTCTCGGGCGGGGTGGACAGCTCCCTGCTCTGCGCGGTCGCGCGCGAGGAGCTCGGCGAAGGGGCGGCGGCGATCACGATCGTCTCGCCCCTCCTGCCAAAGAGCGAATTGGACGACGCGGCCGCGGTGGCCGAACAGGTCGGCATACGGCACATCCTCGTCGAGTCGCGCGAGATCGAGGAGGAGGTCGCGGCCAATCCGAAGGACCGCTGCTACCATTGCAAGAAAAGGGAGTTCGGGGCCATCGCCCGTGCCGCGCGCGAGCTGGGCATCGGCACCGTCCTCGACGGCAGCAACGTCGACGACGAGAGCGACTACCGGCCCGGCATGCGGGCCATAGCCGAGCTCGGCGTGGCGAGCCCCCTCAAGGAAGCCGGCTTGGGCAAGGAAGAGATTCGCGAGCTTTCGCGCAGGCTCGGCCTGCCTACGGCCGAGAAGCCCGCCTTCGCCTGCCTGGCCTCGCGCATACCCTACGGCGAGCGGATCGACGCGGCCAAGCTCGCCCGCGTGGAGCGGGCCGAGGACTATCTTCGCTCCCGAGGATTCAGGCAGTTCCGCGTCCGCAGCCACGGGGATCTCGCCCGCATAGAGGTGGGCCCCTCCGAGAGAGCGAAGCTCTTTTCGGAAGCGGCGATGGACGCGATGGCGGCGGCCTTCGAATCCTTCGGCTTCCTCTACTCCTGTGTGGACCTGGCGGGCTATCGGCGGGGCAGCCTCAACAAGGCGATCGGCGAGGGAGGAAGATGAGCATGGGAAGGACGGAGACGATACTGTATTTCGACTGCTTCTCCGGCATCTGCGGCGACATGACGATCGCCGCCCTGGTCGATCTCGGCGTGCCCGAGGAGCACCTCAGGTCGGAGCTCGGGAAGCTCGGACTGGGGGGCTGGCGGCTCAGGTTCAAGCGCGACGCGAAGCACGGCATCGGCGGGACGCGGGCCGACGTGGATCTCCTGCCGACCCCGGTGACCGGCGGCCTTCTGGCCCCTGGCGCAGGCCGGAAGAACCACGAGCACCGCGCCTACCGGGAGATCAAGGCGATGATCCAAGGTTCCGGGCTCGGAGCGGGGGCGAAGGAGCGGGCCCTGGCGATCTTCGCGAAGCTCGCCGTGGCCGAGGCCAAGGTGCATGGGACCGAGGTCGAGGAGGTGGGCTTCCACGAAGTGGGAGCCGTCGATTCGATCGTCGATATCGTCGGGGCGGCCGTCTGCCTCGACTACCTCAAGCCGGACAAGGTGCTCTGCTCCTCGGTCGAGCTCGGCGGGGGCTTCGTGACCTGCCAGCACGGCGTGATTCCCGTGCCGGCTCCGGCGGTGGTGGAGCTGCTCAAGGGAGTGCCGGTGAAGAGCGGCGCCGTGCAGAAGGAGACGACCACGCCCACCGGGGCCGCCGTGCTCGCGGCCAGCGTCGACGAGTACACCGACGACAAGCGGTTTCGGATAACGCGCGCAGCCTACGGCATCGGGCATCGCGACACGGAGATCCCGAACGTGCTGCGCGTTCTGCTCGGCGAGCGGGAGGTCGCCGGCGCTGCCGCCGCGGGCGCTGCAGTCGCGGCCGGCGTTGCGGCCGGCGTCGCGGCCGGTGTCGCGGGCGCCGGCGCGGCGCTCCCGGGCTCCGCTCCCGGACTCGGCGCGGCGGACGGAGACCGGGCCTTCGCGCCCGACGGGGCGCTCCTTGAGTGCAACATCGACGACATGAGTCCCGAATACCACGGCCATGTGCTGGACAGGCTCTTCGCCGCCGGGGCGGACGACGCCTGGCTCACGCCCATCGTGATGAAGAAGAACCGGGCGGCCGTGGCGCTCTCGGCCATCTGCCCCCTCGACAAGGAAGGCGCCCTCGTCGAAACCATGCTCCGCGAGACGACCACCTTCGGACTGCGGAGATCGTACTTCGCGAAGACGAGCCTCGAGCGCGACCTGCGCACCCTGCGGACGAGCATGGGCGAAGTGCGCGTGAAGACCGCATACCTGCGCGGCGAGGCGATCAAGTCTAAGTTCGAGTACGAGGACATCCGCCGCATCGCGGGCGAGCGGGGCCTGAGCATCGCGCAGGCGATCGAGGCCGTGCGGGGGGAGACGCGATGACCGACGAGCGCCTCAAGGAGATTCTGGAGGGCTATCGGGAGGGCCGGATCGAGCTGGCCGCGGCGCTCGGGGCCTTCGAGGGCTTTCCGACGGCCGACATGGGCTACGCCCGCCTGGACACGGCGCGCGAGCTGCGCGTGGGCTTCCCGGAGGTCGTCTTCTGCCTGGGCAAGACATCCGCTCAGGTCGAGGGTATCGTGCGCGCCTTGGTGAAGCGGGGAAGCCGGGTGCTGGCCACGCGCGCCGCGGCCGAGCATTTCGACGCGTTGCGCGATCTCGAAGATCGGCTCGTCTTCGATCCGGTGTCCCGGACCATCAGGAGCCGGCCGGACTTCGACGGAGGCGCCGCGGCGGTCGCCGGCGCGCCGGCGGGAAACGCGGTCGGCGACCGTGCCGCAAGCGCGGTGAACCGCGTGGCGAACCGCGTGGCGGTGGTGACCGCAGGCACCTCCGACATCCCTGTCGCCGAGGAGGCCGCCGTCACGGCCGAGGCCTGCGGCGCCGTGGTCGATCGCATCTTCGACGTCGGCGTCGCCGGCATCCATAGGCTCTTCGAGCGGATCGACACGATCAGGGCCGCCAAGGTGGTCGTGACCGTGGCAGGCATGGAAGGGGCGCTCGCGAGCGTCGTGGGAGGACTCGTAGCCGCCCCGGTCATCGCGGTGCCCACGAGCATCGGCTACGGGGCGAGCTTCGGCGGTCTCGCCGCCCTCCTCGCGATGCTCAACAGCTGCGCGGCGGGCGTGACGGTCGTGAACATCGACAACGGTTTCGGGGCCGGCTACCAGGCGGCGCTGATAGCGCGCGGCGGCTGAGTGCGGCCTTCCCCCTCGGCCGGACGCGGACGGCGGACCTGGGCTGCGCGCATGAAAAAGCGGGCCGCGAAGCTCAAGCGCCGGATCTGGATCGTCTTCCTGGCGCTGAAGGATCCCGGCACCCCCCTTCTCGCCCGCATCGTCTTAGCCCTGGCCGTGGCCTATGCCGCGAGCCCCATCGACCTCATCCCCGATTTCATTCCCGTGCTCGGCCAGCTTGACGATTTCGTCATCGTCCCGGCGCTCGTCGCTCTCGCCCTCGGGATGATCCCCGCGGAGGTCGCCGCGCGCTGCAGGCGAGAGGCGTGGAAGCGCTGGCGGGCGGGCGAGCGGATCGGGGGCAAGTCCGGCATCGCGGCGGCCGCCTTGTTCGCGCTCCTGTGGTGCGCGGCGGCCGTCTGGATACTCTGCGCGATTTTCCAAAAGCGTTGAGCGGAATCGCGGCGGCCCGCCGACCGGCCTCGGCCTGCCGACCGACCTCAACCTGCCCTTAGGCCAACGCGGCGTTTTTTATGCGCCCGGACATTGATCGAGACCCGCCGCCGCGAGTATTTTCAGGCAATGCACCCGATACCCCAAAACGCCGAGCACGAGATCAGCCGCCGCCGCCGGACCCTGATCCTCGTCAACGCCTGCGTCCTCACCTTCATGGCCACCCTGGACGGCAGCATCGTCAATGTAGCCCTTCCCGTGGTGGCTCACGCCTTCGCAGTGGGCATCGACGCCGTGCAGTGGGTCGTGACCTCCTACCTCCTCACCATCTCGGCCGTCCTCCTCGTCTGGGGCCGGCTCTCGGATCTGCACGGCCGGAAGCGCTTCTTCGCGGCGGGGCTCGCGATCTTCACCCTCGGCTCTTTCCTCTGCGGCCTGTCGGCCAATCTCTTCGAGCTCGTCCTGGCGCGGGTGCTCCAGGCCGTGGGCGCCTCGATGGGCATGGCCCTCGTGCAAGGCATCGTCACGGCCATCTTCCCTCCCAAGGAGCGTGGCAAGGCCCTCGGCTTCGTGGGTACGGTGGTCGCGGTCGGGAGTCTCCTCGGCCCGAGCCTCGGAGGAGTGATCGTCGTCGCCGCGGGCTGGCGGGCGATCTTCTTCGTGAACGTGCCGGTGGGCATCGCCGGGGTTATCCTGACCCTGGTCGTCATGCCCGAGTCGAAGGCCCGAGCCGACGGCAGCCCCTTCGACGTGGCGGGCGCCGTCCTCCTGGCTCTGGCGATCATCGGATCCTTCGGCGGCATGCTCGCCATCCAGGAAGGGGTCTTCCCGCCCGAGGCGGGGCTTGCCGCCATCGGCGCCGCGGTCGTGCTCTTCGTTCTCTTCATCCGCGTCGAGCGATCCCGCCAGGCCCCGCTCGTGGAGGGAGTCCTGTTCAAGAACCCCATCTTCACCTTCGGGATAGTCGCGGCCTGGATGTCCTATGTCGCGATGTTCGCCTACGTCTTCCTCATGCCCTTCTACCTGCAGAGCTACCGGCACTTCAGCGTGCTCGAGACCGGCGTGCTCATGTCCCTCTATCCGGTGGTCACGGCCGTGCTGGCGCCGCTTTTCGGCGCACTGTCGGATCGCATAACGTATCGGCCCCTCACCATCGCGGGCCTCCTCGTCAACGCGGCCGTCCTCGTCGCGATCGCCGGCCTGGGCCCCTCCTCGTCCGCGACGCTCATCGGGCTGCTCATCGCCCTGCTCGGCGTGGGAGGCGCGGCCTTCCAGGCGCCGAACAACTCGAGCGTGATGGGCGCCGTGCCGCGCGACCGCCTGGGCATAGCCGGAAGCCTCAACTCCTTCTTCCGCAATCTCGGCATGGTGAGCGGGACCACGCTCGCGGTGAGCCTGTTCACGGCCGTGACCCGCGCGCGCATCGACCCCTCCGGCTCGACGGCGATCGACTCGGCGGTGTTCCTGCACGGTTTCCGGGCCGTGGCCCTGTGCGCGGCGGCAGTGGCCCTGGCCGGCGCCGCCGCGAGCGCGGTGAGGGGAAGGTTCAACGCGGCCGGGGGGCTCAGCTCCTAGGCCTCGGCACGGGCCGCGACCGGACGGTCCCACGGCTGCCGGGCGTCTCGGCCCTGCAACGCCATGAACGGGGACGGGCCGGCGGCGAGCCTCAGATGGCGCGCCTCAGATGGCGGCGAGCCTCATACGGCGGCGGCGCGCCTCTGGCGGCGACGAGCCCCATACGGCGCACCTCAGGTGGCGACGAGCCCCGAGCCGAGGAGTCGGACCAGCGCGCTCGTCGCGGCGTCGCCTGCCGGCTCCGTGAAAGCGGCCGCGGAGAAGGCTTCGAGGCGCCGGCCGCCGGGGCTGCCTCCGAGTTCGAGGATGGCCTCCCGCAGCCTCCGGGCCTCGCCCTCCTTCAGGATGAGTTCTTCCATCTCGCCGCGGTAGGCCCAGGTCAGGGCCGCCATCGGGGGAGCGTCCGCCTCGCCGCGGATCGGCCGCAGGAGGGGCGCGCCAGCCAGCCATCGCAGCGTCGAATCGAATCGCGGCCGGGCCTCGGCGAGCTCGCGCTCGGCTCGGGCGATGAGCGCTTCCACGAGGCCGGGTTGCGTGGA
>JAJXZP010000075.1 GCA_021779995.1 bacterium | reverse complement strand
CGCTCCGGAGCCGAGGGCGGAATCCGTCAGGGTGGCCATCGACGTGCTCAGGCCTCTCTCCTTGCGCCTGGAGCTCGAGTGCTCCGTCTCGCTCAAGGAGAGGATCGAGGCGACCCTCTTCCAGGACGAGAGTTCGGCCGAGCGCGCGAGCCGGGAGGATTCCTTGCTCGAGATTCTCAACGTCGCGGCCGGCGTCTTCCTGACCTCGTATTTCGGCCCCGGGGCGGATATAAAGCTCGAGCTGCCCCAGTACCTCTTCGTCTCCGACGGCTCCGAGGGCGAGGTCCTCGCCGAGGCCTCGGCCGACGCCGAGGGCGAGCGCCTGCGCGCTGCGCTGCGCTCCATCCGCTACCGCTATTAGATTAGTGGCGCCGCGCGAAATCGTCGTCGCCCCCGGCGAGGAATCCGAGCTTGAGCCGGAACTCGCGGGACGAGGGGCGCGCCGTCCCCTGTATGCCAAGGCGGCCGTGCCCCCTATGATGCCGACGTCGACCCGCTCGGGATCAGTCTGAGTTCGATCCGGTATCGCTACCGACCGGCAGCCGCACGGTCACCCGGGCGCCGGAGCTTTCGGCCCCGTCGGCGAGCAGCTCGCCCCCGAGCTGGCTGGTCAGCATGGAGACGAGGCTCCGGCCGAGGGAGCCGTAGGGACCGGCGTCGAGCGGCGAGTATCCCGGCCCGTCGTCGGCCACCGACAGCTCCATCCAGCCCCCGCTCCCGTCGCGGAGCGAAACCCTGACCGAGCCCTCTCCGCGGGGAATCACGGCGTACTTGATGGCGTTGGTGACGAGCTCCACGGCGATCAGCCCGAGGTAGAGGGTCCGGTCGACATCGAGGCGGAGGGGCGATACCTCCAGGCCGAGGGTGGCGGGCGTGTCCGCGGGCAGCAGGGTCGAGAAAATCCTGCGGCAGAGATTGGAAAGGTAGTCGTCGACCCGGACCTGCGATCCCAGCTCGTTCTTGTACAGGAGATCGTGGATGAGGGCGATCGACTGGATTCTCGCCTCGAACGAGGACAGCAGCTCGCGCGAGGAGGAATCCTCGATGCGGCCGATCTCGATGTCGATGAGGCTGACGATCATGTTGAGGTTGTTCTTGACGCGGTGACTCGCCTCGCGGCCGAGCATCTCCCTGACCTCCAGGGCCGAGCGCAGCTCGCTCTCGACTTCCCGCCTTTTCGCCAGCTCGCGGCGCGACTCCGCGAGGAGGGCGGCCTGCTCGGTCCAGTCCTCGACCGTGAAGAGGACCCCGCGCCGGTCCTGCAAGGGCGAGGCCACCGTGCGGTAGCTGCGCTCCCGTTCCGCCGCGCGCCCGGGCGGAAACAGCCCGGGGTTGAGTTCATGCGTGAAAATCACGGGAGGGCCGCCCTGGAACAGAGGGAGTATCCTCGCCATGTGCCGGGGCTCGGCGAAGGAGGGCAGCAGGGCCCGCGCTTCCCTGCCGAGGACCTCGATCCCGTCCAGGCCGGTCCAGTCGGCGAGCGTGCGGTTCCAGAGGATGACCTTCCACGCGGGGTCGATCGCGAAGATCCCGACCGGTACGAGGTCGAGCACCGGTTTTTCGAGGCAGGGGCCCTCCGCTCCCGGAACGCCCGGTTCAGCGTTCATCGTCGAGCGACTCCACGGCCAGGACTAGATCGTTCATGGTGTCGAGGGAGAGGAAGAAGGCGATGTCGCCTTCGACCTCGACCGCCGCGACCCGAAAGCGGGCGCGCACCAGAATGACGATCCCTTCCCCGGCCGTGGCCGTGGCGATGACCTCCTCGGGCTTCCCGTGGAGGTAGAGCGGGACGGTGTAGCAGAACTCGATGGCGAGACCGTTCGCGATGGTGCCCAGGATGGCGTTGATGACGACATTGCCGACCTCGCAGAGCGTGCCCGAGCGCATCGACTCCATCTCGTGCTCGGGAAGGTCGAGTCCGGAAGTCACGCAGTCGGCGAGGCGGCCGGCGTCCTCCGAAAGGAAGATGAGCTGGGCCGCGCCGCCGAAGCGGCCCGAGAAGTTCATCTCCACCGCCGAAATCGAGGTCGCGCCGTCCATGCCCAGGACCGATTGGAGTTCGCTCGCGTGCACGGTGCTCATCTCGGGCGCCGCAATCCCTACGGATGCGTCGAGCAACGCGGCCAGCACCTCGGCGGCGCGGTCCAGACCGCGCGCCACCATGGGCTTGAGGCGCTCGAGGGCGGGGCGCACCGTCTGTGAAGCCGAGTTCATGCCGAACCTTCTCCTTCGCGTTTCAGTGCCGCGGCCATGCCGCCGAGGAGCTTCTCCCGCGTGAGCGGCTTGTTGACGACCGCGCCGACTCCCAGGTCGGCCAGGCCGCTGCGGGTTTTTTCCTGTATGTCCGCCGTCATCACGACGACGGGCGGACGCAAGCCCAGCGCCTTGATGGCCGCGAGCACGGCTCGGCCGTCCATGCCCGGCATGAGGAGATCGAGCAGGATGACGTCGAAAGCCTCCCGGGAGAGCAGCTCGAGCGCCTCCTGTCCCGACGAGGCCGCGCTGATCCTGTGGTCCGCTCCCAGAAGTTTGGCGACGATGGCTCGCGATGTGGGCGAGTCGTCGACGACCAGGACTTTTTCCACGCTTCCCGTCCCTTCATTCGATCGAAAGTGAATGACGCTGGACTTCTCAAGCCGGCGATTATGTTGAGCTATACTATATTGGAGATTTTATCGATTCAATAGGACGTTTCCTACAGGAGCCCGGAAAAGCGGAGTCGGGTGGGCATTTTCCGCGTCCTGCGGAGGCTCGCCGCGATCCGGGCCTCGCGCGGCGGCGCACGACGTATTGACCCGGAAGAACGCCGAAAGTATCATCGGGCCTCGGCCGGTACCTGGAGCCGAAGCCGGGAAGGAGCACTCGGGTGAGCGAACAGCTGCAGCAGATCGCCGAGCGGATCAGGGAACTCAGGGGTATCGCGGGCATCTCGCCCGAGAGCCTGGCCAAGGAGATCGGCGTGAGCGCCGAGACCTACCGCGGCTTCGAATCGGGCGGGGCGGACATTCCCATCGGCGTGCTCTACGAAGTGGCCGCCTTCTTCAAGGTCGAGCTCAACGAGCTTCTTACCGGCGAGGCGCCCCGGCTCCACAAGTACCAGGTCGTGCGCGCGGGCACGGGGGTCGAGGTCGAGCGGCGCGCGCCCTACCGCTACCGCAGCCTCGCCTACAACTTCGTCCACAAGAAGGCCGAGCCCTTCCTCGTGACCGCCGAGTCGTCGCCCGAGGGCGGGAGCGTGAGCGTGAACTCGCATCCCGGCCAGGAGTTCGACTATGTCCTGGAGGGCCAGCTGCTCGTCGTCGTCGACGGCCACGAAGTCGTCCTTAACGAGGGTGACTCGATCTTCTACGATTCCGGCGCGGCGCACGGCATGAAGGCCCTGGGGGGCCGGAGCGCGCGCTTTCTCGCAATAATTCTATAATGGAGTTATCGATGCTCGAAAAATACCTTCCCCGGCTCGATTATACGTCCTATGAGGATTTCGTGGAGGGCTTCCGCGTCTCGGTGCCCGAGAGCTTCAACTTCGCCTACGACGTCATGGACGATCTGGCCCGGCGCAAGCCCGGCGAGCGGGCCCTGGTCTGGTGCGACGAGAAGGGGGCCGAGGCGACCTTCACCTACGCCCAGCTCAAGACCTGGAGCGACAAGACCGCCAACTTCTTCGCCGCCGCCGGGATCGGCAAGGGCGACCCGGTCATGCTCGTCCTCAAGCGGCGCTACGAGTTCTGGTTCTGCATCCTCGCCCTGCACAAGCTCGGCGCCGTGGCCATCCCCGCCACGCACCTGCTTACGACCAAGGACATCGTCTACCGGAACAAGGCCGCCGACATCAAGATGATCGTCACGGTCGCCGATACCGAGGTCCAGGCCCGCGTCGACGAGGCCCAGGCCGCCTCCCCCGGCCTGAAGGCCAAGGCCTGCCTGGGCGGCGCCCGCTCCGGCTGGCTCGACTTCACCGCGGGCGTGGAAAAGGCCTCGGAGGCATTCCTTCGCCCGACCGGCGAAAAGGCGAGCCGCAACGGCGACATCATGCTCCTCTATTTCACCTCCGGCACCACGGGCATGCCCAAGATGGTCCTGCACGACTTCACCTATCCGCTCGGCCACATCCTCACCGCCAAGTACTGGCAGAACGTCAAAGAGGGCGGCCTCCACCTCACCGTCTCCGACACGGGCTGGGCCAAGGCGGTCTGGGGCAAGATCTACGGCCAGTGGCTCTCGGAGTGCGCGGTCTTCGTCTACGACTACGACCGCTTCGTGCCCAAGGAACTCCTTTCCGTCGTGGCCCGGCACGGCGTCACCTCCTTCTGCGCCCCGCCCACCATCTACCGCTTCTTCATCAAGGAAGACCTCGCGAGCTACGACTTCTCCAGGCTCGAGTATTGCGCCGTCGCGGGCGAGCCGCTCAACCCCGAGGTCTACGCCAAATTCAAGGAGGCCACCGGCCTCTCGCTCCACGAAGGCTACGGCCAGACCGAGCTCACCGTCGTGGTGGCCACCTTCCCCTGGATGGAGCCCAAGCCGGGCTCGATGGGCAAGCCCACTCCGGGCTACGACATCGACATCGTCGACGAGACGGGCCGCTCCTGCGAGGCCGGCGAGGAAGGCCAGATCGTGGTCCGCACCGACAAGCGCAAGCCCGTGGGCATGTTCGGCGGCTACTACCGCGACAAGGCCCTCACCGACTCGGTCTGGCACGACGGCGTCTACTACACCGGCGACATGGCCTACCGCGACGAGGACGGCTACTTCTGGTTCATCGGCCGCGCCGACGATGTCATAAAAAGTTCCGGCTATCGCATCGGCCCCTTCGAGGTCGAGAGCGCCCTCCTGGAGCACCCCGCCGTGCTCGAGTGCGCCATCACCGCGGTGCCCGACCCCGACCGGGGCCAGGTGGTCAAGGCCAC
>JAJXZP010000227.1 GCA_021779995.1 bacterium | reverse complement strand
CTCGGCGCCGCCGCGCCCGGCCCCGCCGCGCTCGGCCCCGGCGCGCCCTGGGCCGCGGAGGCGGTAGCTTGGGCTGCCGCCGCCCCGCCCGCCTCTTCGACGGAGCCGTGCCGCTCCGGCCCCTCGGCGCGCTTTTTCGCTCGTGCGCGCCTGGCCCGCTCGACGAAGGCCGCGCGCTCGGCAGCCTCTCCCTCTTTTTTGGTCCTGCGCTCGAGCTCCCTGGCCGCGGCGGATTCGGAGAGGGCGGCGGGGCGGCCGTCTTCCAGGCGGAATCGCAGCCCTTCGAGCGCCTCTTTCCAGCAGGCGAGCACTTCCGCCGCTCCGGCGTTGCCGAAGACGAGCTCGGCCATTTCCTCCCAGCTTCCCGCCACCTCGGGGGAGCCGTCCGGAGGGGCGAGCATGCGCCAGGCGGTGTCGAAATCGCCGCCCTCGGCGGGCGAGGGCAGGGCCTTGACCGGCCCCGAGTGCAGGGGCGCCAGGTCCTTGTCGCGGACGCGGAGCGTCGTGCCGTCATCAAGGCGGATCTCTATCTTGTCCCGTATATCGGCGACGAGCACCGGGCGATTCTTGTAAAGGGCGAGGGACTGGGGCTTGAACATTGCTCTCACTCCTGGATGGGCCCTGCGGGCGCATCGGCCGCTCCGGCCGCTTCGATCGGCTCGCCGGCCGGCTGTCGCGACGCGCGAGGCGCTTCGCCGGCCGGTCGTGGCGCAGGCGAGGCCGAGTATAGCCCCCTCCGGGCGGGCGCTACAATCGCGGCCACGCCCGGCGCCTCGCCTCCGCATCCGAGGCGCGCGAGCTCCCCGGGCGCGTCGCGATCGCTCCGGAGCCGGCGCGCTTCCCGAAGCGGCCCGGCTTGCCCAGAGCCCCGGGCGATGCTACCATGAGTCGCTTTCGGTTCATACTCGCCCGTCCGCGCGGGCCTCACCTTTTAGGAGGAATATCTATGATAGCGCTCATCGTCGGCATACTATTCATCGCCTTCGCCATTTTCGCCGTCGTGCCCGGCCCCCTGCACTGGTGGGTGGATGTCCTGGCCTTCCTGCGCGGCTCTCTGCCCGTGCTGGCCGTCCTGGTCGGTTTCGTGGCCGTATTCATAGGTTTCGCCGACATCAAGGACCGCCTCGAGGCCAAGCGCGAGGAGGCCGAGGATGCGGCCGGGAGCGCGGCGAAGACCGAAGGAAAGAAGGAATAGTCCGCTGTCCCCTTCCCTCCGCCTCCGCCGTATTGACACTCGTCCCGATCTGTGGGAATATGGCGCCCGCGCGCTTTTTGGCACGAAACCACGAAAAGGTGAAGGTATAGATACATGAAGACCGTATTCGTCACGCCGGAGATGGCCGAGCGCTCCTGGTACGTGATCGACGCCGAGGGCAAGAGCCTCGGCCGCGTCGCCGCCAAGGTCGCCTCCATGCTCCGGGGCAAGAACAAGCCCACCTACACTCCCTCGCAGGAGACGGGTGATTTCGTCGTGGTGGTCAATGCCGACAAGGTGGCCGTCACCGGCCGCAAGCGGCAGAACAAGATGTACTATCACCACACCGGTTTCCCCGGCGGACTCAAAGAGGCGACCTTCGGCAATCTGATCGGGCGCAATCCGGTCAAGCCGCTGGAGATAGCGGTGCGCGGCATGCTCCCCAAGGGGCCGCTCGGCCGCAAGCTGTACCTCAACGCCAAGATCTACGCCGGCCCCAACCACCCGCACGCGGCCCAGCAGCCCGTCGCCATCGAACTCTAAAAGGAAGCAAGGGATGATCAGGAACCTGGGAATCGGAACCGGCCGCCGCAAGTGCGCCATCGCCCGTGTCTTCGTCCGCGAAGGCTCAGGCAAGATACAAGTCAACGGCAGCGAACTCGACAAATATTTCAAGCAGAGCGAGCTCGTCACCCTCGTGCGTCAACCGCTCCTGGTGACCGCCGCCGAAAACAAGTACGACGTTCTGATCACCGTGCTCGGGGGCGGCCCCAACGGCCAGGCCGGCGCCTGCCGCCACGGCGTGGCGCGGGCTCTCGCCCAGGTCGATCCGACCAGCCACACCGCGCTCCGGGCGAACGGCTTCCTCACCCGCGATCCGCGCATGGTCGAACGCAAGAAGTACGGCCAGCGCGGCGCCCGCAGACGCTTCCAGTTCTCCAAGCGCTAATATCCCGGAACGGATCGGATCCAATGCGGATCGAATCCGTCGAAGTCGGAGCCTCCGGCGTCGCGAAAATCGCGGCTGGAGGCTCTTCGTTTATGGCGAGGGTCGAGGAGCTGGAGGCCCTCGGCCTCGGGCCCCTCGGCCCCGGTTCGGAGCTCGACGAGGAGGCCCAGGCGCTGCTCGCGCTCGCCGCCGAGACCTACGAAGCCGAGCGCCGGGCCCTCGCCCTCCTGGCCCGCGCCGAGCAATCCGCCTTCATGCTCCGCTCCAAGCTCATGGCCAGGGGCTTCGACGCGCGCTCGATCCGCTCGGCCCTCTCCCGCCTGGGGTCCCTGGGCCTCCTGGACGACCGCCGCTTCGCGACCGCCTACGCTTCGTCCAGACTCGCGCGGCGCTCCGAGGGGCCTGCGAGCCTCAGGGCCGCGCTGCAGGCGCACGGGATAGACGGGGAGCTCGCCAGGGAGGTCGTCGGCTCGCTCTTTTCGGGGGAGGCGCGGGCCGAGCTTCTGGCGCGGGCCTTTGGGCGCGAGCTGCGCCGATCGGGCGGCGACGCGGCCGCGGCGCGAGACCGCCTGCGACGACTCGGCTACTCCGCCGGAGAGGTGGCCGATTGCGGCTAGGCCCGGTGCCGAAGGAGCTTCACTTGACATTCCTTTGCATTCATTGCACAATAATGCGGATAATGAAGATTTGGAGGGGTCCTTCGCATGGATGACGATATCCTCACCATTGAAGAAGTGGCACGGTACCTGCGGGTCTCCGAACGAACGGTGTACGACTGGGCTCAAAAAGGTGAAATCCCCTCGGGCAAGATCGGCACGGTGTGGCGCTTCAAGAAGAGCGAGATCGAGCGCTGGGTGAACGAGCGGCTCTCCTCCAACCGCCCGACGAGCGCGTTCAGTGTCGTCCAGATCCAGAATATTCTCTCTCCCGACAGGATCCTCTTCCTCAACTACGCCAAGAAGCGCGACGCCCTGGTCGCCATGGCCGAAAATCTGGCCGGAGCCCCGCAGATCAAGAGCCGGCAGGAACTCGTCTCGGAGATCCTCAGGCGCGAGGAGCTCATGAGCACCGCCATCGGCCGCGGCATCGCCATTCCGCACGTCAGGCTCTCCTCGGTGACGGATCTCGTCGTCTCGGTCGGCATCAGCCAGTGCGATATCATCGATTTCCAGTCCCTGGACGATGTGCCGGTGCGCCTTCTCTTCATGATCGCCGCCGCCTACAACCAGCACGCCTACTACCTGCAGACTCTCTCCTTCTTCAGTTCGCGGCTCAAGAACGGCGAGCTGCACGCGGCCCTCTCCGCCTCCAAGACTCCCCAGGAAGTCTACTCCCTCCTTATCAGCCAGGACGAGCAATAGGGCCGAGGGCGGAATCGAGGCGAGGCGAAACGCTCGCAAGCCCGAGGCGGCTTTTCAAAACCGGAGCCTCGGTTAAGACTCGGGCTGCTTTCGGAAAGATCTCATTTTCCACGAGCCTCGCTTCGTCGCCTTTCGGGACGCCCTGGGTCAGGTTACCCGGGCGGCCGCGGCCTTGTGGCGGCGTTTTTCCTCGTACATGATCTTGTCCGCCTGGGCCAGCACCGCTTCCGCGCCGAGCCGCGAGTCGGGATTGTAGGCGAGGGTGCCGATCGAAAACCCCAGGTGATAGCGCTTCCGCCCCCGGCCGTTCTCCCGCGCGGCCGCTTCGCGGATGCGTTCGACGATCTCTTCGGCGCCGGAGAGATCGCAGCTGAGCACGGCCACGAATTCGTCTCCGCCGTAGCGGAACGCGGCGTCTTCGGCCCGGATCGACTCGCGTACGATGGCGGCGAAGCTCAGGATGAGGTCGTCGCCCGTTTCGTGGCCCAGGCTGTCGTTGACGGCCTTGAGTCCGTCGATGTCGATGAAGCAGACGACCAAGGCGGCCCGGCTCCTGACGGCCCTTTGGATCTCGCGTTCGAGGATGAGCAGCCCGGCGCTCCTGTTGAAGAGCCCGGTCATGCCGTCGCGGAAGGCGCGCTCTTCGAGGAGGCCCAGGGTGCTCCGGATCCGCCGGTAGCCGAGGTCGATTTTCCTCTCCGCGGGGCGGAAGATGAGCAGCGCCACCGCCGCCAGGGTCGCCAGGGTCAGCGCGAGGAAGGCGAGTTCGAGCAGTCGGATGGCGTTGACGCGCTCCCGGCTCTCGCGGTCGTAGAGGTAGGTGATCTCGTTCATGCCGCCCAGGAAGGACGAAGCGTCGGAAACTATGACGAGGGCGGCGTTCCGCAGCTCGCCGCGCGCGACGAGCGGATCGGCCGCGGCCGCCTCGAGCTGCGAGGCGGCCGCTATGATGCCGCGGAAGTAGGGCTCGATCTTGGCGTAGAGGGCGAGGGCCTCGCGGCTGTTGCCGTGATGGAAGAGCTGATCGGGTCCGCGGATCAAGCCCTCGTGGGATTTCTTCCAGAGCCTGACCGCCGCGTCGAGCTCCGACACCCGGGCCGCGCGCACGAAGGGATCGCTTTCGTCCGCGATCTGGAGGGCGGTCCGGGCGATCTGCTGGCTGAGCATGCGCTGGCGGCCGGCGATGTTGATGAGCCGGCCGTCGTCGCGGCCTCCGGCGAGGGCGGCCTGCACGACGAGCTGGCTGAGAATCGTCAGCACGGCGATCAGGACGAGGGCCTGGGTGGTCCTGCGCCGGAAGATTTCCGCGGGATTGGCCTCCTCGGCTTTCGTGTCGGAGACACGGGTGTCGGAGACACGGGTGTCGGAGACACGGGTGTCGGAGACGCGGGTGTCGGAGACGCG
>JAJXZP010000270.1 GCA_021779995.1 bacterium | reverse complement strand
AAGGCCCCCGGGCTCAGGAAGGGCAGGGGCCAGACGGCGAGGCGCTCGCCCCCACGCTCCACCAGCACCGGGCGGCCGCAGTCCTCGGCCCGTGTCCGCAGGTGGACGCCCGCGCGCTCGAAGAGACCCGCGCCGAAGGAGAGCCGCGCAGCAGAGTCGTGATTGCCCGGGATGACGACGATGACCAGGCCGGGGTCGGCCTCGATCGCGCGGCTCAGAAAGGAGTCGAAGAGACCGATCGCCTCCGGGGAGGGGATGGAGCGGTCGTAGACGTCGCCCGCGACGAGGAGGGCGGCCGGCCGGCGAAGCGCCAAGAGCTCGAGGAGACGGTCGAGCATGAAAGCCTGGTCGGGCAGGAGATCCCGCTCGTGGAATATCTTGCCGAGGTGGAGATCGGCGACGTGGGCCAGCAGCATGTGAGAAGGCTAGAATAGAGCCCGGCGGGGGCGCGGTCAAGGATGCGCGCTCCGAGGACGCTCAGGCCGGGGATCGGGCGCTCACTTCATCGATAGCGAGAAGACCCCATCCCAGTTTTCGGCGGGCGGCTTGGCCTCGTACTCGGCGCAGCGCTTCAAGAAGGTCTCGGAGGGCCCGTCGTTCGGCACGACGCCCAGGACCTCGCGGAAGGCCGCCTTCGCCTTGCGCCAGTCCTTCCGCTCGAAGAGCTCGAGCCCCTCGTGGAACATCTCCATGCCCCTGGTCTGCTCGGCGGTGGCCGCGGATGTCTCCTCGACGATTTCGTAGAGGCGGACCGGGTTGCTGATGCCGACCACCCGCACGCGGTCGAGCTTGCGGGCGAGAAAGCCCGGGCCGGCCGCCTCGAAGGTCGAGCCGCTCGCGAGGATCCAGGTCCCGTATTGCTTGTTGACGCCCTCGAGCCGGGCGGCGAGATTCACCGAGTTGCCCATGATCGTATAGTCCATCTTCTTCTGCGTGCCCATGTTGCCCACGACCATCGGGCCCGTGTTGATGCCGATCCGCGTCAGGAGCGGCGAGGGGCTGATCTTGTCCCGGAGAAATTTCTCGTTCAGCGTGCGCTCGGCCCGCTTCATGTGGACGGCCGCGAGGCAGGCCCTTCGGGCGTGGTCCTCGTATTCGACGGGAGCGCCGAAGAAGGAAATGATGGCGTCGCCTTCGTACTTGTCGATGGTGCCCTGGAGGTCGAGGACGATGTCGCTCATCTCCGTGAGATAGAAGTTGAGGAGTTGGACGAGATCCGGCGGTTCGAGCGCCTCCGAGATGGTCGAGAAGCCCCGGATGTCGGTGAACATGGCGCTGAGGTTCTTCTCGTCTCCGCCGAGCTTGAGGCGGCCGGGATCCGAGACGATCTGGCTGATGACGTCGGCGCTGAGGTAGCGCGAAAAGGCGCTGCGGATGAAGGTCCTCTCTCTCGCCGTCCGGAGAAAGCTCATGACCGCGATGGCGAGGAAGGTGAGGAGCACGGCCAGGCCCGGGGTCGACAGGGGCAGGTAGACGCCCGTGAGGAAGAAATAGGCGCTCCCGCCCACGATGATCAGGATCACGGCGCCGAGGCCGACGAGCATGGTCGGGATGGGCTGCATGGCCCTGATGATGAGGGCCACGACCAGGGCCGCAGCGGCCGCGACCAGGAACGACATCCACCAGGGCAGCTCGTTGAGGAACCGTCCCTGGAGGATCGTGTTGACGACCGCGGCGTGCGTGCCCACGTTCATGTATTGGTTTTCGAAGGGAGTCACGCCGATATCCGTGGTCGAGGTCCCGATCTGGCCGACGATGCAGAAGGCGCCTCGGAGCTCCGTCGCGAGCCTGGCGCGCTGGGCGTCGAGACGGTCGGAGATGGCCTTCGTATCCGCAAATGTTTTCACGACATCCGAGCGGATGCCCGCGAGGGAGGCGCGCTGCCGGTCATCGAGCTTTCCCTTGGCGGCGGCGTCGAGGTCCGCGAGGATCGCGCCTTCGGCGGGACCGCCCAGAAACCCCGCCGCCGCGGCGAAGAAGTCCCGGCGCTTCGCGATGTAGCCGTCCATGAGCTCGGGCTTCTCCTCGGCGAGCGCGCTCTGCCTGAGCTCCTCGGCTTGGCGATAGAGATCGAGAAAGCCCGGCGTGGCCTTGTCGTAGGCGAGATAGCCCGCGCCGTCCATGGCGCTCAGGTTGTGCACGAGATCCCGCTCCAGCTCCCGAGGGTAGAGCAGTTCGTAGAACGAGAGATGGCGGAAGCTCTCGAGGAATTTTTGCTTCGGCCAATTGATGACGAGGTGGCTCCCGGCGTCGAGGGGGATGCGGAGGTCCCTGACCTCCCCCGAGGGCAGCTTCGCCGACCTCAGGATGATCAGGTTCCGTCGCACATCCAACGCGGGGTTGCCGAGCCAGTCGAGGAGGGCCGAGAACCCCAGCTGGGCGAACCAGGCGCCGCCGTAGCCGTACACGAGACTGATGCGGCGGCGCACGCCGTCCGGGTCTATCACCACGTTCGGGAAGCCGGCTCCCGCGGCGCGAGAGAGAATGGGCGCGATGGCGGGCCTGATGTCCGCGGCGACGAGAGGATAGTCCGGCGCGACCTTGATCCGCTTGAGCGAGGCGTCGCGCACGGCGAGATCGCGAAGCTCGGGCGGCACGTCCTTGTCCGCGTAGGGGAGCATGTTGACGGTGAAAAAAGCCTTGCCGAACAGCTTGGCGGCCTTGCCGAGATACGCGTCGTTGTCCCTCGCGATGGAGCCGATCCGCGCGAGGAGCCTCGAGCGGGATTCGTCGGTCAGCTTCTGGAGATCCTTGACGTAGTCGCCGGCATCCTTGAGGGGAATCTGGCGGGCCTTGAGCGCCCCGACTAAGTCGGCGATGTTCTGGTCTATCGAGGCGAACTCGGTGGCGAAGTCGTCGGGTATCCGCGTTTCGAGGAGATCGGCGTCCACGCCGACCGGGCCTTTGTCCGTGTACTCGATATCGAAGACCGTCCTGGCCGCGCCGAACTCGCGCATGGCGAGCAGACCCTCGGCTATCTTATCCCTTCCCCAGGGCCAGGTCCCGACTCGCGCGATGGCGTTATCGTCGATATCCACGAAGAGGATGCCGCGGTTTTCCGGGATCGGGGGCTTGAGACGCAGGAGACCGTCGTACAGCCTCCGGTCGAGGTTCACGAGGGGTGCCAGGAGGTTGAGCAGGAAGAGGAAGACTATGACCGCCGCGGGGACGATCAGGATTCGCAGTTGCGTCTTGGACATATCGAAGCCTCCGCTAGCCGCGCCCTGGGCACGCTCCGCGCTCGACCGGAATCGCGCTTCTTCAATTCTATGTGCCGGGCGGAGAATTGCCAGCCTTGGCCGCGATGGGAATTCCGTTCCGGGAGGATCGAGCGACGATGTGGATTGAAATATCCCTTAACCTGCGCGAAAATCCGTTCATGGCGTTTTCGCAGGCGACTATGAGGTGTGGCGGGGATACGCTCATGCCTCCTACCAGCGGCGAGGAGGAGATGACATGAAGCGACTGATCGTTCTGATTATCACGGCCCTTCTGGCCGCGCCGAGCCTTCTGTCCGCGCCGGCGGCCGCGGCGAGCCTACCCGAGCTCAAGGCCGCCGCCGAGGAGGCGGCCCAGGCGGCGTCGAGCGCGCCGGGCGAGTATGCCGCCAATTGGACCGCGGCCATGGACCTCCGCAAATACGGCGATGAACTCGTCACCCAGAAGGCCCCGGGCTGGAAGGATCTCGCCAACGCCGCGGCCACGGAGGGGATGAAATTCGGGGCGATCGCCCAGAAACTCGACCCTACCGGCGTCGAGGGCTGGTACTGGTACGGGCTCTGCGTCGGCACCCACTCCGACTGCGTCAGCGTCTTCAGCGCCCTGACCGAGGGGCTCAAGGGAAAGACGCAGAAGGCCTTCGAGACCGCCTACTCCCTCGACAAGAGCTACGACACCGGGGGGCCGATCCTCGCGCTCGGCCGATTCTGGCAGGTCCTGCCCGGCATAGCCGGCAGGGATCTCAAGAAGGCGGAGAAGCTTTTCGACGAGTACATGGCCGGCTTCGGCTCGAGCCCCGACGCCAACAAGGACGCCTGGTACTTCCGGGGATCCCTCTACAAGGAGACTCACCGGATTCCCCAAGCCCGCGCCGATCTGGAGAAGGCCGCCTCCATGGGCCAGAAAGACGCCCCCAAGCTCCTCGCCGAATTGAAATAGCTTGAGCCAGGCGAGAGGCCGCGAGCGCGGCTCGACGGCGAGGCCGCTCGCATCTCACGACATATCCTAAGTTTCGGCGAAGTCCCTCGGCCGGAAATCTCAGTATATTCACCTGAGTCGTGGTTCGGCGCCGGGCCCCGGCTCAGGGCGGGGGAGCGCCGCCTTGGCCGGAGCCTCGGTCGAGGCGGGCGTAGAATCGCCCTTCCAGTCGAGAAGCATGCGCACCCGAGCATTTTTCACGCGGGACGCGACGCCCGCAAGGAGAACACGGTATGGAATATCGCAGACTGGGCAACGCGGGACTGAAGGTCTCCGCCCTTTCGCTCGGCTCCTGGGTCACCTACGGCCCGCAGGTGGACGTGGACGCGGCGGCGAAGATGCTGAAGACGGCCTACGACGCGGGAGTCAACTTCTTCGACAACGCCGAGTCCTACTCGGGCGGGAAATCGGAAGAGATCATGGGCGCGGCCCTCAAGAAGCTCGGCCTGCGGCGGGCGAGCTACGCCGTGTCGAGCAAGTTCTTCTGGGGCCTCAACGAGGGTCCCAACGAGAAGAACACCCTCAACCGGAAATACCTCATGCAGGCCGTCGACGGCTCCTTGAGGCGCTTCGGTCTCGACTACCTCGACCTCGTGTTCTGCCACCGGCCCGACCGGAACACCCCCGTCGAGGAAGTCGTCTGGGCGATGAGCGACATCGTCGCCTCGGGCAAGGCCCTCTACTGGGGGACCTCCGAATGGAGCGCCGAGGAGATCCGCGAGGCCTGGGAGATCGCCGACCGGCGAAACCTGCGCAAGCCGCAGATGGAGCAGCCGC
>JAJXZP010000252.1 GCA_021779995.1 bacterium | reverse complement strand
CGGTCTGTCCGCGGATTAGGCCCAGCGCGGCCGCGGCCCGGCAGGCAGAAAAATCGAGTTCCCCTTCCCTCCCGGCGCGGCGGCTTTCGTCTATGCAGCGCCGGGCCGCGGCCGCCGCGTCGAAGCCGAGCTCGTTCCCCGGGCCGTCCGCCGCGACCGTGTCGATGGTTCGCGGCGAGGTCGAGGCCTCACGCGGCCGGCCGAGGAAGCTCCCGCTCAAGGATTCGGGGAAGAAGAAGCCCGCCAGTCTCAACTCGCGGAAAAGCGCCAGGGCTTCCTCGCCGCTCTCGGCGAAGACCGGGACGCAGAGCTCTCCGGCGACCCGACAGATGCGCAGAAAGGCCGCGCCTTCGGGCCCCCGCGCCGCCTTCCGGCCGGCCAGCGCGATGATCAGCTGGGGAGAACTCATGATCGGGGACAGTATCCCAGGCGCGGCGCGAGGTCAACGCCGGCGGCCGAGGACGTCGGGGCCGGCGCGCGGGACACCGAAGCGCGGCGCCGGGGCGAAAGGAGATACCTCGAGGAGACAGAACGACAAAAAGCCTGGTTTTGTCGTTTTTTTGGGAAAAACCGCGGTTTGCCCCTTTACAACTGAAAACGCTTTACGCTAGGGTACCTTTCAAGAGAAACGGCAAGCGCTTTTTATGAGCGCGATATCACCTTGATCGGGGAGCGCATGGAACGTTACGTCCTTTCGGCACTCGTCCAGAACCACGCGGGAGTCTTGAGCCACGTGGCGGGATTGTTCAGCCGAAGGGGCTACAACATCGAGAGTCTCACCGTCGGCGAGACCACCGATCCGAACGTTTCGCGCATGACCATCGCCGTCCGCGGGGACGAGACCACCATCGAGCAGATCCAGAAGCAGCTCGAGAAGCTCGTCGACGTCGCCGCGGTCCGACTGCTCGACACCTCGTCGGCCGTCTGCCGCGAGCTGGCCCTCATCAAGGTCGGCGCCTCCGCGGACACCCGTCCCCACATCATCCAGACCGCCGATATCTTCCGCGCCCGCATCGTCGATGTCTGCGCCGAGAGCCTCACCGTCGAGGTCACCGGCGACCAGAGCAAGATCGACTCCCTCATAGAACTCCTGCGCCCCTTCGGCATCCGCGAACTGGCTCGCACGGGCATCTCCGCCCTCGAGCGCGGCCCCGCTTCCCTCCCCCTTATCCTCTCCCTTATTTAGCCGCCTTCGTACTCGACGAGTACGAAGGCGGCGCAACCTCATCGAACAACCGGAGCTCCCTCCATATTGGGACTCCGGAGGAGGCATAGTTCAATGGCAAAGCTGTATTACGAGAAGGACTGCGATCCCAAGGCCCTGGCCGGCAAGACCATCGCCGTCATCGGCTACGGGAGTCAGGGGCACGCCCACGCGCTCAACCTGAAGGATTCCGGGCATCGGGTCGTGGTGGGGCTGTACGAGGGCTCGAAGAGCTGGAAGACGGCCGAGGAGGCCGGGCTCAAGGTCATGACCGCCAAGGACGCGGCGGCCGCGGCCGACTTCGTCATGATCCTCGTCAACGACGAGAAGCAGGCCAAGCTCTACCAGGAGAGCATCGGACCTTCGCTGAGGAAGGGCAGCGTGCTCGCCTTCGCCCACGGCTTCAACATCCACTTCAAGCAGATCAGGCCGCCCGAGGACATCGATGTCGTCATGATCGCGCCCAAGGGCCCGGGCCACACGGTCCGCAGCCAGTTCCTCGAGGGCCGCGGCGTGCCCTGCCTCGTGGCGGTGCACCGCGACGCCTCGGGCAGCGCCAAGAAGCTCGCGCTCGCCTACGCCGCGGGCATCGGCGGAGCCCGCGCCGGCGTGCTCGAGACGACCTTCAAGGAGGAGACCGAGACCGATCTCTTCGGCGAGCAGGCGGTGCTCTGCGGCGGCGTCTCGGCGCTCATGAAGGCGGGCTTCGAGACCCTCGTCGAGGCCGGCTACCAGCCCGAGAGCGCCTACTTCGAGTGCGTGCACGAGATGAAGCTCATCATCGACCTGGTGGTGCAGCAGGGGCTCTCGTTCATGCGTTATTCGATCTCGGACACCGCCGAGTACGGCGACTACACGGTCGGCAAGCGCATCATCACCGACGACACGAAGCGCGAGATGAAGAAGGTGCTCCGCGAGATCCAGGACGGGACCTTCGCGCGCAACTGGATCCTGGAGAACCAGGCCAACCGGCCCTTCTTCAACCGCATGCGCGAGCTCGAGGCCGAGCACCCGGTCGAGAAGGTCGGAGCCGAGCTGCGCGCGATGATGAGCTGGACGAAGCGTCCGCAGTAGCGGAGCTCGAGGGGAGGGTCAGGCGATGGCACGTAGGATCAGGATATTCGACACGACGCTCCGGGACGGGGAGCAGTCCCCGGGTTGCAGCATGAACCTGGGCGAGAAGCTCGGGGTCGCGCGCCAGCTCGAGCGGCTGGGCGTGGACGTGATAGAGGCCGGCTTCGCCGCGGCGAGCCCGGGAGACGCGGCGGCGGTTTCGGCCATCGCGGCGGAGATCCGGGGCCCGGTGATCGCGAGCCTCGCGCGGGCCCTGGAGCGCGACATCGACGCCGCCTGGGAGGCCATCCGCGCCTCCGCGCGGCCGCGGATCCACGTGTTCCTCGCCACCTCCCCCATCCACATGGAGCATAAGCTCAAGATGGGCGCAAAGGAGGTCCTGGAGCGGGCGGCCGCCATGGTGGCCTACGCCAAGCGCCGCTGCGAGGACGTGGAGTTCTCGGCCGAGGACGCCTCGCGTTCCGACCCGGACTTCCTCCGCCGGGTTTTCTCGGCGGTGATCGAGGCGGGAGCCACGACGATCAACATGCCCGACACGGTCGGCTACTCGGTGCCGGACGAGTTCGGCGAGCTGGTGCGATCCGTGCGCTCGGGCGTGAAGGGGATCGAGCGGGTCGTCTTCTCGGTGCACTGCCACAACGACCTGGGGCTGGCGGTGGCCAACACCCTGGCCGCCATCGACGCGGGCGCCGAGCAGGTGGAGTGCACGGTGAACGGCATAGGGGAGCGCGCGGGCAACGCGGCCCTCGAGGAGATCGTGATGGCCCTGCGCACGCGCGCCGACCGCTACGGCGCGACCACCGGCGTCGAGACGACCCAGCTGTACACCGCGAGCCGGCTCGTGTCCTCGGTCACGGGCGTCAAGGTGCAGCCCAACAAGGCGGTGATCGGCGAGAACGCCTTCGCGCACGAGGCGGGCATCCACCAGCACGGGGTGCTCGCGAACCGCGCCACCTACGAGATCATGACGCCCGAGTCGGTCGGCATCCCGCAGAGCGTGATGGTGCTGGGCAAGCACTCGGGTCGCCACGCCTTCGATCAGCGGCTCGCCCAGCTGGGCATCCGCGTGGACCCGAAGACCTTGCCCGAGCTCTTCGAGCGCTTCAAGGCGCTGGCCGACAAGAAGAAGGTCGTCTCGGACAAGGACATCGAGGCCCTGGCCATAGGGGCGGCGATCCAGCCGCAGGAGCGCTTCAGGCTCGACCGCTTCGTCATCAACTCGGGGAACACGATAGCTGCCACCAGTACCGTGCGGCTCGCGCTCCAGGGCGGGGGCCACGCCGAGCGCGTGGCGGTGGGCGACGGCCCGATCGACGCCTCGTTCAAGGCCATCGACCAGATCGTCGGCAAGCGTCCGGTGCTCGAGGACTTCGCCCTCGACGCCGTGACCGGAGGCAAGGACGCGCAGGGCGAGGCCCGGGTGCGCATCGAACTCGAAGGCAGGCGCTACAACGGCCGCGGCCTTTCGACCGACGTGGTGGAGGCCAGCGTGCGCGCCTACCTCGGCGCGATCAACGCGATGGCCGACGCCGTAGGCGACGCCGCGGGCGATGCCGCGGACGACAGGACAGGAGGGCTCGATGGCGCGCGTGACCGTACTTGATTCGACGCTCCGCGACGGAGCGCAGAGCGAGGGCATATCGTTCTCGGTGCGCGACAAGATGCGCATCGTCTCGGCGCTGGACGAACTCGGCGTGGATTTCATCGAGGCGGGGAACCCCGGCTCGAACCCGAAGGACATCGAGTTCTTCCGCGAGATGCGCTCGCAGAAGCTCGCGAACGCGGCCCTGGCCGCCTTCGGCTCGACCAGGCGCAAGGGCGTGAAGGTCGAGGACGACGAGGGCATCCGGAGCCTGCTCGAGGCGGACACCGAGACCGTCGTGATCTTCGGCAAGAGCTGGACGCTCCACGTCGAGAAGATCCTGCGCGCCACGCTCGAGGAGAACCTCGACATGATCCGCGAGACCGTGGCCTACTTCAAGTCCAAGGGCCGCCGCGTGATCTACGACGCCGAGCACTTCTTCGACGGACACGCCGCCAATCCCGATTACGCGATGGCCAGCCTGCGCGCCGCGGCCGAGGGCGGGGCCGAGTGCCTCGTGCTCTGCGACACGAACGGCGGCAGCCTGCCCGCCCGCATCGCCGAGCTGACCAAGGCCGCCGGAGCCATAGGCGCGCCCCTGGGCATCCACGCCCACAACGACTCGGGGCTCGCCGTGGCGAACAGCCTGACCGCGGTGGAGGCGGGGGCCGTCCAGGTGCAGGGCACGCTGGTCGGCTTCGGCGAGCGCTGCGGCAACGCCAATCTCTCGACCATCGTCGCCGACCTCGAACTCAAGATGAAGCTATCCTGCCTGCGCGAGGGCTCCCTGCCCAAGCTGGCGGCGGTGACGCGCCGCGTGGCGGAGATCGCCAACGTCGGTTTCGACGAGGGCATGCCCTTCGTGGGCCTCAGGGCCTTCGCCCACAAGGGAGGCATGCACGTCGACGCGGTGATCAAGACGCCCGCCTCCTTCGAGCATGTCGATCCCGAGTCGGTCGGCAACGAGCGGCGCATCCTCGCCTCCGAGGTGGGAGGCCGGGCCGTGGTCATCGAGCGCGTGAAGCGCATCGATCCCGCGGCCACGCGGGAGTCTCCCCTCGTGGCGCAGGTGGTGAAGCGGCTGAAGGAGATGGAGGCGCTCGGCTACCAGTTCGAGGGGGCCGAGGCCAGCCTGGATATCCTGATGCGCAAGGCCGCGGGCAAGTACAAGCCCTTCTTCCAGCTCGGGCACTACCGGACCATCGGCGAGCAGCCGAGCGGCGACCGCGAGCACTGCGCCCAGGCCATGGTCAAGATCGCCGTCGACGGCGTGGACGAGATCAGCGCGGCCGAGGGCGACGGCCCCGTGCACGCCCTGGACCTCGCGCTGCGCCGCGCGCTCGAGCGCTTCTACCCGAATCTCTCGGAGATGCGCCTGGCGGACTACAAGGTGCGCGTCATCGACCTGCCCGGGGCGGGCACGGGGGCCACCGCGTCGACGGTCCGCGTCCTCATCGAGAGCGCCGACTCGGACGACGCCTGGACCACGGTGGGTGTCTCGACCGACATCATCGAGGCCAGCTGGATCGCCCTGGTCGATTCCATAGAGTTCAAGCTCATCAAGGATCTGGAGCGGCGCTTCAAGCCGTATCTTTCGTAGGAGGATGGAATGGGAATGACCATGTCGCAGAAAATTCTCGCCGCCCACGCGGGACTCGCGTCGGTGGAGGCGGGACAGCTCATAGAGGCTCGCCTCGACCTCGTGCTCGGCAACGACATCACCGCGCCGGTCGCGATCAGGGAGTTCGGCCGCATCGGCGTCGAAGCGGTCTTCGACCGGAAGAAGATCGCGCTCGTGCCCGATCACTTCACGCCCAACAAGGACATCAAGTCCGCCGAGCAGTGCAAGATGATGCGCGATTTCGCGCATCGCATGGATATCGAGAACTACTTCGAGATCGGCGAGATGGGCATCGAGCACGCCCTCATCCCCGAGCGCGGCCTGGTGCTGCCGGGCGAGCTCGTGATCGGGGCCGACAGCCACACCTGCACCTACGGGGCGGCGGGCGCCTTCTCCACCGGCGTCGGCTCCACCGACATGGCGGCCGCCATGGCCTCGGGCACGGCCTGGTTCAAGGTCCCGGCGGCGATCCGCGTGACGCTCGAGGGCGAGATGCGCGGCTGGACCAGCGGCAAGGACCTCATCCTCCACCTGATCGGCCTCATCGGCGTCGACGGGGCGCTCTACCGCTCGCTCGAGTTCGCCGGTCCCGGCGTGGCCACTCTGTCGATGGACGAGCGCTTCACCATCGCGAACATGGCGATCGAGGCGGGTGCCAAGAACGGCATCTTCCCCGTCGACGAGAAGACCCGCGCCTGGGCGGCCTCGGTCTCGTCCCGGCCCTACACGGCCGTCGAGCCCGACGCCGACGCGGTCTACGAGCGCGAGCTCAGGATCGACCTCTCGGCCCTGACGCCGACGGTGGCCTTCCCCCACCTGCCCTCGAACACGAAGAGCATCGGCGCAGCCGAGAAGCTGCGCGTCGACCAGGTGGTCATCGGCTCCTGCACGAACGGCCGCATCGAGGACCTCCGCGTCGCGGCCTCGATCCTGCGCGGGCGCAGGGTGGCCAAGGGCATGCGCTGCATCGTCTTCCCCGCCACGCAGGAGATCTACCTCGCCGCCCTGCGCGAGGGCCTCGTCGAGGATCTCGTGAAGGCGGGGGCGGTCGTCTCGACGCCGACCTGCGGGCCCTGCCTGGGCGGGCACATGGGCATCCTCGCCAAGGGCGAGCGCGCCATAGCCACGACCAACCGGAACTTCGTGGGCCGCATGGGCCACACCGAGTCGGAGGTCTACCTGGCGAGCCCCGCGGTGGCCGCGGCCTCGGCGCTGGCCGGCCGCCTGGCCGACCCCGAGGAGATCATGAAGGCGCCCGGGCACGGGGCGTTCACGAAAGCGAGCACGGCAGCCGGAACGGCAGCCGGAACGGCTACGGCAGAAAGGGAGAAGGCATGAAGACGAGGGGAAAGACCTTCAAATACGGGGACAACATCGACACCGACGTCATCATCCCCGCGCGGCACCTCAACAGCATCGATCCGGCCGAGCTCGCCTCGCACTGCATGGAGGACATCGACAAGGACTTCGTCTCGAAGGTCCGCAAGGGCGACGTGATCGTGGGCGGCTCCAACTTCGGCTGCGGCTCGAGCCGCGAGCACGCGCCCATAGCGATCAAGGCCTCGGGCGTGGCCTGCGTGGTGGCCTCGAGCTTCGCGCGCATCTTCTACCGCAACGCGATCAACATCGGCCTGCCCATCCTCGAGTGTCCCGAGGCGGTCGCCGCGGCCTCCTCGGGCGACGAGCTGGAGATCGACCTGTCCGCGGGCACGATCCGCAATGTCACGAAGGGGGCGGACTTCAAGGCCCAGC
Organism: bacterium; assembly: GCA_021779995.1. GTDB lineage: Bacteria > Spirochaetota > Spirochaetia > Treponematales > Rectinemataceae > JAJXZP01. The sequence goes on along the minus strand of JAJXZP010000252.1, from coordinate 12,955 downwards.
CCTATCCGGAGTTCATGCGCTCCATCATGGACGCGGGCGGGCTCATCGAGTACACGCGCTCGCGGCTCGCGTCCAAGGGCGCGGCCGCGAAGACGGCTCGGTGAGGGGGGAGCTGCCATGCGATACGAGATAGCTGTCATCCCCGGGGACGGCATCGGTCCCGACGTGGTGCGCGAGGCCCTCGGCGTCCTCGACGCGGTGGGCGCGCGCTTCGGCCGCGAGTTCCGCTTCACGAGCAACCTCATGGGCGGGGCGGCCATCGACGCCGAGGGCGTGCCCCTGCCCGCCTCGACCCTCGCGGCCTGCCGCGAGAGCCACGCCGTGCTCCTGGGCGCGGTGGGCGGCCCCAAGTGGGACGCCCTGCCCGGCGCCAAGCGGCCCGAGGCGGGGCTCCTCGGCATCCGCTCGGGCCTCGGCGTGTTCGCCAACCTGCGGCCGGCTTTCATGTTCCCCGAGCTGGCCGCGGCCTGCCCCTTGAGGCCCGACATCGTCTCAGGCGGGCTCGACATCCTCATCGTGCGCGAGCTCACAGGCGGCATCTACTTCGGCGAGCGGGGACGCTCCTCCGACGGCTTAAGCGCCTGGGACACCGAGCGCTACTCCCGGAGCGAGATCGAGCGGCTCCTCGAGGTGGCCTTCGAGGCCGCCCGCGACCGGAACAAGAAGCTCTGCGTGGTCGACAAGGCCAACATCCTCGAGTCGAGCCGGCTCTGGCGCGAGGTCGCCGCCTCGGTGGCGCCCAACTTCCCCTCGGTGGAGCTCTCGTTCATGTACGTGGACAACTGCGCCATGCAGCTCGTGCGCAACCCGCGGCAGTTCGACGTCATCGCCACGAGCAACATGTTCGGCGACATCCTCTCGGACGAGGCGAGCATGCTCACGGGCTCGATCGGCATGCTCGCGAGCGCGAGCCTGGGCGACGGAGGCCCGGGCCTGTACGAGCCGATCCACGGCTCGGCGCCCGACATCGCCGGCCAGGACAAGGCCAATCCGCTCGCGACCATCCTGTCGGCCGCCATGCTGCTGCGGTATTCCCTCCACCTCGAAGACGAGGCGAAGGCCGTCGAGAAAGCCGTGGCGTCGGTCCTGGCCAAGGGCCTGCGCTGCGCGGACATAAAGTCGGGCGCCGCCTCGGAGCGCGTGCTCGGCACCCGCGCCATGGGCAAGGCCGTGGTCGACGAAATACGGGAGGCCCGATCGTGAAAAGCGACGTCGTCAAGAAAGGCATCGAGCGGGCGCCGCACCGCTCGCTGTTCAAGGCCATGGGCTACACCGACGAGGAGCTCGAGCGGCCCCTGGTCGGCGTGGTGAACGCCAAGAGCGAGATCGTGCCGGGGCACATCCACCTGGGCACGATATGCGACGCCGTCAAGGCCGGCATCCGCAGCGCCGGCGGCACGCCGGTGGAGTTCCCCTCGATCGGCGTCTGCGACGGCATCGCGATGGGGCACGAGGGCATGCGCTATTCGCTGGCCACCCGCGAGCTCATCGCCGACTCGATCGAGTGCATGGCCCTGGCCCACGCCCTGGACGCCCTGGTCATGGTGCCGAACTGCGACAAGATCGTGCCGGGCATGCTCATGGCCGCCGCCCGCCTCGACCTGCCCACCGTGGTCGTCTCGGGCGGGCCCATGCTCTCGGGGACGGTCCGGGGCCGCCACATCAGCCTCACGACGATGTTCGAGGCGGTGGGCGCGGTCGGGGCCGGGACGATGACCGAGGCGGAGCTCGCCGAGTACGAGGAGGTCGCCTGCCCGGGCTGCGGCTCCTGCTCGGGCATGTTCACCGCCAACTCGATGAACTGCGTCACCGAGGCGCTCGGCCTCGGGCTTCCCGGCAACGGCACCATACCGGCGGTCTTCGCCGAGCGGGTGCGCCTGGCCAAGCGGGCGGGCACGGCGGTGATGTCGCTCATCGCGTCGGGCGTCACGGCCAGGAAGATCCTCACCTCCGCCGCCTTCGCCAACGCCCTCGCCGTGGACATGGCCCTCGGCTGCTCGACGAACACCGTCCTGCACCTCGCGGCCATAGCCAGGGAGGCTGGCGTGGCCTTCGACCTGAAGGCGGTCAACGAGACCAGCGCGCGCGTGCCCAATCTCTGCCGCCTGGCCCCGGCGGGTAACCGCCACATCGAAGACCTGCATCAGGCGGGCGGCGTCCAGGCGGTGATGCGCGAGCTCTCCTCCAAGGGCCTCATCGACACCACGCTGCCGACCGTGACGGGCAGGAGCGTGGGCGAGAACATCGCCGCGGCCCTCAACCGCGACCCCGAGACGATCCGCCCCGTCGGGAATCCCTACTCCGCGACGGGCGGGCTGGCCATACTGTTCGGCAACATCGCGCCCGAGGGCTGCGTCGTCAAGCGCTCGGCGGTGGACCCCGCCATGCTGAAGCACGAGGGCCCCGCGCGGGTCTTCGACGGCGAGGACGGCGCCTTCGCGGCCGTCATGTCGGGCGGCATCAAGTCCGGCGACGTCGTCGTGATCCGCTACGAGGGGCCGCGCGGCGGCCCGGGCATGCGCGAGATGCTCGAGGTCACCGCGGCCCTCGCCGGGCGCGGCCTCGACAAGAGCGTGGCGCTGCTCACCGACGGCCGCTTCTCGGGCGCCACGAAGGGCGCCTCCATAGGGCACTGCTCCCCCGAGGCCGCGGCGGGCGGCCCCATCGCCCTCGTGGCCGAGGGCGACCGCATCGCCATCGACATCGACGCGAGGTCCATCCGGCTCCTCGTCGACGAGGCCGAGCTCGCGCGGCGCCGCGCCTCCTGGCGCGCTCCGCCGCCCAACGTCACCAAGGGCTATCTCGCGCGCTACGCGCGGCTGGTCGGCTCGGCCGCCCGGGGAGCCGTGTTCTCCGCCGAAGGCGCGGAAGGAGGCGAATCGTGAAAATGACCGGAGCGCGCATCGTCATGGAATGCCTCGTCGAGCGCGGCGTGGACAGGACCTTCGGCATCCCCGGAGGCACCGCCCTCAACATCTACGACGAGCTGTACAAGTACTCGGACAAGATCAGCCACATCCTGACCGCCCACGAGCAGGGCGCGGCCCACGCGGCCGACGGCTACGCCCGCGCCACGGGGCGCCCCGGCGTCGTCATCGTGACCAGCGGCCCGGGCGCGACGAACCTCGTGACGGGCATCGCGACCGCCTACATGGACTCCGTCCCGATGGTGGCCATCACCGTCAACGTGTCCTCCAGCCTCCTCGGGAAGGACAGCTTCCAGGAGGTGGACATCGCCGGCATCACGATGCCCATCACCAAGCACAACTTCATCGTCAAGAACATCGACTCGCTCGCGACCACGGTCAGGAAGGCCTTCGCCATCGCCGTCTCGGGACGACCGGGACCGGTGCTCATCGACATCACCAAGGACGTCACCGCGGCCGAGGCCGAGTGGAGGCCCGAGACGCCCGAGGAGGCCGCCGCGCTCGCGCGGAGTCTCGCGGCCAGGCCGGAAACCCTGGCCACCGAGGCACAGATCGAGGAGGCGGTCGCCCTCATCGCCTCGTCCCGCAAACCCTTCATCTACGCCGGCGGAGGCGTGATCGCCTCGGGCGCCTCCGAGGAGCTGCGCGAGTTCGCCGAGCGGCTCCACGCGCCGGTGGCGCTCAGCTTCATGGGACACGGCGCCCTGCCCTCGCGGCATCCGCTGTTCACCGGCATGATCGGCATGCACGGCACGCGGGCCTCGAACATGGCCGCCACCAAGGCCGACCTCGTCATAGCCCTGGGCGCGCGCTTCTCGGACCGCGTCGTGAGCGACGTCAAGGCCTTCGCCAAGCGCGCCGCGATCCTCCACATCGACATCGACCCCGCCGAGATCAACAAGAACGTGCAAAGCCGCATCTCCCTCGTCGGCGATCTCAAGGGCCTGCTCGTCGCGCTGCTGGCGAAAATCCCCGCGCGGGAGAAGTCGGAGTGGAACGGCGACATCGAGGCCTGGAAGAAGGAGCGGCCCTCGGCCCACGATTTCTCCCGGAAGGGAGGCGGCCTCATCCACCCGCGCCAGCTCATCGAGGAGGTGCACGAGCGCGTGGGCGACGACGCCATCGTGACGACCGAGGTCGGCCAGCACCAGATGTGGGTCGCGCAGTTCTACCCCTTCGCCAAGCCGCGGACCTTCATCTCCTCGGGAGGCCTGGGCACGATGGGCTTCGGCACCGGGGCGGCCATAGGCGCGCAGGCGGCCTTCCCCGATCGGCGCGTGGTGCATTTCGCGGGCGACGGCTCCTTCCGCATGAACAGCACCGAGCTCGCGACGATCTCCCATTACAAACTGCCCATCCTCATCCTGGTCATGAACAACGGCACCTTGGGGATGGTGCGGCAGTGGCAGACCATGTTCTACCAGAACCGGTACTCGCAGACCACGCTCGACCGCCCGCCCGACTTCGTCAAGCTCGCCGAGGCCTACGGCATGCCGGCCTGGCGCGCCGTCGACGTCGAGTCGCTGCGCCAGGCCCTCGACGCGGCCCTCGCCGCGCGCGGCCCCGCGCTGATCGACTGCCGCATCGACATCGACGCCACCGTCCTGCCCATGGTCCCCTCGGGCAAGCCGATCGAAGAGCAGATACTGGAGACTGCCGACTAGCCGCTATGCCCGAGCTCGTCTCGCTCTCGACGATCTGGGATCGCGCGCCGCACAACGCGTTCACGGACCTGGCCCTGGCCTCGGGCGTCTGGTACTGCGTGTTCCGCGAGGGCGGGAATCACGCGGGGGGCACGGGCAAGATCCGCGTCCTGGGCTCGGAGGACGGCAACGTATGGGAAAGCTCGGCCCTCCTGGCTCAGCGCGGCGTCGACCTCCGCGATCCCAAGATCGCGGGAGCGCCTCGCGGCGGTCTCGAGCTGCTCATGGGCGGCACCGCGATGCGCTCAGGCGAGGCAGTCGGCCGCAGGCCGAGGATAGCCCGCTCCGACGACGGCATCGCGTGGTCCAAGCCGCAGAGCATCCTGGAGGAGGGCGACTGGCTCTGGCGGACGGCCTGGTTCGAGGGGAGGAGCTACGGCGTCAGCTACCGGCTCCTCGGCCCGAGCCGCTGGAAGGTCTATCTCATGGTATCGGAGGACGGGCGCGCCTACCGCGAGCTCGCCGAGCTCAAGGTGCCCGGCCGGCCGAACGAGACCACGCTCCGCTTCCGCGAGGACGGCACGGCCCTGGCCCTCGTGCGCCGCGAGACGGGCCGCGGCCGGGCCTGGATCGGCGCAAGCCGCCCGCCCTACCGCGGCTGGTCCTGGGCCGAAAGCGGCCAGCGGCTGGGCGGCCCGAACTTCCTCATCCTGCCGGGCGGCGAGACCTGGGCCGCGACCCGGATCTGGCGCCGGGGCAAGCCCCTGGTCTCGATCTGCCACCTGACCGAGCGAGACCTGGAACCTCTCCTGGACCTGCCCTCGGGCGGCGACTGCGGCTATCCCGGCATGGTCTTCCACCGCGGCCTCCTCTGGGTGAGCTACTACTCCTCCCACGAGGGCAAGGCCAAGATCTACCTCGCGAAGATCCGGCTCTAATCGGTGTCCTCTGGCCATCAAAACTTCATACCCACTTGAAGCGCCCCGAACGGAAATTGGCGTACTACATTGTTGGATAAAATCCAAGCACGCAAAGTCGTATCGCCAAGGAGGTTTGGACATGGACCGAGGAGAAAATGGATTATCGACTCGCATAATCGGCGCAGCGCTTGAAGTCCACAAAGCATTGGGACCAGGCCTTCCGGAATCCGCATATCGGGATTGCCTTTGTGCGGAACTGCAGATCAGGAATATCAAATTCGAAAAGGAGCGCGAGATACCTGTCGAATATAAAGGCTCAATCGTACGCAGCTACCGAGCCGATATCGTCGTCGAGAACCTCGTCATCATCGAATGCACGGCCGCGGCGAAAATGGAACCGCTATTCACGTCCCAGATGCTGACCTATCTGCGCATGAGCGGGCTTCATCTCGGGCTGTTGATCAATTTCAACGTACTTCTGCTCAAGGACGGCATACAGCGCGTCGTCGACGGCCTCTGAACCCGGCTTTGCGTTCTCCTCCAAGCACCGTGGCGCTCCTTGCGATGTGCAGTGCATAGTCACATCCGAAGAGAGAAGCGACCGCACAGCGACGCATAGAGGAGCGCAAGGTGCGCAAGGTGCGCAAAAGAAATAGTCGAGGCGATTGAGGGTCTTTCAAAACTCGGTCAGTCTTGAAAGACCCTCGATTTCGAGTATTTTTCCTCTCCCCCTTAGTGAACTTTGCAGCCGTGCGCTCCTATTCCGAGCCTAGGCCGTCGGCCTTTGCCTGCCGCATCTTGCCGAAGAACCGGCCCCGCGCTATCATGCCCGATCATGCTCGACTACAAGTTCATCAAGGACAATCTTCCCGCGGTCAGGAAGAACATCGCCGACCGCTACATGAAGGCCGACGCCGACCTCGTGGTCGAGCTCTTCGACCGCCGCAACGCCGCCCTCCGCGCCCTGGAGGACGAGCGCAAGAAGCGCAACGAGAACGCCGCCGCGATGAAGGGCAAGCTGGAGAGCGAGGCGCGGCAGAAGCTCATCGACGAGGGCAAGTCCCTTAAGGAGCGCATCGCGGCCCTCGAGGCCGAGTCGGCCGCGCTCGAGGCGCGGCTCGACGAGGAAGGCCGCAAGATCCCGAACATGGCCCACCCCGAGGCCCCCCTCGGCAAGGAAGACAAGGACAATCTCGAGGTCAAGCGCGTCGGGGAGCCCACGAAGTTCGACTTCCAGCCCAAGGACCACGTCCAGCTCGGCGCCGACCTCGACATCATCGACTTCGACGCCGCGACCCGCGTCTCGGGCACCAAGTTCTACTATCTCAAGAACCAGGGCGTCATCCTCGAGCTGGCCCTCGTGCGTTATGCGCTCGACATACTCATGAAGAAGGGCTTCACCCTCTTCAGCACCCCCGACGTCGCCAAGACCGAGATCCTCGAGGGCATCGGCTTCAACCCCCGCGGCGCGGAATCCAACGTCTACACCGTCGAGGGCGAGGGCACCTGCCTCATCGGCACCGCCGAGATCACCCTGGGCGGCTACTACTCGGGCTCGGTCCTCGATCGCGCGACCTTGCCCTTGAAGCTCGCCGGCCTCTCGCACTGCTTCCGCCGCGAGGCCGGCGCCGCCGGCCAGTTCTCCAAGGGCCTGTATCGCGTGCACCAGTTCACCAAGGTCGAGATGTTCTCCTACTGCCTGCCCGAGGACTCCGACCGCATCCACGAGGAGCTCCGCGGCATCGAGGAGGAGATCTTCTCCGGCCTCGGCATCCCCTTCCGCGTCGTCGACACCTGCTCAGGCGACCTCGGCGCCCCCGCCTACCGCAAGTGGGACCTCGAGGCCTGGATGCCCGGCCGCTCGGGCGGCGAGTGGGGCGAGGTCACCTCGACCTCCAACTGCACCGACTACCAGGCCCGCCGCCTCAACGTGAAGTTCAAGGACGAGGAGGGCAAGAACCGGTACGTCCACATGCTCAACGGCACCGCCATCGCCTGCTCGCGCGGCATCATCGCCGTGCTCGAGAACTTCCAGCGCGCCGACGGCTCCGTGGCCATTCCCGAAGCGCTCGTTCCGTACTGCGGTTTCTCCGAAATCAGAAGGCTGTCGAAGTAGCTCGAAGGGGGGAAGTCTCCCCCTCGGCCGAGCCTCCTCGGCGCCTGCGGCGCCTCCGGGGTCTCGGCCTACCCCCTCTCCGGGGGCGCGGCATTGACAGCTAGGCCCCCGGAGCCCCCAGCCTTAATTGTAGTAAAGTTGGCGAAAGTTTACTGACATGATTTCTTCGTACCGTGCCGGAAAAGAGCCTCGACCTCGGGCAAATCGAAAGGGCGATGCGAGAGCGCGGTCTCGATGTAGCCGCTGTCGCCTCTTCCCTCGAAAGCCACCTAGGATCAGGTCTTTTTCAGAATCTTTCGAGCCTCTTCTATGTTGACGAGATCGCCCTCCGCATACTGGTGGAGAAGGCTAGAAATCATAGTTTGATAGGCGAGCCCAGCGCGTTCGGCCTTTTCCTTGATTTTTTTCACGTCGCTCGGATCGAGACGGATGGATACCATCTGCTTTTTCTCGGACTGGATTCGAGGAGGCGCGGAGGCGGCTGTTATAAGGGATTCGCGAACCTCGTCCGCCGCAGGTACGAACTCGTCGAAATGGTCCTCGTACCACTTTTCTTCTTCATCGAGGACAGCCTTGTCGGGATCGGGCATCTCGCTCATGGCATACCTGCCTTTTTCGCCTTTCGGCTAGGGATGATCGTCTTTAGGAACCACGCGCCATCCTCGGTGAACACAAGGGGAACGATATGCGGATAGTCGTTCAACTTAACGATTATCCTGAATTGCCCCGGGCGCGATGGATTGACCTCTGGTCCGAGAAAACGACCAGCCTCGATCTCTGCCTTGACCTGCCGGAAGCTCACGCCCCGTGTGGCCTTGAGAAGCACGTCCTTTTCCTCGCTCCACGCGAGCTCCATGCCAATATAGTATCGTATATACATACATTGTCAATACAAAACAAGAATCCGACAAATAATCATTGTTTTGGTATTGATTGATACCAATACCAGGGGCGGATTAGTGCCAGACGCCAGTTGGGGCCTGCGCGTCTTCCTGATGCGAATGCGGGTTGTCCTCAAGGACCAACGCCATGTGCGATTCGTCGAACGGGATGAGAACATCGCTACCCTCGAGCGATATTGCCGTACTTTCACGACGAAGGCGGTGTCCCCATCTATGTGGAGCTCAAGCTCTACCAGATCGGCGACTCCGATCGCCTGAAGATCATTTCCATTCACGACTCTGGTGGGCGCATGAACATACGTGAGGTGATTCATGACGATTGTCCCCACTGCGAGGCGATGCGCAGCATCGAAATCGTCAACGGGCGGGAGACCACGAAGATCCGAGGCGAGGATGCCGACCTCTCCGCCGCCCGAGCGGTCTACCGCGAGCGTCACGGCATCATCGGCCCCGAGGAGCTGGTCGCCCTTCGGAGGCGATATGACGTGAGCCAGAAGAGCTTCGCGAAGATTCTCGATATCGGCGACCTTACGATCAATTCCTACGAGCAGGGCGCCCTGCCCTCGGGGGCGCACAACAGCCTCTTGCGGCTCGCCGAGGAGACGGCCAACTTCCGCAGGCTCTATCAGGCCAACAAGGCCGGCCTGAGCGAACGCCAGCGGGCGAAGATCGAGCGAGCTCTGGCCGCGCTCGGGCTCGCCGAGAGATCGGCGCTGGAAACCAGGGAAACGCCCCCGCCTTGCGGCGTCGTCGCGGCGCCCGTCGAGATACGCATCCTCCAGCTCATCCCGCTTCTCCTTGCCTGAAGGGTTCGACCTGGATCGGCTGAAAGCGGACTTCTCGCCGAGCGAACTGGAGGTCGTGGATCTCATGGCCCGGAAGCTCGGTCGATTCCCCGCGAGCCGGCTTCGCGATATGAGCCACGAGGAACCGGCCTGGATCGGCACCGCCAACGCTCAGATCATTTCCTACGATTTGGCTTCGAGCCTGAGGCACGGCGTATAGCATGACGATCGGCGAGAAAGCCTGCGCCCAGTTCCCCATGATCCGCCATGCGGCCGAGATAGGCCGGGAGCCGATCGATCCTGAGTCTGCGGCGGCCAAGCGCGGGGGGGGCATCCCTCTATCCTGCTCAGGTACCAAGGCGTCGCATACTGCGATGGGCTCGGCTTCTACGGGTCAATCCGCGCGTGATACGTATCCAGCGCATGACTCGGAAATGGGATCCTGTTCGACCGGCGGCATCGTGACCTTCGTCGATGACCTCGTCGACCAAGATGAACCCTTTCAGGATTTTGTCATTGTACACGAGCTCCTGCATCCGCGAATCCCGACCCATGGCAAACTCTTCAAGGCCCTGATGAGCGCACACGCGCCGGGATGGCAAAGGCTGGACGAAAAACGCATGAGCGGGCGGACAGTCACATGTCCGGCCAATCGCCAGGTCGACGCAGCTCGCATAGTGACCTAAAACAAGGGACATCGAGGCCCATCGAGCGCGGAGCTACACGGCGTCTGCCGGCTTCGTAATCAGGCGATCGGAGTGCTCGAGCAGTTCGGGTGACACTCCATGGCCAAGTGTAAAAAGAAAGACCTGAATCCCGTTTCGGCGAGCCAGTTTCAAGGCTGGGATAAAATCAGAATCCCCTGTCACGACGAGGATTCTGTCGGCGATCTTCCCCAAACTGATCCAAGCGATATCCAAGCCGATTTTCATGTCGACACCCTTCTGCTGGATGTCCGGGGCGAAATCCGCATCGGTCAGGTCGGCCGCAGCCTTGCCAATCCCGGATTTGCGAAGCTTCCACCCATGGCAGGTCAATCGCCCTTCTCGAACTGCGAAATAGTCCATGCGCTTCAGAGCAGCCATACGCGTCATATTCGGAGCGAAGCTCGGAGTCGTTGCGAGGTCCAGAACCGTCCTTGAAACAGGCCTGACGAGCTTCTCTCTCAGTGGCGGCGAATCGTAATAGTAGATTCGAACTAATGAATCCGACGGATCGTCGTATGCCCTGATCTTGGTCGCCAGGTCATTGACCTCGGACGCCGATGGTTCATGCCCGTAAGCATCTGCATACTTGGGTTTTATGAATCCGCCATCGAGCAGGATCACGTAGCGCAATTTATTCTCCAAAAAAAGGAACCTCGAGGGACATCTTTCGATGTTTATATAAACCCTAGAGGTTCCAGCTGTTATGAGCTAAGTATACTTCTCAAAGGCTATTAGTCAAGCGACCTCGGATGCGAGCCTTTTTATCGCGTTCCGCTAGAGCCAAGACGGGCTTGGATATGAAGGTCAGGAGAACTCTTTTCTGCGCATCGCCGATGCGAGACGCGGGCCACGAAGATCCCGAGCTCCTCGCCATATTCCTTGTATCAACCCCGGCCTTCAGGGGCGCCGCGATGACCCCGGGGTTCCGGTTGAAGCCGGCGGCATATATCGGCGGGGTCGAACCGTCCGTGCCCCTAGCATCCGGGCCCGAAGGCTTGGGCCCGTCGGCGCAAGCGCTATGCAGGTCAGAGACGCGGCCGGCGAAGCTTTGGAAGAGCGGGGCCCGGGGAGGGAAACCTTTCGCCTGGCGAAAGGTGTTCCTCCCCGGACGGGCGGGGATGTGGAGAGCGCCTAACTTGCCTGCTCGCGCCTGCGGCAGTAGAGGATCTTGCGGATCGCGTCGGGCGAGAGGCCATGGGCCTCGGCGAGTTCGTCGATGCTGAGGCCGGAGGCCTTGCCGGAGCGGATCACGTCGTTGCGCGAATCGAGAGCCGCGCGCGCGCCGCTCCGGGAGCCCCAGCCCAGGCGCTCGGGCCCCGAGCGGGGCACGTAGAGCAGGCAGCCTTGAATGTATTTCTGCACTTCGCGAAGGAGCTCGGGGGGAAGGAGCTCGTCCGCGTTCGCGTAAGCCATCGGAACACCTCGGTGGATGCTTGAAGCGACATCCGCCAGGTCCCCGCGCGTGAGAACGAATCGTCTTCTCGTCGCGGTGCGCAGTCTCACGATCGACGCGAGATTGCTGGTCCGAGGCGGGGGGCCTCGAACGGGGCTCGGGCGGCGCTGGATACCGGTACTGATACCTTCCCACTGACACATGCATTGACGCTGGAATATGCCATTGCGCGCCTCCTCGACTTCGTGATGAGGCACTATGCCACGGCGCCGGATCGAGCGCAAGCGGAGAGGATGTGTTAAATCGAAGTGTCGCTTTACGGCTCGGGCGCCTTCGTGGGATAGTGCTCTCGCCGGCGAATACCAGTGTGCCGCTCCGGCAGGAGCGGGAAGGAGGCGCGAGACATGAATGACCAGCACCGGAGGGCCCAGGCCCTCTAAAGCCACCCCGTGGAGAACACGGAACCGCGGCCGGCCCCAAGCCGGCCGCTTTTTTTCGCGCGCGGGGCGGGAGATGGCCCGAGGGCGTCCGATGCGGCACAAGCCTGGAAGCGGGCGGCGCGCCGGAGAGCGGGACCCATGCCGGAACCCGTGCCGCGGCCCGATGCCGCCGCGCCGGAGACCGGGCCCCGGGCGCCGTGCCGGAGACCATGCCCGATGCCGCCGCGCCGGAGACCGGGGCACGGGCCCAGGAGATCAGCTCGTGCCGAGCGAGTACCGGCTGCGCACGAAGGCGACGGCGTCACCGTCGAAGCGGCGGCCGATGAGCTCGCGCGTATCGTCGTCGAAGTCGGCGCTCTCGACTGCCTCGCCACCCGAGCCTGAACGCTCCATGCCGAAGAACTCGCCGTCCAGCGAGGCGTAGACGAGGAGAAAGGAGAGCTCGGGGAACTGCCGGCCCAGGGCGGCGAGTTCGTCCCCGGGCAGGCCGTCGAGGCTCTCGTAGCGGAGCAGGAGGCGTTCCGCCGACGCGGAGGAGCTCAGGCTCTCGTCATCGACGTAGTCGGCCGCGCTCAGGACCGATGCGGCGCGGCGGCGGTCCTCCTCGCTCCCGCCCCGGATCTCGATCTCGTTCAGGCAGCTGAAGCTCATGGATCCCCCTCGCGCTCCAGTCTAGCTCGGGGAACGGAGAAAGAGAACAGCCCGACGAGCGGCGGCCGGGCGCCTCGTCGGGCGCCCGCCCTCGTCTGCGGTCCCCATCAGCCCGACTCGTCCACGCCGGCCCGGCAGAACGCATTCTTGCCGGACATCTTGGCCTTGTACATGGCCAGGTCGGCGGCGTCGAGGAGGCTTTCCGGCGTCGTTCCATTTTCCGGATGCAGGGCGACGCCGATGCTCGCGCTCAGGCTCAGGCTGCCGTGATGGGTCTCCAGGGGCTCGCGGACGGCGTCGAGGAGCTTCCGGGCGATTCCCTCCGCGTCGCCCGCGGAGGAAAGCTCGGGCAGGACGGCCACGAACTCGTCGCCGCCGAGCCGCGCCACGGTGTCGCCGCGCCGCAGGTTCTGCGTGAGCCTCGACGCGACGGTCTTGAGAACCTCGTCGCCGGTCGCATGGCCGTAGCCG
>JAJXZP010000038.1 GCA_021779995.1 bacterium | reverse complement strand
GAGCAGCGGGACGGCGAGGGCGGCGGGCAGCGGTAGATATATGCCGACTAACGTGGCCGCGAGGGCCCCGAACACCAGCTGCCCCGGCTGGCCCAGGTTGATCGGCCCCGAGGCGAAGGCCACCGAGGCGGAGAGCCCGGTGAGGATGAGGGGCACGGAGTTCTTGAGCGTGGTGGCCAAGGGCCCCACCCCGGCGAGCGAGAGCTGGAACAGGGCGCCGTAGGCCGACACCGGCTCGTAGCCCTGGAGGAGCATGATGAGGCCGCCCACGGCCAGGGCCACCGCGACCCCGACCACGCCGCTCCACAGTCTTCGGCTCACGAGGCGGCCTTCCCTTCCAGCATGTACCTGCCCACTTCCTCCACCGTCGTCTCCCCGGTCGTGAGGTCGGCGACGATCTTCCCGCGGTGCATCACGAGGATGCGGTCGGCCACGAGGAAGAGCTCCTCCAGGTCGGCCGAGACGAGGAGGACGGCGCGATCCTCGTCGCGCATCGCGAGGATCTCGCCGTGCACGTACTCGATCGAGCCGACGTCGAGCCCGCGCGTGGGCTGGTCCATGAGGAAGAACGGCGTGGGCAGGAGGAGCTCGCGGCCGAGGATGAGCTTCTGCTGGTTGCCGCCCGAGAGCGAGCGGAACTCGCTCGAGCGCGAGGCCATCTGCACCGAGAATCGCGATGCGAGCCGGTCCACGAAGTCGCGGGCGGCGCGATAGTCGAGGACGAGGCCGCGCCAGAAAGTGAACTTTCCGTCCAGGCGATGATGGGTCATGATCGCGTCGTCGAGGACGGAGGCCTGAAGGCTCGCGCCCATCCCGCCCCGGTCCTGGGACACGAAGGAGACGAGCTTGCGCCGCTCCAGGATGCTCAGGGCCGTGAGCTCGCGGCCTTCCACGCGGACGCTGCCCGATCCGGGCTCGGCGAGGCCCATCACCACATTCACCAGCTCGAACTGCCCGTTGCCCTCGACCCCGGCCACGCCGACGATCTCGCCCGAGTGCACCCGGAAAGACAGGTCGTCCAGCAGCTTGAAGCCGTCGGCGCGCTCGCGGCCGAGGTGCTCGGCCTCGAAGACGACCTTGCCGCGCGGATGCTCGCGGCGCCGGGAAGTGAAGATGACCTGCCGTCCCACCATCATCTCGGCGAGCGACTCCTTGCCCGTCTCGGAAGCGGCGACCGTGGCGATTTTGCGACCCTTGCGCATGACCGTGATCCGGTCGCTCAAGTCGAGGACCTCGTCGAGGCGGTGGGAGATGAAAAGGATCGTGTGGCCGCCGTCGCGGAGCCGCCGGAGCTCGGCGAAAAGCTGCGGAATTTCCTGCGGCGTGAGCACGGCCGTAGGCTCGTCGAGGATGAGGACCGACACGTCGCGATAGAGGAGCTTGAGGATCTCGACCTTCTGCCGGGCGGCGACCGAGAGGGCGTCGACCCGCGCCAGGGGGTCGAGGTTGAACCGGAATTCCTCGATCTTGCCGCGGACCGTCTCGACGGCTCGCGTCTTGTCCAGCCTGCCGAAGGCCCGGACCGGCTCCGCGCCGAGCACGACGTTCTCCCAGACCCGATACTGGGAGATCAGCTCGATCTCCTGATGCACCATCCCGATGCCGTGCGCGATCGCGTCGCCCGGCTCGCGGAAGCGGACGCTCGATCCCTCGAACTCGATCCTCCCCGAGTCGAAGGGCACGAGGCCGTACAGCAGCTTCATGAGCGTGCTCTTGCCGGCCCCGTTCTCCCCCACGATCGAGTGGATCTCGCCCTTGCGGAATCCCACCGAGACCGAGTCGACTGCGAGCACGTTCGGCGGATAGACCTTGACTATGTCGTGCAACGCGATGAAATCGGTCATCGAGACGTATCACTGCCAGACGTTCTCGCCGTTGTACATCTGGACGGCGAGCTTGCCGTCGATGATGTCCTGCCGGGCTTTCTCGACCTTGTCGACGATGCTCTGCGGCAGCACCGGCTGCTTGGCGGTGAAGACGAGGTCGACGCCGCCCGAGGCCAGGCCCATGTCGAGGACCTGCCCCGGCTTGTAGCTGCCGTCCTTGATCGTCTTGTAGACTTCTTCTATGGAGGTGCCTACGTTCTTCACGTCGCTCGCGAGGACATGGCCCGGCTCGAGATCGTTCTGGTTGGTGTCGACGCCGATGGCGTAGAGCCCGCGGTCGGCCGCCGCCTGGAGGACGCCGATGCCGGCGGCCGCCGCGACCTGGAATACCACATCGGCCTTCTGGTCGTAGAGCTGCAGGGCGGCCTGCTTGCCCTTGGCCGAGTCGTCCCAGGCTCCGCCCAGGGACTTGGTCAGGACCCTGATGCCCGGGTCGACCGCGTGCGCGCCGTTTTCGTAGGCGAAGACGAAGGCGCTCACGATGGGATCGGTGTCGCCGCCGACCACGCCGATGACCTTGGCCGGGTTGATGCCCTTGAGGGAGGTGTCGGTCGTGGCCAGGGCCGCCGTCATGCCGGCGAGATACGCGCTCTGCTCGGCGAGGAAGAAGACCGAGGTGATCGTCTTTTTGGGGTTTTGCACCACGGTGTCGATGTTGACGAAGATCTTGTTCGGGTACTTGTCGGCGATGGCCTTGAGCTGGTCCTCGAAGCCGTAGGAGATGACGAAGATGACGTCGGCGTACTGGACGGCGGCCTGCAAGGCGGGCTGGAATTTGCCGGCGTCGAAGTTGCATTCGATGGTGCGCGTCTCGACCTTGTACTGGCTCTCGATGTTCTTGATGCCCGCCTCGCCGGAATCGTAGAAGGCATTGTCCCCGAGGGCGCCGTTGATGAGATACACGACCCGGTTGGTCTTGGGACCGGCAGGGGCGCAACCGGTCAGGGCGGCGGCGAGGACGAGCGCCGCGCCGAGGAGCGTCACGAGGTATCTTCTGCGTTTCTCCATGGGAATTCCTCCTTCGCGATCGGGCGCGAGAAAGGGTAGGCATCGTGGCACGACGAGCGGCGCCGGACCGGTGCCGACGCCCTGGCAGGGCCTAGGCCGCCTGCGAGCGCCCGGTCGGGAGGATTGTAGTCCCCGGACCTGCCGGGGTCAACCTGGCCGGGCGGGTATGGAGTTCACCACCGCATGCTGACGGAGCGCGCCGAGGCAACCGAAGAGGCCAAAATCGCGAAACCCATCAGCCGCGAGCCCGCCGTTGACGCCCTCGGGCTCCACCTCACGAAATCCGGGCGCGGCCTTGGCGGGGGGCAGAACCTTCGCCCTCGCCAGCGAACGGCCGCGTCACACTCTCTCATGGAGAGCGCGACACTCCCTGCGCGAATTGCTTTTCGGCACCCCACCCCTACCATAGGGGCGTGACAGAGTTGCACAAGAATCTCGTCTATAATATGAAACGCCTGCGGGAGGATCTCGCCATCACCCAGATGGAGCTGGCCGAACGCGCCGAGATTTCCTCGGGCTACGTCGGCGAGATCGAGATGGGGCGCAAGTATCCCACGCCCGAAGTGCTCGAGCGTCTCGCCGAGGCGCTCGAGGTGCGGCCTTTCCGCCTCCTCATGAGCCCGGGGGACGTGGCGGATTCGGCGGGCGCCGACGCCCTGTATGATGCGGCCGGCATGATCCGTGACAACATCGATCAGAACCTGGACAGCCTGATGAAAGGCCTTCGGCGCAAGCCCCGCGGATAACCGCGGATGGATCCCTCCGCGCCCCCGGGACGTCCGGAATCGCAGGCCGGTCTTCGACCTCGTGAATCCTCGCCCTCCTGTTGCCCGTCTCGGCCCGCGAGGCTAGACTTGGCGCGATGTCCACCCGCGGCGGCGGCGCTCGGGTCTTCCGCCCGAGGGGCGCCGGGCTCGAGCGTCGGACAAGGAGGCAAACCATGGAGAAGACGGGCGCGACGCGAGCCCTGGTGCTCATGATCGTCGTCGTGGGACTCCTCAACGCCGACCAGAACCTCATCAACTCGAACCTGAGCCTCATCGAGGGCGAGTTCCGCGTCGACGACGCCGCCATCGGGCTCATGAGCGGGCTCTTCACGATTCTCGGGGCCGCGGTGAGCCTGGCGGCCGGCTACCTCTCGGACAAGGGCTCGCGCAAGCGCCTCTTCCTCGCCTCCGTGCTTCTGAGCGAGATACCCTGCTTCCTGACCGCGTTCTCCGCGAACTGGGGGCAGTTCTTCGCCTTCCGCATCCTCACCGGCTTCGGCGTGGGCGCCTCCTTCCCCATCATCTTCTCGATGATCGGCGACATGTACGACGAGAAGCGGCGCGCGAGCGCCGTGGCCTGGATGACGACGGTGATGGGCATCGGGCAGATACTCGGCCAGGTCGTCTCCGGCTACTTAAGTCCGGTCATCGGCTGGAGACCGCCCTTCGTCGTGGTCTCGGTGCCGACGATCCTCGCCCTCGGCCTCTTCGCCGCCCTGGTCAAGGAACCCAAGCGGGGCGCGGCCGAATCCTCGACCGAGCAGCTCGTGGCCGCCGGCCTCGCCTACCCCAAGACGATCCGTCCCTCGGACTACCTCAGGCTCTTCACGACGAGGACGAACCTCCTCCTGTTCATCCAGGGGATCATGGGCACGATACCCTGGGGAGCCATACCCCTCTTCCTCGTGAAGTTCATGAGCGAGAACAAGGGCCTCACCGAGGCCGCGGCGAACACCTCCTTCCTCCTTTTCGCCGCCGGCAACATCGTGGGCACGATCCTCGGCGGCCTCGCGGGCGGCGCCGTCTTCAAGCGCAGCGCCAAGAGTCTGCCGCGCTTCTGCGCCTGGACCACCCTCCTCGGCGCGGGCATCACCATCTACCTCTTCGCCTTCCTGTCGACGCCCAGCCTCCTGGTCACGCTCGGCATCGGCTTCCTCGCCGCCTTCTTCGTGTCGATGACGGGGCCGAACATGCGCACGATGCTTCTCGACGTCAACGTGCCCGAGAACCGCGGGGCCATCTTCTCGGTGTTCAACCTCACCGATTCCCTGGGCACGGGCCTGGGCAAGTTCATAGGCGGACTTCTGTCCGTGAGCCTCGGCCTGGGCGCCGCGATCACGATCTCGGCGGCGTTCTGGATTCCCTGCGCCGTCGTCCTGGGGATCGCGAGCCTGGTCTTCGCCGCGGACATAAAGGCGCTGCATGCGACCTTGGAGAAGGTGGCCAAGGATATGCGCGCGACCTCCGGCGGAGCGAGCGCCGCGACCTAGCCGCACCGGGCTCGGGACGCGCCTGGCGGACGAAAAAAGGCGAGGGCCCCATGGACCCTCGCCCGAGGGCCGCCGAGAGCGGCGGCCGCGCGCCAGAGGCGCCGGGGATCACTTTTTCTTGACGTCGAGCTCCTGCAGGTTCACGCGCACGAGCTGCGCCCTGGGACCGAAGACCTGGTTCAGGTAGGCCTGCGCCCCGTCGAACTCGTCGCTCCGCGCGAGATGGGCGATGTCGAAGTACTCGTCCGCCAGGGTACAGGTGATGGTCCCGAGGTAGACGTAGTTCACGCCCTGGGGAACGACGATCTTCCGTTCGATCGGCACGTCGAAGAAGAAGAAGGCATTGTCGTCGAGATAGACGCGCACGTAGCCGAGCTCGATCTCGCGGTTGCCGGGGATGTTCATCTTGCCGAGCGAGACCTCACCGAGCTTGCCGAAATCCGTACTCAGGTACCCGCCGTTGAAGACGCTCTGTTCGGACCGGATGATGCCCTTGTCCTTCATGAACAGGTTCATCGTTTCGCCCGGCTTGCCGTCCTTCCAGGTCTTCCTGTCCACGGTCGCCTTGGCGTAGGGCGTCTCGAAAGCGGCATAATGCGAGAAGAAGTCGTCGTCGATGGCGGGACTGACCTGGATCCGCGCGACGATCACCACCTCGGAGGCCCGAGGCTTGGTCATCTTGGTCTGCGCCCCGGCGGAGGAGAGTCCGAGTAGGGCGAGGCAGAGCAGCGCTGCTAGGATTTTCGTTCTCTTCATTTCGTGAGCTCCTTGATCCTGGCGAGGATCACCGGCTCCCAGGAGGTAGCGCGGTACTTCGGCAGGAGCGCCTTGAGCGCGTCGGCTTCCTTGTCGGGGCCCACCGGATAGAGGTCCGTGCTGCCGGTGTCGGCGGCGAAGAGGTTCAGCTTGTGCGTCTTGGCGTAGGCCTGATCGCAGAGCACGAGGCTGCCCAGATAGAGGAGCCCGGGCTTGGTGAGCCGGAGGTCCGCGGGGCCCTGTCCCTGCACCCCTCTATAATACGTGACGACTGACTGGCTCGTGCTGCTGCTGAAGAGGAAAAACTTGAGGCTGCTGCCCACGGGAAGCGGCTGGGTGAAGAAATAGACCCCGTCTCTCGCCGGGGTTATGACCATCGGCGCGATCTTCGGGTTGAGTTGTACGAGCTGCAGGCCGACGACCGATACGGATCCCGTCAGGAAAGTCGCCAATCCGGCATCGACG
Source organism: bacterium (assembly GCA_021779995.1). GTDB lineage: Bacteria > Spirochaetota > Spirochaetia > Treponematales > Rectinemataceae > JAJXZP01. Next base: position 13,858 of record JAJXZP010000038.1, on the reverse strand, counting down.
CCGCGAGCCGAGCCGTAGACGAGGACGCTGTTCGACGGATCGGCGTAGCTGGTCTTCTCGACGGGCTTGTTGTAGTTGTACGGCACCGTCGGAGCCGACGCGCAGGACATCGCGAGAATGGCGAGGACCGCGGCCGCGCAGGCCACGACCGCTCTCTTTGCACGTCTCATTTGCCCTCCTATGGATACATGATTCTGATATTTCCATCCCGGCGGGCCGGGATCGGGGACTACATGAAGCGCAGACCGGCCCTGAGCGCCAGGCAGGGGCCCGTGAGGCTCGAGGGAGCGAACAGGTACGATTCGAAGGCCGCGGCTATGTAGAACGAGGGATCAGCCCCGAAGCCGAGCTGGACCCCGCCCTGGGCGAGGGAGTACAGGCCCAGAGTCGAGGTTCCGGCGCTGGCGTCGCTCATCGCGGCGCTGTTGAAGCCGATACCTGCCTGGAGCCCCAGGAAGGGAATGATCGAGAGGGAGGAGGTCATGATCGGCAGCTGGCCGCCGAGATCGACGCCGAAGCGGGTCTGCACCCCGTTCGTGGTCGTGGAGCCGCCGCCGTAGAGCGAAGAACTCGTGTAGCTCGCCGAGCCGGCGGCGCCCGAGAAGCCCCAGTAGAAATAGGTCGAGGGGGCCATCAGCAGGGTGACATCCCAAAGCATGCCGCCGCCGGAGGCGAGGGAGAAGTCCGGGCCCGTCAGGATGAGACCGTTGTAGGGCATCTGATCGAAGGTCACCGAGGAGACGGCGCTTCCGGTCTTGGCGGCGCCGGCCGAGGCCGCGTTCTTGGGCTGCAGGGGATAGGATGCGATGCGCCAGACACCGTGCTCCCTGACCCAGGTCAGGGAGATATCCTTGCCGTCGCGACTCAGGCGTACCGGCACAGGGGTCGCGCTGGATTCCGCATCCCCGTCGACCGCCACGAAGCCGAGGGGGACGGGGCCGTCCTTGCTCGCGAGGCTCGTGGAGATCTTGTAGGCTATCGCCAGGCGGATACCCTCGATGGGCGACACGTCGGTAAACACCGAGAGGATGTCGTCGCGGACGGTCGTGGGGGCGACAGACAGGACATCCTTGATGATGCCCTCCCCGTCCTGGGCCACGTAACTATAGGCGACGAAGCGCGCGATGGCCTTGTAGGAATCGTCCTTCTTGGCGGCCGCCCCGATGAATTCCCGGCATCGGGCCTCGAGCTGCGGCATCTGCGCCCCGGTCTTCCCCTTCTGCGCGAGGACCTTCGCGACGAAACCCTGGATGGCGGCCGAGGGGATGGAGAAGTTGGTCGCCTGCCGGTCGACAACCTTCCAGGTGTTGACGCCCACGACCCGGTAGCCGCCCTGGGCGGACTTGTCGGCGACGAGGAGAGGGCCGCCGGAATTGCCCGGATCCACCTGCGCGGAATGCTGGATGAGCGAGGTGATCGCCGGATCGGCGAGTTCGGGAACCCGAGCCTGGGCATTGGTCACGTTGCCCGTGCCGAACTGCCAGGCGGGCGTGCTGCCGAGCCCCGGATAGCCGGCTGTCCAGACTTCGAGACCGTCGTCGACGGGATTCGCCGCGAAGGAGAGGCCCTCGGCGAAGGGCTTGGCACCGTTCGGGAAGGCGACGAGGGCGAGATCGAGGTTCTCGTCGACGGCGACGACCGGGCAATTCTTGTAGACTACCTGGCTGCCGTCCGGCTTCTGGAACTCGAGGGTGACCGAAGCGGCCTGCGACACGACATGGCGGTTCGTCACGACATAGTCGGAGCCGTCCTGGGCCTTGATGACGAAGCCGGACCCGAAGCCCCCGGCGGCGTAGGCTTTCAGGACGGCGGCGGCATCGTCGTAGCCGTCTTTCTTCATCGAATCGCTCAACTTCTGGAGAAACGTGATCGTCTCCTGGTAGAACACCGGACGGACCACGGGCACATAGTCCCGAATCTGGGCCGAGAGGGGGAGCGACAGGATACTGGCCAGGAGAGCCAACAGAACACGGGTTGTGGCGCGCATGGGAACTCCATTTTTTTTGTAGAAATAAACTATAGCGTATATGCACTACTTGTTTATAACTACATTTTTAGATCGACGAATCCTGGATATTGTACTTGTCCCTATATATCCTCGCTTAAAATAAAAGACAAGCCCCCGCATCCGGGGACTTCCACCCCGAAGACCGTCTCGCTAAACTCGGCTGCATACTCGCCGAGAGACCGGGATCGGCTCGCAGGACTCGACGTCGTCCCGCGACAGGTCCGAAAAAGCCCCGAAGGAGCTGCGCATGAAATCCGCTTCGGTTTCGCCCATCGTCTTCGCCCACCGCGGCTTCCGCGGCCTCGTCCCCGAGAACACGATCCGCGCGGCGGCCGCCGGCTTCGAAATCGGCGCCGACTGGTGGGAGCTCGACGTGGCGGCCAGCTCCGACGGCGAACTCTTCGTCATCCACGACGACAGCCTGGCGCGCACCACCGACGCCGCTGCCCTCTTCCCCGGCCGCGCGCCCTGGACGGTCTACGACTTCACGGCCGCGGAGCTGGCGCGCCTGGACGCGGGCGCCTGGTACGAGAAGGCCGACCCCTTCGGCCAGGTGCGCTCGGGCCGGGTGGGCCGGGTCGAGCTGGCGGGCTTCCGCGGCCTCCGCATCCCCACCCTGCGCGAGGCCCTCGAGTTCACGCGCTCGAAGTCCTGGAAGGTCGATGTCGAGATCAAGGACGCGAGCGGACATGCCTGCGACGCGTGGATCGTGGAGCGCGTCGTCGAACTCATCCGCGCGCTTGGCATGACGGACAGCGTACTCGTCTCCTCCTTCAACCACGAGTACATCGTACGCGCCAAGGCGGCCGAGCCCCGGCTCCTCACCGGAGCCCTGGTCGAGGAGCCGGTGGCCGACCCGGTGGCCCTCCTTAAGCGCACCGGGGCCGAGGCCTTCAACCCCGGCCTGGAGATACTCAGCGAGAAGGCGGTGCGCGCCGTGCGCGCGGCCGGCAAGGACGTCTTCGTCTGGACGGTGAACGAGCTGCCCGACATGGAGCGCATCCTCGGCTGGGGCGTCACGGGTATCTTCACCGACTTCCCCGATCGACTGCTCGGGCTCCTCGGCAGGAAGGGCAGGTAGCGGGCCGAAGGTTCCGGCCCCCGAGCCGCAACTTCGAGGAGAAGCCGCGGTCGGGGACCGGCCGCGCGAGCCGCTTTTCGAGGCTAGGCCGCATCCTAGAACCCCGGCCGCGGCGCGGGCCGCCGCCGAAAACGTCTCGCGGCCGGAAATTCCCGATCCTTAAACATTGCCCGATCGCGGCGCCGGGTCTACAATCGTTTCCCGGGCCCTCGTTCCGTCCCCGGCCCGACAAAATCACGAGGAGGACGCGCTATGAAACGTCTCGTCATCGCCTTGGCGGCTTTCGCGCTGCTGTGCGGCACGGCTTTCGCCGAGCCGGTCACCATCGAGTTCTGGCACGCCATGGGCGGCAAGAACGGCGATGTCACCCAGGCCATCATCGACAAGTTCAACGCCAGCCAGGGCGACTACAAGGTCGTGGGGGTGTTCAAGGGCTCGTACGCGGACACCATGAACGCAGGCATCGCCGCCTTCCGCGCGGGTCAGCCGCCCGCCATCCTCCAGGTCTACGAGGTCGGCACCGCCACCATGATGGCGGCCAAGGGCGCCATCGTCCCGGTCTACAAGCTCATGAAAGAAGAGGGCCGGAGCTTCGACCCGCACGAGTTCATCCCGGCCATCTCGGGCTACTACTCGACCTCCGCGGGCCAGATGCTCTCCATGCCCTTCAACAGCTCGACCGCGGTCATGTACTACAACAAGGACGCCTTCCGGAAGGCCGGCCTCGATCCCGCCAAGCCGCCCACGACCTGGCCCGAGGTCTTCGCCGACGCCCGCAAGCTCAAGGCCGCGGGCTACGCGGGCGGACTCACCTCGAACTGGTTCGGCTGGATCCAGCTCGAGAACTTCTCGGCCTGGCACAACCTGCCCTTCGGCACCAAGTCGAACGGCTTCGACGGCTTCGACACCCGGCTCGTCTTCAACGGCCCCCTGCAGCTCAGGCACCTCACCAACCTCTATAACCTGAGCAAGGAAGGTGTGTTCATCTACGGCGGCCGCGACAACGCCGCCAACACCCTGTTCACCTCGGGACAGGTGCCCATCCACTTCGAGTCCATCGGCGGCTACGGCGCCATGAAGTCGACCTGCACGTTCGACTTCGGCGTGGCCATGCTCCCCTACTACCCCGACGTCAAGGGCGCGCCCCAGAACTCGATCATCGGCGGCGCCAGCCTCTGGGTCCTGGCCAAGCAGAGCCCGGCCCAGTACAAGGGCGTGGCGGCCTTCCTGACCTTCCTCTCCAAGCCGGACATCCAGTCCTACTTCCACGAGCAGACGGGCTACCTCCCCGTGACCCTGGCCGCGTACAAGCTCACCAAGGAGCAGGGCTACTACAAGGACAACCCCGGCCTCGAGGTGGCGATCCGGCAGCTCAACTACAAGACGCCGACGCCCAACTCGCGCGGCATCCGCTTCGGCTACATGCCCCAGATCCGCACCATCTGCGACGAGCAGTGGGAGTCGATCCTCGGCGGCAAGGAGACGGTCAAGCAGGGGCTGGACAACATGGTCAGGCTCGGCGATGAGCTCCTCCGGAAGTTCGAGAAGATAGCGGAAGCCGAGTAGCGTTCGGAAGGCAGCGATGGCGAAACAGTACGAGTTCTCCTCCCGGCGGCTCCCCTACCTCCTGGTCTTGCCGCAGATGGTCATCGTCTTCGTGTTCTTCTTCTGGCCGGCGCTCCAGGCGGTCTGGCAGTCGCTGTACATGCAGGACGCCTTCGGCCTGTCGATGATCTTCGTCGGCCTGTCGAACTACGTCCGGCTCTTCAAGGACCCCTCGTACCTCAACTCGCTCTTCATCAGTTTCGCCTTCGCCGCCGTGGTCGCCTTCTCCGCGATGATCCTGGCGCTCTTTCTCGCGGTCCAGGCCAACCGCCGCATCCGCGGCGCGGCCTTTTACAAGACCATGCTCGTCTGGCCCTACGCCATGGCGACGCTGGTGGCCGGCGTGCTCTGGCTGTTCCTCTTCAGCCCCAACGTCGGGATCATCGCCTACTTCCTCAAGCACAGCCTGGGCGTAGACTGGAACCACCTCCTCAGGGCGGGCCAGGCCTTCCTCCTCGTGTCGATCGCGGCCACGTGGAAGCAGATTTCGTACAACTTCGTCTTCTTCCTCGCGGGGCTGCAGAACGTGCCCGCGGCCCTCGTCGAGGCCGCGGCCATCGACGGGGCGGGCCCCTTCCGGAGGTTCTGGTCGGTCGTCTTTCCGCTCCTGTCGCCGACGACCTTCTATCTCCTCACCATGAACCTCGTCTACGCCTTCTTCGAGACCTTCCCCATCATCCACCAGGTGACCGAGGGAGGCCCCGGCCAGGCGACGAACATCCTCGTCTACCGGGTGTACAAGGACGGGGTCATCAATCTCGATCTCGGCGCCTCCTCGGCCGAGTCGGTCATCCTCATGCTCATCGTGATAGGCCTGACCGTCCTGCAGTTCCGCTTCGTCGAGCGGAAAGTCACCTACTAGGGAGGCGCGCCGTGGTCGAACGTTCCCTCGCGAAGCGCGCCGCGCCGCACCTCTTCCTCATCCTGGCCATCGCGGTGATCCTCATCCCCGTCTGGGTGGCCTTCGTCGCCTCGACCCGAACCCTCTCCGACATCCTCGCCGCGCCGATGTCGCTCCTGCCCGGCACGCACCTCGTCGAGAACTACGTCCGCGCCCTCGTGCACGGCTCGGACAACCTGGGCGCCTCGGCCCTGACGATGCTCCAGAACAGCCTCATCATGGCCCTGGGCATAGCCGTCGGGAAGATCGCCGTGTCGCTCCTGGCGGCCTTCGCCATCGTCTACTTCGATTTCCGGCTGCGGAAGTTCTGCTTCTGGACGATCATCGTCACGCTCATGCTGCCCGTGGAGATCCGCATCATGCCGACCTACAAGGTCGTGGCCGACCTCCACATGCTCGACAGCTACTGGGGCCTCATCCTTCCCATGATCGTCTCGGCCACCGCGGTCTTCCTCTTCCGGCAGTTCTTCATGTCGGTGCCGCGCGAGATCGCCGAGGCCTCGCAGATCGACGGTTCGAGCCCCATGACCTTCTTCCGGCGGATACTCCTGCCCATGACCCGCACCCCCATCGCGGCCATGTTCGTGATCCAGTTCATCTACGGCTGGAACCAGTACCTCTGGCCGCTCCTCATCACGACCAAGCAGAGCTATTACACGCTGCTCATCGGCATCAACCGCATGCTCGCCGTGGCCGACGCCCAGGTGGAGTGGCAGATCGTCATGGCGACCACGCTCATCGCCATGATCCCGCCGATCCTGGTCGTCCTCTTCATGCAGCGGCAGTTCGTGACGGGAATGACCGACACGGAGAAATGAACCAAGGAGACACCATGGCCAAACGCTCGAACGGACTGTTCTCGGGACTGCTCTTCCTCCTCGTCTTCCTCTTCCTCGTCGCGCTCAATCCCACCCGGGACGAGTTCATCGCCTGGATGTCCGCGCGCCAGGCGGACACGGCTTCGCGCAACGCGGGCTCGGACCTCATCGGCCGCATCTCGAGCGGCGTCGGCGGCGTGGCGGGCACGATCGAGGGCGGGATCTTCCGCAGGCACAACTACGGTTTCTTCTCGCTCTTCTCGCGGGACGGGGGGAAGGTGGTCTATCTGGGCGCGGCGAAGCTGTTTCTCAGGCTGAGGTAGGGCGGCCCGGGCGCGCGAGGCCGGGGCTCCCGCAGCCACGGCCGACTCGGCCCGGCTGCATGAGGCAGGACCCCCGCGAGCCCTGGCGACCTCGCTCCGTCCGGGCCGCGTTCGCCGGCTAGAACAGCCCCAGCCGTACGCCGAAGGTCGTCATGAAGAGAATGGTCGAGGCTCCCGGCACGTCGGAGGAGACGAACCAGGCCTCCTCCTCCAGATACAGCGAGTATTTCTTCATGAACGAGGCGCTGCCGAGGGTGTACTTCGGGAACTCCAGCTGGGCGAGGACCGCGGAGAGCCCCTTCCCCTCGGTCGTCCCGTTCATGTCGAAGTAGGAGAACTCGGCGCCGAGCCCGAGCGAGGAGCTGAACGCGCCCCAGTCCGGCCCGAGGACCGAAGAGAAAGGCAGATAGAGCACGTTCGCGATGAGCTTGGCGGAATAGACGCCACCGAAGAACCGCTGCAGGTTGCCGGCCGAGTCGGTCGTCGGCGCCTGCCCGTAGGCCGCCTGCAATTTGACGTTGTCGCCGAAGAAGGAAAGCCCGAGGCCGGCCTCCCAGGAAGTGGCGCCGAAGAAATGCGCGTCGAGATAGAGCCCCTGGACGAAGGCCGGGAGCTCGTAGCCGCGCTTGTCGCCCTTGCGCAGCTCCACGGCCACGGACGCCAGGCCCGACTCGTCGTCGGACGCGGTGCCGGACACGCGAAGGTGATCGGCGAAGCGGGTGTTCTCGGCCGGGCTCAGGATGCGCAGCACGGGAGCGGTCTTGTCGAGATTGAACGCGGTCCGCGCGACGACCGCGGAGCCGTCGCCGAACGTCGCCCGGACGAGGATGAAGATTTCTCCGTCGGGATAGTCCGGCGTCTCCAGCCTGAACCGCCAGGACTCCCGGCCCGCCGCCTTCAGGTAGGTCCGGCCGTTGTCCAGGCTAACCTCGACCTTCTCCACCCTTCGTCCGGCCGCGGCCTTCCTGAACGCCGCGATAGCGGCGGCGTCTTTCGGGTCGGGCGCCGCGGCGGCCCAGCCGGCCTTGCCCGAGAGCCAGGGGCGCATGGGCAGGTAGCTCCCGAAGGCCGGCTCGTCGATCGCGAGCCAGGGACCCTCCGAATGCCAGGATACGAGCGCGGCCCTCGACTCGACGCTCGCGCCGTCGCCCGCGAGGCAGCGGGCCGAAAGCTTGTGCGACCCCACGTCGAGACGCCCCGCCGGCAGGTCGAAGCTGAAGTAGCCCCGGGCGTCGGCCTTCGCGGAGCCGACCTCCGCGCCGTCCGAGAGAATCGCCACCTCCGAGGTTCCGCCCGCGACGGTCGCCCGGCCGCAGAGGCGCAGGGCCCCCGAGACGGCCTGACCGTCGACGGGATAGAAGAGCTCGACCTTGTCGGCGGGCCTCTGCGCCCTCAGCACGATGTCGCGGCTCGCGAAGGTTTCGTTGCCCGCCCCGTCGCGGGCGACGAGGCGCAGCGTGTAGGCGCCCGGAGGCAGACTCGACACGTCGAGGCGGTCTCGCACGACCTCCGATCGGTCGAGGTCGACCTCGAAGGCGGGAGGCTTGTCCTGCCCGACCGGTACAAGCTCGGCCCGCACCGAGGCCAGCTTGTAGTTGTCCGACACCCGGCCGCTCAGGTCCACGCCGCCCGACAGGATCTCCCCGTCGAGCGGGGTGGCGAGCCGGACCCGCGGGGGGGTGTTGTCGACGGTGATGAGGCTCGCCGAGAAGCCTACGGTCCCGTACTTGTCCACCGGCTTGATGGTGACGCCGTGCACGCCGTCGGCGAGGATGCGGGTATCGAGACGGTAGTGCCAGGATTCGGCGCCGGAGGCCGTCACGTAGCTGGAGCCGTTGTCGAAGGACAGGCTCACGGACTCGATGCCGTTGGCGTCCGAGGCCGTGCCCGATATCTCGATCGTGCCGCGCACGCTCGTGGCGAGGTCGGGCGAGGTCATGAAGGCTCGCGGCTCTTCCTTGGATATTCGGTACTTCCTGGAGACGACATCGCCCTTGATCCCGTAGATGTTCTCGGCGTAGGCCTCGACGAGGTGCTCGTTGTCGGTCGTGGAGTCCAGGGCGACCGGGATCGAGAAGCCCGCGTCTTTCGGCTCGACGCTCTTCCAGTCGGAGCCGTCGATGCGGTAGTGGACCTTCGCGACGCCGGCGTAGTCGAAGGCCGTGCCGGCGATGGCGAAGTCCGAGCGCAGGATCTCGTTCTCCGCGGGAGTCAGGATCCGCAGCACGGGCTTGCCGCGCTCGCTGTCCCGATGGAGCTCGGGCACGAAGAGCGCGGTGTTGCCGGCCCGATCGGCCACCCGGAAGCCCGCCCCCTCGGGCAGAGGATCGGGCAGGTGGTCGAGGTCGAGCAGGCTGGAGAAGACCTTCGTTCCCGCGGCCGCCTGGGGCGCGCCGTCCGCGGCGGGGAGGAAGTCGGCCGAGGCGAGGAGCCCGGCGTCGCTCGCCGCGCCGATCACCGTCGTGGGGCCCGTCACGGTCTCCCCGGGAGCCGGGCAGATCTGGGTCACCGCAGGGGCGACCGTATCCTTGTCGATGAACCGCGACACGGTGGTTTCGCCGCCCGAGGCATCGCGCACGCGCAGATCTACGCGCAGGGCCCCGTCCGGGACTTTGTCGAGGGGCAGCTCCGTGTCGAAGGCGAAGGTCCCTGAGGCCGCGTCGGCCCCGGCGGGCGCAGCCCCGGCGGCACGGCTCAAGGCCGTGAAGGGTCCTCCGTCGATAGAGACCTCGACCGAGAGCGCGCCGTTCAGGCTCTCGGCCTCGCCGGCCAGATGCAGGCTCCCCCTCACCCAGGAGCCGTCCCGGGGAAGCCGCAGGGCCAGCGTGGGCGCGCCCGAGCCGACCACGATGCCGAAGGGTCCCCACTCGAAGACGTCTCCATCCACGGTCACGGCGCGGATATGGAAGTTAGGCGACATCATAACGCCGGCGGCCGCGGCCTTGAGCGTGATGCGCCCGCCCTCGGCGCTCGCCTCCAGGAGGGACGTCGCGGGTCGCAGCTCGACGCTCTTGATCGGCCGCCCGTTCCACGCGCCGACGAGGCTCTCCGAGGGGGCGAGCCTGAGGAGCACGCCGCCGGCGATATCCGAGATGCGGTCGTCGAAGAACCGGATGGCGTCGGCGTCGTCCGTCGCCGGGGCGCCGCTCCGGGGCGGCAGCACATTGTGGAAATCGTAGCGGCGCCTCGTTTCGTAGCCTGCGGCGTCCCGGGCGACGAGCTCCACGACGAAGGGCCCGTAGGCGAGGCCGGCAGGGAGGGCGCAGGCGAAGGAGGTATCGACGGCGCGCGGCTTGCCGACGACGGCCTTCAGCCAGGCCGCACCGTCGATCCGATACTCGACCGAGACGAGGCCGTTCGGGGCGCTGATCGCGCCGCCCAGGCTCGCGCCCGGAGCCAGCGCCAGGTCGGCCCCGGGCCGCCAGGCGAAGGTCTCCTTGCCGATGGCGACGCCGACGGAGCCGAAGCTCGGGGCCGGGCCGGCCACGACGAAGGCGCGCTTCTCGCGCACGATCCGGCCGGCTTCGGTCCTCGCTTCCACGACGAGGTCGTGCCGCCCGGGAGACAGCGAGGAAAGGGGCAGGGCGAAGATCCCCGCGGCGAACTCGAGGGGGGCGCCTCCGTCCACCGAGACCGAAAGGGCGGCTATCGGGGCCGGGCCCGCCGCGGTCCCGCGAATCGCCGCGTCGGCCGCGAGCAGGGGGGCGGAGCTCTTGTCGGCCGTCCCCGGAGGCAACGGAGGCGGCAGGGACAGCTCGATCCCGGGCAAGCCGGAGGCGGCGTCCAGGTCGTAGCGCGCCTGGGCCAAAGCCTCGTTCCCGGCCGGGTCCGAGGCTTGCAGCGTGACCGCGAGCGTCCCGCTCTTCGCGCCGCCTTTCAACGACGACCCGGGATCGGCCCAGACAGCGTAATACGAGCCTCCATCCCGCACGGGCAGACTCGTCTTCTCCTGCCCGGCCTGGAGGCTGGCGGAGGAGAGGCCCAGGGCGTCCCGGAGGCTGAAGACCAGGGGCGTGGGCAGGCCGACGGCCGCGCCGCTCGAGCTCAGGAAGGCGATGGTCGGCTTCGCGTTGGCGACCATCGCGAAGATCGGCGCGTATTGCGAAACCCCGTCACCGTCCTCGACCTTCAGGATCCAGCGGGCCTCCCCTTCGGGCAGCTTCGTCGTGTCGAGGGAGAGGGCCAGGGGGACCTTCTCGAGCTGGGACTTCCCGTCCTTGGCGTCGAAGAGGCTCTGGTAACTGGCGCCGCCGTCGAGCGAAAGCCCGACGGACTTGAGCTTGAAGGCAGCCTGCAGGTAGCCCTTCAAGGCGAGCTGCCCGGAGACGAGGAGGCGCTGCGCGAAGCGCGGCGGGAGCTCTGCCGACGCTCCGGCCGCCGACGCTCCGGCCGCCGACGCTCCGGCCGCCGACGCTCCGGCCGCCGACGCCCCGGCCGCGGGAGCTCGGGAGCCGAGCGCGGAGTAATCGGCCTCGCTCAGGGCCGGCAGGAGAAGCGAGACCTTGCGGGTACCCGAGAGGCCCGACAGCTCGACCCGAGGCTCGTCCCCGGCCGGTTCGACCTCGACCGAGGCCGAGAGGGAGGACCGGTCAGGCCGCGGAACGATCCTGATCTCCGGGCGCCCCACGACGACGTTGCCCGCCCGGTCGGTGACGCGATAGGCGGCATCGGGATGGGCGGCCAGGTCTGCGCGATGGATGAAGAACTGCCCCCGGTGGTCGATCGGCGCGAAGCTCTTCCCGTCCTCGGCGTACTCGACCGAGACGATCCCCGCGACGTCGGAGATCGCGGCGGCCACATCCTCGCTTCCGCTCACCTCGGCCCCCGCCTCGGGCGAGAGGAAGCGCAGGCTCGGCGGATCGGGGGCGAAACCGAAGCTCCGGTAGGCGCTCGAGACTCTGCCGGCGGCATCGGTGGCCGTGACCTCAAGGATGCCCGGGCCTGGCTTCAGGTCCGGATCGCCCAGGGCGAGCGAGAAGCGCCCCGAGGCCGAGAGCGGGACCGTCTTGCCCGCGCCCCCGGCGCTCAGCTCGACCTTCATCCCCGCGAGGCCCGAGGCGTCGGAGACCCTGCCCGAGACCGTGAAAGCCTTGTCGAACCAGGATCCCTCCGCGGGGCCGTCGATCTCGATCTTCGGAGCGAAGTCGCCGCAGAGGAAGACGAAGGGATCGGAGCTGAACTCGTGGCCCGCCTTCGTGCGCGCGACGATCCGCTCGGGCGGGGTGACTCCCGACTTGACCGCCTCGACGCGGACCGTGCCGCCCTGGAACGAAAGGCCGACGAGGTCGGAAGGAGGGTCGAGGCGCAGGCCGGCGAGCTCCTCCCGGTAGAAGGCCCCGAGCAAGGGCTCGCCCGGCAGGATGGCGACGCGCCCGTCGGAAGCGATCCGCGGGTCGTCGAAGCGGAAGCCGGTGTCCTCCCGATCGGAGGCGAGGTTCACCGAGTACAGGAGAGCCTTGCCCGAGAAGCTCTGGCCGAAGACATCCTCGCCCCGCAGCTCGATCTGGACGAAGCCGTAGGGCATGGAGCGGTCCAGGGGGATGCGGAAGAGATAGCGGCCGCCCCCGCCCTCCTTCGCGATCTCCAGCTTGCGCGCCGCCCCGCCCGAGACCGACCAGGCGATCCCGGCGAGCGCGTTAGGCGAAATGATATCGCCCTCCAGGACGCTTCCGCCGTCCACGCGGAAGATCGCCCCGGGATAATAGGAGGCCGGCGGCTGCGCGCCTTTCCCTCCCCTCTCGCCGCCCAGAGTGAGAAACTCGACCGAAGGCCGCTCGCCGCTGACGGTCACGGGAAGGCTCACCGGATCGCCCCAGGTGCCGTACCCGTCCTTGGCCTGGATCGACACCAGATGCCTCCCGGAGGCCAGGCCCGGAGGCAGGCCGAACGAGAAGACATCGGCGGCGGGATACTCGACCGCCTTGCCGCCGTCGACGGAGACTCTGATCCCGGCTCCCCCGTCCTCGGCCGCGATGGAGCCCCAGATCAGGCCGCCGGGACCGAGCGTCCGCGCCGCGGCGGGCGCCCCGCCCGACGGCGCGGGTCCGGACGAGGCCCGCCCCGCGGGCGCGGGCCCGAGCACCTTGACCACGGGCTTGTCCGCCTGATGGTCGATCCGCGCCGAAATTTGATATCGCGTAACGTTTCCGGCCCGGTCCCGGGCCACGAGGACGATGTTCGCCCGGTCGCCCTTGATTTGCCGGGCGTCGAAGCGCTGGACGAAGTAGGGATCGCCGGGCGTGAGCGGAATGTCGACCGGCTTGCCGCCCGGCAGCTCGTAACCGAGCCGGGCCACGCCGATAGCCGAGCGCACGGCCCCGACGACGGCGAAGCGTCCATGCACGGCGGCCGCGGGGGCAGGCAGGCGGATCTCGATCTTCGGCTTCGTGTTGCTCACGAAGACGAGGAAGGGCGAGAGCCCCTTCAGGCCCACGCGGTCCCGGCTGCGCAGCCAGAGGATGTGCGGACCGTCGGGAAATTTCCTCGTGTCGAGCTCGAAGGCGAAGGACAGCCGCCCGGGCCGCTTGGTCCGCGAGAGGGCCACCTTCCTGTACGTCGTGCCGTCGTCCGTGGAGATCTCGAGCGAGGCGATGCCGTTCGCCGACGAGACCGAGCCCAGGACGCGCGCCTCGCCCGCGACGAAGGCGCCCGGCCGCGGCGATCGCACCGAGGCTGCGGGCTCGGTCCGATCGAGATCGAAAGCGACCTTGACCGGCTTGCCGACGAGGCCTCCGGCGCCGACGCCCCTGACCTCGAGAATCCGGCGCCCTTCGGGAATGTCCCGGGTCGGGATCGCAAGGGACCAGAACTCCCCGCCCTGCGCGGTCCGGTAGGCCCCGCCGTCGACGCGCAGCTCGACGCGAGCCACGCCTTCGGGCGCCGAGCAGGTCCCGACGGCCATGAGGTCGCCGCCCACGCGCTGGAGCCTCGTGGGATTGATGATTGAGACGATCGGAAGGGCCGAGGCCGGGTCGATGTGGACGTTGATCGGGCCGGCGATCGCCGTGTTGCCGGCCTCGTCCCGGCCCTGCACGACGATGTTATAGGTGCCCGCGGGAAGTTTCGAGGTATCGAAGTCGTGATCCCAGTTGTCGAGCCCCTCGGCCTTGCTGAAAGTCGGCG
>JAJXZP010000161.1 GCA_021779995.1 bacterium | reverse complement strand
GTTCGTCAATGTTGCTTACGGACACCACCACGATGGAGCACCCCACCCGATCAACGTTGCGATGTCGACCGACACCCACCAGTTAATCAGAGCCCTGGGAAAATCCGTGATTTTCGACCAATGCACTCGGTGCAGTGAAATCGAAAGGATAGTCGCTGTTCTCGACTATGAGGGTAAGCGTCCGGTTGGCTCCTGACCACTACCTTTAATCCGCGATGTCCCCCGGACTGGAGTGCGCCCCTGGGGGTGGACAGATTGAACGGTTGGATTTGACGGTCCTTGCTGGGCTTCTGGAGGATGGAAGCCATGACGAAGCACCGATCCCACAGTGCGGCGTTCAAGCGGCAGGTCGCTGAGGAGTTCCTTGGCGGGGAGACGCTACACGCGCTTTCCCAGCGCCACGACATCTCCCGGCAGCTGATCCGGATCTGGGTTGGCAAGTTCGAGGCGGGCGCCCTGGACGACGACGCGCAAGCCGCCGCTCTGATCCAGGAGTATGAGGCCAGGATCGCTGCCCTGGAACGGATGGTCGGCCGCCAGGCTTTGGAGATTGAGCTGCTAAAGGGGGCTTTGAAGCATGCACCCCGGCCGAGAAGCGCAAGCTCCTCCGTCGTCACCGGCCCCGTGGCATCTCCGTCAGACGAGGGTGCGAGCTGATGGGCCTGGCGCGATCCACCTTCTACGACGCGCCGCTTGTTCCCCTGGGCGCCGACGAGCTCGTCGGCCGGATCAGTGCGATCTGCGACGAGTTCGAATGCTACGGCTACCGACGCGTAGGGGCGGCACTGCGCCGCCAGGGCCTGGTGGTGAATAGCAAGAAGCTCCGGCGGCTGATGCGGGAGCACGGGCTGCAGCCGAAGCGGCGGCGGCGCTACGTCGTCACGACGGACAGCAATCATGCCGGACCGATCTTCCCGGACCTGGCGAAGGATGTCGTTCCCGACCGCCCCAATCAGTTATGGGTCGCGGACCTGACCTATGTCGCCATCCGGGGCGGTTTCGTCTATCTCGCCGCCATCCTCGATGCCTGGTCGCGCAAGGTCGTCGGCTACGCGATCAGCCGATCGATGGACGCCCGCATCGCTGTCGCTGCCCTGAAGGCGGCCATCAGGGGTCGCAATCCCGCCAAGGGCTGCATCCACCACTCGGATCGAGGCTCACAATATGCGTCGGAGACATATCGCGCGCTGCTTGCCGCCCATGGCCTGGTTGGTTCGATGAGCCGTCGCGGCAATCCGTACGACAACGCCAAGGCGGAGAGCTTCATGAAGACGTTGAAGGTCGAAGCGGTCTACCTAGCCGCCTACGAGATATTCGAGGATGTCACCGCCGACCTTCCGCGCTTCATCGACGAAGTCTACAATGCGAAGAGGCTGCACTCTGCGCTCGGCTATCTCAGCCCCGCGCAATTCGAGGATCAATACGCCCGGCAGGGAGTCAAAACCGAGGCTTGATCCTGTCCACCCCCAGCGGCGCACTCCACCAAGGGGGTCCTTTTTCCACGCTGGAACACATGGAGGTACCCGGTCGGGCTGGGGGCGAAACGGAGGGTGCTCACGCGATCAGGCCGGTGAAGCCGTTGGTGATCGGGTAGCGGCGGTCGCGGCCGAAGGCGCGGGCGGTGATCTTGACCCCCGGCGGGGCCTGCCGGCGCTTGTATTCGGCGCGGTCGAGCATGCGCCAGACACGCAGGATGGTGGCGCGCTCGAAGCCGGCGGCGACCAGCGCGTCGACCGATTTCTCGCCCTCGACGAGACCTTCGAGGATGCCATCGAGCACCTCGTAGGGTGGCAGCGTGTCCTGGTCGGTCTGGTTGGGCTTGAGCTCGGCCGAGGGCGGCTTGGTCAGCACCCGCTCGGGCATGACGCGGCCGGAGGGTCCGCGGGCGGCGGCGGGCAGGTTCTGGTTGCGCCAGTGCGCGAGCGCGAAGACCGCGGTCTTGTAGACGTCCTTGAGCACCGAATAGCCGCCGCACATGTCGCCGTAGAGCGTCGCGTAGCCGACCGACATCTCGCTCTTGTTGCCGGTGGTGAGCACCATGTCGCCGAACTTGTTGGAAAGCGCCATCAGAATGAGCCCGCGCGCGCGGGACTGGATGTTCTCCTCGGTGGTGTCCGCCGCGTGCCCATCGAACACCGGGGCGAGGGCTTCGCCGAAGGCCGCCATCGCGCCGCCGATGGGGATGATTTCATAGCGGATGCCGAGCAGGCGGGCGCAGGCGGCCGCGTCCTCGAGGCTTTCCAGGCTGGTGTAGGGGCTCGGCAGCATCACCGCGCGGACGCGGGCCGCCCCGAGTGCATCGACCGCGACGGCGGCCGAAAGCGCGCTGTCGATGCCGCCCGAAAGCCCGAGCAGGACGCCGGGGAAGCGGTTCTTGTCCACATAGTCGGCGAGCCCGGTCATCATCGAGCGATAGACCAGTTCGTGCTCGGCGGGTTCGGGCGGCAGGGCGGAGGGGATGCAGGAGAGACGGTCCTCGCCGTCGCGGCGCCACTCGGTGAGCGCGAGCGCTTCCGCGAACCAGGGCATTTGCAGGGCGAGCGAGCGGTCGGCGTTGAGGACGAAGGAGCCGCCGTCGAAGACCAGCTCGTCCTGGCCGCCGACCTGGGCGCAGAACACGAAAGGCAGGCCGGTCTCCGCCACCCGATGGGCGGCGAGGGCGACGCGGTGGCCCTGCTTGCCGGCCTCGAAGGGCGAGCCGTTGATGGAGAGCAGCAGCTCGGCGCCACTTTCGGCCAGCGTCTCGGGCACGTCGGGGAACCACCAATCCTCGCAGATCATCAGCCCGAGCCGATGGCCGCGGAAGGAGACCGGGCCGGGCGCGGGGCCGGGGGTGAAGACGCGCTTGTCGTCGAAGACGCCGTAGTTGGGCAGTTCGTGCTTGGCGCGGCGGGCGAGGATGGACCCCGCATCGAGCAGGAAGGCGGCATTGTAGCGCTTCCCGCCCTCGACCCAGGGCCCGCCGACCACGAGACCCGGCCCGCCGTCGGCGGTGTCGGCGGCGAGTTCGGCGATGGCGGCGGCGCAGGCCTCCGCGAAGGCGGGCTTGAGGACGAGATCCTCGGGCGGATAGCCGGCGATGGAGAACTCCGGCGTGACCAGGAGATCGGCACCGAGACGGGCGGCCTCGGCGCGGGCGGCGCGGATGCGGGCGAGGTTGGCGTGGATTTCGCCCTCGTGCGGATTGAGTTGGGCGAGGGCGAGACGGAGCGTCGCGGACATGGGAGAGAGCTAGAGGCTCGCAGGCGGACAATCAATCCAACAGCCTGTCGTATTGATGTCATTTTTGCCTGTTGGGCGGGGACGTTTGCTGAGGGTGGGTTGTCGGCTCTCGGCTACTGATACCAAAGCTCTGAAGGTGTGACTCACGGGGGGTTCCCCGACGCGGTGCCGATGTGATTCTCTTTCTGGCGAACAATGGGGGTTCGCCATGCCGCTTCTGCTCCGTGGTGACTATGATGCTAGTCCCCAGTTGCTCGCCTGCTCCGGGATCGTCGGCTCCGTCAGGCCATCGACGAAGCGGACCGAATCGTTCTGCACGCGGTCGTGCCGGTGCGCGGGAGTCACCTGACGGGTGTGATCGCAGTGATAGCCAAACAACCGATCAACCACCGAGCGCGGTGGACCGTGCAGGAAGCCAAGCCTCCGGGCGAGATTCGAATCAACGTGCCAGCCGAGCAGCATGCGCTCGTCGAACCCGTCGATGCCGAACAGGTCGGACCGGGGCGCCAGTTGGAAGTCTCCCGGACCGTCGTAGAGCACGGTCGATGAACCGAGCACGATCTCATTCAGGTGTAGATCCGAGCCCCAGCGCCCGATTTCGGCAATCGAGCCGCATGGGTCCATGCGGTCGAGGCCCTCCCACAGTGTTTCGGGCACCTCGAAGCGCGGTAGATGATAGAGTGCGGGGGCGAGATCGGACACACTGTCGCCGAGCGCGCGGTCGTCACGGGGAACGAAGATCATGTCCGTATTGGTGGACAGGATCCAGCGGTTGTCCGGATTGGAGCGGCGCAACGCTACATTGCGGGCGATCGGCTCGAGCGCCATCAGATGGGTCCGGTTCCGAAACCTCTGATGCTGTGCGGGTCGGACACGAAAAATACGCAGCAGCCGAAGCGCCCGCGCGGTGAGCGTGTCACGGATCGCCTCCGGACAGGTCGGGTGATCGTCCGGGGTATTGTAGTCGACGAACAGGATCTCGTCATCGACGGCGTCCAGCATCTCTGCCATGCAATTGATGCTGAGAGCAACACGCTTGTGCAGGTTGTAGCCGTAATTGTCGTTGCGACCATATACGATCACGGACAGCATGCGATCTCCATCAGAGCCGTTGCCGGCGTCGCCCGGCCAGCGGGTTCGGGCGCCGTGGACCCGCCTTCATCGGATCCTCCGGCTGTCAAGCAGGTGCCGGTCGCGGCGTAGAGCCGGCCGCGCGCGAGGATCGTACCGCAGTCTCCGGGCCCGGCCAGAGCGGCCCAGCGTGCCCGGCGGGAGGCGCTGGGCCGCCACACGTCATCCCCCAAGACCATATCCGGTTTGTCGCCTAACCCAATCACGTAGCGATTCCTGTCGAAGTCGACAATAGCGGTGAGTCCAGAGATGTCGGCCATCCTCCGCCGCGGTCTCTCACAGGCGGGCCGGGGGCTCCGAGAATTACCACAGGCGGCAGATAGAACACAACGGCACTGGCTAGTAGCCAGAACTTCTAAATGCGAGCGGCTCGCAGGTCCCGACTGAGTCTGATCCGCCACACCTAGCGCCGGATCGCTTCCCGCCTGCCTCGCTGTTGTTCATGGCACACCTCCGGTGCGGAAATCGTCCGCTTACGGGGTGGACACCTCGAAGAACCCCTGGTCCGTGGAGCGGTTTGATGATTCGCTGCGGCGCGTGAAGCGGTGGAGGGCCTTTGTTTCGCGGCGCTTGAGATTCTCGTAATGCTCGAGATCGTGGGATGACAAGAACACCCCAACCAGACGACCGTGGCTCGTGACCTTCGCAGGCTCACGTTGGGCCTCGTCTTGGT
>JAJXZP010000334.1 GCA_021779995.1 bacterium | reverse complement strand
CGGCGTGGCCGAGCCCGCGATGGCCGAGCCCGCGACGGCTGAGCCCGCGCCCGGCGTGGCCGACGGCTCCGCTTCGAGACGAAGGCGCACCGAATCGAGGACCTCGCCTCGCTCCAGGGGAAGGACGAAGCGGGTATTCGCGTCGCGAAGTTCTATGCCGCTGCGCGATTTGAAGTCCCGACCCTTCCGTCTGCCCTCGAGGGTCACGGAGAGCCGGGGCCTAAGGTTCGCGTCCGACCGCACCAGGTCCAGCTCGAGCGCGTCGTCCGAGCCGACCGTGAAGGGCTTTTCGAGGACATAGCTGTTTGCGGGTCCGGCAGAGGAAAAGGCGCCTTCCTGTCCGACCGGGCGCGAGCCCGAGTCGCGGAAGGCGAGATCCGAACCCGAACCATCCTTCCAGGGTATCGAGGAGACGAGCCTTCCGCGCTCGCCGCAGGAGGCAAGGGAGGCGGCGATCAGAGCGGCCGCGCAGAGGACGAAAGCCGTGCGGGCTCCGAAGCGCATCATGCGGGGACCCGGGCCTAGCGAAGGGCCAGGATGCTCTTGGCGATGAGTTCGGCGAGCTTGTACTGCTGAGAGCGGCTCATGTCGCTGCCGGGGCCGAGGAGAGTCTCCCAGCGACCCTTGAAGTCTTCGGGAAGCTCCTTGAGCTCCATGAGCTGGGTGCCTATCGCGCGGTGCGAGGGCTCGAAGCGGCGGTTCTTGATGAAGAGCACGGCGGCCGCGTAGCGGAGGAAGCCCGAGAAGGAGACATTGTAGAAGAAGCCGTCGTCGAGCAGGGCCGCGGCGCCGAAATCGGAGAGGCTGTGCTCCATCTTGGCCTCGAAGGCCTCGCGCAGGCCCTCCCACACCTCGGGGGAGAGCACGCACAGCTTGGCCCTGACATCTTCGATCCAGGTGCTGCGCCGAAAGAGGATGCGCGAGCTTTCCAGGCGATAGAACATGTAGGTGCCGGAGTTCTTCAGCACCCAGAGAAAGCCCAGGCCGCGATCGAGGATCTCGTCGACGCCGGCGGCGTCCTTGAACTCCACGCGCACGGGCAGCCCTTCGGAGAAAAAACGGTCCTTGGGCTGGGCCGATGAACTCTCGAAGGCCCCGATCCCTCCCAAGGCGGTCGAGAAGGCCGCGCGACGCTCGTCCGCCCCGGGAAACGCTCCCCTATGGTAGACATCGAGGACGAGGGCGAAATAGGGATCGAGCGTGTCGTCTTCGGAGTGCTCCGCGAGGGCGATGCATTCCACCGAGTTCCAGGATGAGATGACGTTAGTGAGACTGTCCGCCAGGCGCTCCACTTTGAGCCGCATGCCTCTTCCTTGCCTTCCGAGTTGCCTTCATTCTATCATGGACTCGTGGCTTTGCAAACACGGCCCGACGCGCTGGCGCGGCGCTTCTACATGGCCGCCCTCGAACCGCCGGGAAACATCGCGCGGGATATCGCGCTTTTCCGGCGGCGCCTCTTCGCGGCCGCGGGCGATCCTTCGGCCCTGGCCTTTCCCGAGATCGTTCCGCTGGCGATCGGCGGCATCCCCACGGAGCGGCCGATCCGGCTCAAGGGGCGGAACCGCGAGCATTTGCTCGACCCGGCCTGGGAGGGCGTGACGGGCCCATTTCGTCTCGGACAGATACTCTCGGCGGAGGGCGGCCTGTATCTGCGGACCGAGGGGCCGGTCGGGCAGCTGGCCGCGGCGACCAGGAGGCTCATGGACGGGGCCGGCTTCGAGCCCTACCCCCTGCCGCCGCTGCGCTGCGCCCTCGGCGTTTTTCTCGGCCGGGCTTCCGATGACATCCTGTCGGACGCGCTGCGCCTCTCTCCGCCCGAGATCTCGTTCGGCGACGCCCAACTCGTCTTCCTGCGCTTCGACAGCGGGTCCGACCCCTTCGCGGCCCTGGCCTGGAAGGAACTCGGCCGCTCAAGGAGGCTCCGCGGAAAGCCGGAGCGGGCGGGGCGCAAAGGCCGATCGGAGGGGGCCTGAGAGCCGCGGGGAACCGGGGAGGCGGCAGACTGCCGAAATGCCCGCGGCATCTCGGCTAGGCGCGCGGCGCCTCCACGACCGAGCGGTCGCGGCCCTCGCTCTTGGCCCGGCCGAGGGCGCGGGCAGCGGCCTCGCCGAGCTCCGCGGCGCTCAGGAACTCGGGATAGGCCGCGAGGCCGCAGGAGAAGGTGACCGAGAACTCGCGATCGTCGACGCGGTGAAGGAGCCGGCCGAAGTTGCCGCGAAGTTCGTCGACGAGCCGCGCGGCGGCGCGGCCGTCAGTTCCGGGCAGGATGACGCCGAACTCCTCGCCGCCGAACCTGCCCACCACGTCGGTACGGCGCAGACGCTCCTCCAGGAGCCGGCCCAGGCTCCGAAGCACGCGGTCGCCGGTGAAATGTCCGAACTCTTCGTTGACGCTCTTGAAGTTGTCGATATCGATCTTCGCGAACGAGAGCACTGAGCCTGTGCGCCTGGCGCGCAGAATCTCCGTGCCAAGGCGCTCGGCGAGGTTCGTATGGTTCAGGAGCCCGGTGAGGGGATCGCGCTCCATGTAGAATCGGGTCGTCCGCGAACGCTCGGCGCGTATCGCCACGGAGGCGACGAGATGCTCGGGCTTGATGGGCTTTTCGAGAAATTCGTCCCCGCCCTGGACCAGGGCCCCCATCTGTCGTTCCAGGTCCCGCTCGACCGAGAGGTAGACTATCGGCAGACCGGAGAAGGCCTCGTTCTGCCTGATCAGGGCGGCCAGTTCGGAGCCGCTGCACGAGGGCATATACATGTCCAGGAGAACGATTTCGGGCCGGGTCTCGATGAGGAGCGGTATCACCCGGGCCGGGTCGGAGGCGATGCTGGGCGCCATGCCGGCCTGCCGCAAGATGAGGGCGTTGTACTCGAGCTGCTCGGGATCGTCGTCGACGAGGAGGACGCGGTAGGGAGGAATCTCGCGCCTGTCGAAGAGGGCGTCGATCCTGTCGATCAGGCGGGGCGCGTCGACGGGAAGCTGGAAAAAGGCCTCGCCGCCCGATCGCACGGCCTTGAGCCTGGTGTCGAAATCGTCCCGGTCGGCGTAGAACACGAGGCGCAGCGAGGAGCCCAGCTCCCCTTTGAGGCGGCGCAGCTCTGCCATGAAGGCCGGCTCGCGGTCTATGCGGGCGCAGTCGGAGAGCAGAAGCCCCGCTCCCATCGCGGAGACGAGCCGCGCGACCTCGTCCGCAGCCTCGATCTCGTGGACCGTGATGCCGAAAATCCGGAGCTGCTCCAACAGCTCGCTCCCCATTCCCCTGTCCCCGGCCCGGATGAACACATTCTTCATGCGCACCAATGTAGCGAGCCCCGGGCTTCTGCGCCAGATCAAAACCACGGAATCCGCCCCTGGCGACCTGGGGCCCGCGGCTTTTCAAGCCGAACTCGACATGCTATAGTCCCCCGACTACGGAGGCATCATGAAGTCATCGACCGCTGCGGCCCTCGGCCTGAGCCTCGCGCTCAGCTTCGCAGCGCTGCCCCTCGCCCAAGCCCAGGCCGCAGGCTCCTCCAAACCGGAGGCGACGGGCCTCGCAGCCGGTTCCGTGGATTCGGAGCAGGTGTACGCGCCCTACGGCAGGGGAGATCAAACCTTGTCGCTCGCCGCCGGCGTGGATGTTCCACTGTTCATAAGCGTTCCCGCCAACAGCAGCTCGACCTCGGCCTCGACCCTCTATTCCGGCGGGCTTTTCTCGTTCAGCTACCAGTACTTCCTCAACGGCGGCCTGGCCATCGGCGGCACGATCGACGGCGCCTTCAACGGCGTGATCGACGGCAGCACGCTCTTCGTCGCCCCCCTGTCGTTCCGCACCGCCTACTGGTGGACCCTCGGTTCCTTCGAGCTCTGCGCGGCCGTCGAGGGCGGCGCCTACCTCTGGAGCCTGGACTATTCGGGCACCTCCAACGTAGGCGTCGACCCCTTCGCCAAGGCGGGCGGCGGCGTCTACTGGCGCGTCTCGCGCGGCTGGAGCGTGGGATTGCAGAGCTACTTCTGGTTCCTTCCCGAAATCAAGACCAGCGGGGTCACGCAATTGAACGCGTACTCGGGCTTCCTCGAGGTCGCCGTCGCGGCCTTCTATCATCTCTAGGGTGCGGGAGCTTGGATGAACGTAGGGAAACTTCGTACGCAAATACATAGAGGGCGCACAGAGAACCGAGGCACAGGCACCTGCGAAGCCGCTTTCGAAGCGCGGGAAGCATGCCGCCGACCTGGTTCCGCGACGTGGCTCCGATGACCAGGAGAATACAGTGAAGTCAAAGAGATATGTGTCGATCGCGCTGGCCGGGCTTTTCGCGGCGCTTCTGGCGAGCTCCTGCAACAACTCCTTCGGCGCCTTCTCGGCGATCCAGAAGGCCCAGGCCCAGAGCACGACGAGCGACTTCAAGCAGGCGAGCGTGGTCAACTTCGCGCAGACCTCCTCGAATTATTTCGCCGTGATGGCGGCGGTCTACTGGCGGCCCATCTCCGGCGGAAGCTGGAACTCACTCCCGCTTCCCAATGTGGGCACGAACTATGCCTGCACGGGGATAGCGAGTAATGGAATTAATGATATCTACATCTCGGCCACGTCGAACAGCGACAACTCGAGCACGATCTACCATTCGGGAGACGGCGGTACGACCTGGTCGGTGTTCGGTATCAGCGGCATCACTCTCACGGTCGCCGGTACCGAGTACGACCAGATCGACGGGATATGGCTCGCGAACGGGACGCTCTACGCGCAGCAGCAGTATTTCTCGACAAGCGGCGTGGTGCAGAGCCCGAATGTGGGGTACTCGCTGTATTATTGGCAGATCGGCACTTCAACGAAATTCAATCTTGTTTCAGGTTTTACTCCTGCTACAGCTCCAGGCGTCGGAAACACCACTCCGTTCATGGGTGTTGCAGCAGCTACCGCCAGTGCCAATTGTCTCGCGTATGGAACCGGCATCTACGAATCGACCAGTAGTCCCTATATTTCTTTCTCTTCAGTATCGTCTGGCGATGGAACGACAGTTCTCGGAATGAAGCCAAGTCTCAGCGCAACCGGTCTACTCGCCTGGACAGCATCGAACATCTATTCGACGACGAACGGGAGCACCTTTACTTTAACCAATTCTCCCAGCCTCTCTTCCAGCAACTTCATCTCCGACGTCCAGGAAGTCCCATCTTCGAGTGCCTCAAGCGGTTACGAACTCGTCGTCGGCACGGGGACGAACAACGTATCCTACACCGCCAGCGGCTACTTCGAAGGGGCAGAGAGTGCCCTTGGATCGGTGTCGACCTGGGTCGGCGGCGACTCTGGCGTCATAGCGCCGAACAGCATCAGCTCGACCTACGACGCCCTCTTCGCGTCCAAGCCCGTCACGAAGTTGTATTTCGACAACGTGAGTTCTCAGAAAATGCTCTTCGCCGGTATTTCGGCCTCGGGGCTCGGCACCACGGCCTACGGGCTGGTATCGGCGCCCTATCCCTGGACCGGTACCTGGACCGCCCAGTAGCGGGCCGAGAAGCATGGCCGCGAAGGAGAGCGACAGCCTCTTCGCAGCAGCGGGCGGGGGCGAAGAGCCCCTGGCCGCGCGGATGCGGCCGCGGAGCCTGGACGAGTTCATCGGCCAGGAGCAGATCGTGGGGCCGGGGCGGCTTCTCCGGCGGGCCATCCAGAAGGACCAGCTCTCTTCCATCCTCCTCTCGGGCCCGCCCGGCACCGGCAAGACCACCCTCGCCCGCGTCATAGCCAATACCACTTCCAGCCGCTTCGTCACCCTCAACGCGGTGCTCTCGGGCGTGGCGGACATACGAGCGGCCATCGAGGAGGCGCGGCGTCACAGCGAGCTCTACGGCAGGCGCACGATCCTCTTCGTCGACGAGGTGCATCGCTGGAACAAGGCCCAGCAGGACGCCCTCCTGCCCTGGGTGGAGAACGGCACGATCGTGCTCATCGGCGCGACCACCGAGAATCCCTTCTTCGAGGTGAACCGCGCCCTCGTGTCGCGCTCGCGGGTCTTCCAGCTCAAGGCCCTCGACGAGGGCGACCTGGCGCGAATCGCCGCCGCCGCGATGGCGGACGGAGAACGAGGCTACGGTGCCTGGAAGGTCAAGTTCGAGGGGGGCGCCCTCGAGCACCTCGTGGCCACCGCCGACGGCGACGCTCGCTCGCTCTTGAACGCCCTCGAACTCGCCGTCGAGACGAGCGTCGAGGCTTGGCCCCCTCAGCCCGGCGCCGAGATACGGGTGTCGATGGAGGCCGCCGAGGAGAGCATCCAGCGGCGGGCGGTGCTCTACGACAAGGACGGGGACTACCACTACGACGCCGCCAGCGCCTTCATAAAAAGCCTGCGCGGCTCCGACCCCGACGCCGCCCTCTACTGGCTCGCGCGCATGGTCTACTCGGGCGAGGACCCGGACTTCGCCTTCCGCCGCATGCTCATCTCGGCCTGCGAGGACGTGGGCCAGGCCGACCCGCAGGCGGTCGCCGTCGTGGCCGCCTGCGCCGAGGCCTTCGACCGCATCGGCATGCCCGAGGGGCAGTACCACCTCGCCCACGCGGCGCTCTACCTGGCGACCGCGCCCAAGTCTAACTCGGCCCTGGGCTACTTCGACGCGCTCAAGGCGGTCGAGGAGGAGGCCGCCGAGGTGCCGAGCCATTTGAAGGACGCCAGCCGCGACGCCAAGGGCTTCGGGCACGGCGAGGGCTATCTCTACCCCCACGCCTACCGCGACCACTGGACGGCCCAGCAATATCTGCCCGACTCGCTGCGCGGCCGCGTATTCTACCAGCCCGGGGCCTTGGGGCTCGAGGGCGAGCGGCGGGCGCTCGTGCTCGAGCGCCGCGAGGCCCAGGTCGCCGCGGCCTTCCAGGCGGCGGGCGTGGGGCTCGGCGAAGTTCGCGGCGAAACCGGCCGCCCGGGCTCGGAAGAGTATCTCTGGTCGGCCCGGGGCGAGGCCCGCTCGACCTGGCGCGCCCGGGCCGAGTCGAGCGAGGGCGAGCGCCTGGCGGCTCTGCGGCGGGCGATCTTCGAGAAGGCCGCGCCCGGCCGCGGAGATCGGGTCCTCGTCCTCGACGCGCGCGAGGGCTACCTCGTCTGGGAGGCCCTGAGGCGCGCGAGCGAGGGCACCGTGGCGGCCGCCGTCCGCGGCGAGCGCGAGAAGCTTCTCGTCGAACAGTACGCCTCGACCCTGAGCGAGCTCGAGCGCCCGCTGGTCGCCGTCCTCGACCCCGCGCGTCTCGATACCGCCGCCCTCGAGTCGGCCTTCGGCTTCTCGCGCTTCGATCTCGTGCTGGGAAGCGACCTCTTCTTCGGGAACGCCGAGCCGGCCGAACTGCTGTCGCGCATCGCGTCAGCGGCGCCCGGCGCCCGCCTCGTCGACGGCGAGACCCTGCCGCGGCGCACGGGGGGGCTTGCGGCCCTCGCTAGCGCCGGCGGCCTGGATCCTGAGCTTCTCTCCCGGCTGGAGGCCTTCGAGGCCGAGTTCTACGCGCGTTCGGATATCCCCTCGCTCGGCTGGAAGGAAGAGGAGCTGCGCCTCGAACTGGGTCGCTGCGCGATCGGCGTCGAGGTCGAGACCTGGACAGGCAGCTATCGGCGCAGGCTTTCCGAGGAGGAAATCGCCGCCTGGCTGTCCCCGGCCTCGACCTACGGAGCGGCCGCGGCCGAACGCTTCTCCGCCGCCGAGCTGGGGGACCTCGCCTCGGCGATCAGCGCCGCCGCAAGGGGCAGTGCCGTCGCAAGGGGCAGTGCCGCTCCGAGCGGCAGCGCCGCCGGCCCCGCCCGGGTCGCGGCGCGCGGCTCAAGCGGCACGGTCGACTGGCCCCTCGCCCTCGCTCTCGTGAGCGCCGAACTGCCCGCGTAGCCCTCGACGCGGGGCCCGCGGCTTCTCCCGGACACTGCGCGGGGTTCCGCAGCAAAGCCCGGCGCGCGTAGGGCCCTCTACAGCCAGGGCGGATCCTGGGGAAGCGATTCGAGGAAGTCCGCGATAGGCGAAACCAGGGGCCGACCGGCGAGGAAGCCGGGCAGGAAATCCCGCGAGAAGCTCATCCAGCTTTCCTCCTCGCGTCCGTGCAGGATCGGGAAGAACCGGGCGCCGACCGTCCTGGCCGCCTCGAGGTCGCCCGGAGCGTCGCCGACCACGAGCACGCGCTCGGCCTCGAAGCGCCCCGCCATGGCCGCCGCCAGGCAGGCGGCCTTCTTGCCGCGCTCCTGTCCCACGATGCGCTCGGCGTAGGGAGCGAGCCCCGCCTCCTCCCACTCGCGGACGATGGCGGCGGCCGGAGCCGAGGTGAGCACCATGAGTTCGCCTCCCGCGGCCAAGCGCGGCAGGGCCGCGACGGCGCCGCGGAACGGCGGCACCGGCGGCAATCCGGCCAGCGCCTCATCCACGGCGCGCGACCACGAGAGGACTGCGGCCAGGAGTCTGTCCGCTCGCCGCGCGACGAGCGCCAGCTCGAGTCGCGACTTCGAGGGGGCGCTCTCCTGGGCCAGCCAGGCTTCGAGGGCCTGGGCCGTTCCCTCCCAGCGGCGCATGGCGGATCCGAGGCGCGGATGGCGGGAGCCCAGGCGCAAGGCCGCGGCGAGGGCGGCGTAGCGGTTGGTTCCGCGCAGCCGCGAGCCGAGATTCACGAAGCGCCAGAGCGCGTCGAGGGAGCCGCGCTCGGCTCCGGAGCCGAAGAAGGCGGCGAAGGCGGGCATGAAGCAGCGCTCGTGCTTGGCTCTCATGGAATCGAAGACCGTACCGTCCGAATCGAGGGCGACGAGAAAGGATGCCGCGCCGCGTCGCTGGAGATCGCGTCCCCGCGGCCGGGCCTTCCGGGCCTTGTTCCGCGCGGACAGGGTCCTCCGAGCGAGGCTTGAGTCGTGCTTCACGATTTCCTCCCGGCGGCCGGCCCCAGTCTCGCGGCGGGACGGCCTCCCGGAATAGAGTATCGGCGGCCGGAGGCGCCGCGATGAGGGTAGCGATCCGCGCCGTGATCCGCGCCGTGATCCGCGCCGGGATCCGCGCCGGGATCCGCGCCGGGATCCGCGCCGCGATGAGGGTAGCGTTGGGCGCCGCGACTCGAACGGCCCGGCACTCTTGACGCTCCGTTTCGCCCCGAAGCATAGTCCTCGGTCATGCCGGGCCTGAAATTTTCCTCTTCGGACGAGATCTTCGACTACCTCATGCGCTTCGTGAATATCGAGAAGGGCCAGGCGACCGAGCTCAAGCTCGACCGCATGCGCTCTCTCTGTTCTCTCCTGGGCGATCCGCAGCTGGCCTACGCCACGGTTCACGTGGCGGGCTCGAAGGGCAAGGGCTCGGTATCGGTCATGATCGCGCGCATCCTGCAGGCCGCCGGCCTGCGGACGGGGCTGTACACCTCGCCCCACCTCTTCCGCTGGAAGGAGCGCATCAGCCTGGCCGGCGACGAGATGCCCGAGGCGATCCTGCTCGGGGCGATGGACGAGGTCCTGCCCCTCGTCGAGGGCAAGAAGGCCGAGGATTTTCCCGGGGACGAGCTGCCGACCTATTTCGAGCTCGGCACGCTGGTCGCCTTCTGCGCCTTCCGACGCTCGGGCTGCGAGACGGCCGTCATCGAGACGGGACTGGGCGGCCGGCTCGACTCGACCAACGTCGTCGACCCCGCGGCCAGCGTCATCACGCCCATCGAGCTCGAGCACACCGAGTGGCTCGGCGACACCGTCGCCAAGATCGCCTTCGAGAAGGCGGGCATCATCAAGCCGGGCAGGCCTTGCTTCCTGAGCCGCCAGGTTCCCGAGGCCCGCGAGGTGTTCGCGAGGGTCTGCGCTGAGCGCGGCAGTCCCCTGCGCGAGATGGACGAGTTCGTCTCGCTGGAGGAGCCGCGCCTGGACAAATCGGGCACGTGCGTCCGACTACGCCTCGATCCGGCCTGGCCGCAGGCGGAGCGCTTCGCGAAACCGGGGGGCGGGGAGCGAGCGGGAGGGCGCGTCTCCCTCGACCTGAGATCGCCCATCGTGGGCGGTATCCAGGCGCAGAACATGGCCCTCGCCCTGCTCGCCGCGGCCGAGGTCGAGCCGCGGGTGGACCGAGCCGCCGCCGAAGCCGGACTCGCGGCGGCGAGCCTCCCGGCGCGGTTCCAGATACTCGAGCTCGACCCGCCCGTGGTACTCGACGGCGCCCATACGCCGGCCTCGATCCGCCTGACTCTGGAGACCTTCGAGGCCCTCTTCCCCGGCCCCAAGGACCTGCTCTTCGGCTGCGCCCACGACAAGAACTACGAGGAGATGGCGGCCATCCTGGCGCCGCGTTTCGACGCGGTCACGGTGACGCGGCCGGGCAGTTTCAAGCAGAGCGACCCGCGGAGGGTGTACGAGAGCTTCGCCAGGCGCTCGGCCTCCTGCAGCCTCGTGGAGGAGCACGGCGAGGCCGTCCGCGCGGCACGAGCGCGGGCCGCGGCTGCGAACCGTCCCCTCCTCGTCACCGGCTCATTCTACCTCTGCGCCGAAGCGGCGATCGCGCTCGGCGCCGCGGATCCGCAGCCCGGTCAGCGGTAGTGGGCTGCGGCGTAGTCGGCCTGGGCGCGGGAAGAGAATACGTCGAGGTCCGCGGCCTCGATCCAGCCTTCGAGGCCGTCGGTCTTGATGCGGTACCAGGGACCGCCGTTGTTCGGATCGGTGGTGTCGCCGAGATCGACGGCGAATATCTCGAACTCTCCGCCGCCGCGCACGTGCGCCAGGTCGTTCGAGGCCCGTGAGGGCTTTTCCTTGACGCGCGCGTAGGCGGTCTTCACGACGATCCAGCCTGGTCCCCGCGAAAGCAGGGGGGTCGGCGGGAGCTTGATGGAGGAGTCCACCGAGGAAAAACAGGAGGCTAGCGCGAGGGCCAGGGCCGCCGCGAACAGGAGGGACGCGACACGGATTTTACGCACGGGGATTCGGTCCTTTCAACCGCGGAATACTAGAGCAAATCTCGGGTTTTGTGTAAGCACCGGTGCCGGGCGCGCCGTGCCCCGGCGGGAAGACGGCGCACGGAAGCCCACCTGGCGCGGGACACGGGATGCAGCGACTCGCGGCGCGCTAGACGGCGAAGTCGTCCTTGCCCTCCGCGGCGAACTCGGGGAAGAAATACACCACCACCCCGCTCGAGCGCACCCGCATCTCGGCGCTGCCGGTGGAGGCGAGCTTGTCGAGCGTCTTGCGGGCTTCCTCGATGCTGAGGTCGCCTTCGAGCGCGACCTCCCCGGGCGTGACCGAGCCCCCGTTCGTGCGCGCCACGCGGAGAATGGTCTTCTCGGGCGTCTCCTTGACGCGCGCGGCGGGAGGCGGCCCGGGGGCGAAGGCGCCGAAGCCGCGGTAGGCCATGGCCGCCTGCACGCCCGCCCTGACGTTGGCTTCCTGGACGAGACCGGGCAGCCGGAAGAAATCGGTGATGGCCCCGAAGAGGAAAAAGCCGCCGGTCAGGAACCAGAGCGCTCCGGAGCCCACCTTGCCGAGATAGAACCGATGAAATCCGAGCATGCCGAATCCCGAAATGAACCAGAGAAAATAGGCGACGGCCAGACTGTACTGCACGGTTCTCTCCCTGTCAGTTGCCGATAATGTACTACATGAGGAGGGCAAGGTGAAGGGAGCTCTCG
The DNA here is from genome assembly GCA_021779995.1 of bacterium. Taxonomy (GTDB): domain Bacteria; phylum Spirochaetota; class Spirochaetia; order Treponematales; family Rectinemataceae; genus JAJXZP01. The sequence continues at coordinate 8,819 of JAJXZP010000334.1, read as the reverse complement.
ACCAGGCTACGGACGAGGATTTGACCCGCACGCCGCTTCCATGCTACATACATGGTCAATTTCAACGCCCGCGAGGAGCCTCATGAAGCGTCCGACCCTCAAGGAAGTATTCGAGCTCGAACCCGACGGCCGCAGCCTGGTGGTCAAGGGCTGGGTACGCACCAAACGCGAAGCCAAGGCCGCGGTGTTCCTGGAAATAAACGACGGCTCCCGCCTGGCCAACCTCCAGTGCGTATTCGAGGTGCCGCAAGCAGGCTCGGCCCTGGCGGCCGCCCTGGCGAAGGCCGGCACCGGAGCTTCGGTGGCCATCGAGGGCAGCCTCGTGGCCTCCCCCGCCTCGGGCCAGAAGGTCGAGGTCAAGGCGGTCGGCCTCGAGGTGATCGGCGAGGCTCCGAGCGAGTCCTATCCCCTCCAGAAAAAGGCCCATTCCCTGGAGTTCCTGCGCGAGATCGCCCATCTGAGGCCGAGGACCAACACCTTCGGCGCCGTGGCCCGCGTGCGCAACCGCATGGCCTACGCGATCCATCAGTTCTTCCAGGAGCGCGGCTTCCAGTACGTCCACACGCCCCTCATCACCGCCTCGGACGCGGAGGGCGCGGGCGCCATGTTCCAGGTCACCACCCTCGACCTCGAGCGCCTGGCGAAATCCGGCCAGGGCGTCGACTACGGCAAGGACTTCTTCGGCAAGCCCGCCTTCCTGACCGTGTCGGGCCAGCTCAATGTCGAGACCTACTGCCAGGCGCTCGGGCGCGTCTACACCTTCGGCCCGACCTTCCGCGCCGAGAACTCCAACACGACCCGCCACCTCTCCGAGTTCTGGATGATCGAGCCCGAGGTGGCCTTCAACGAACTGCCTGACAACATGGACCTCGCCGAGGAGTTCATCAAGTATCTCCTCAAGACCGCCCTGGCCGATTGCGCCGAGGACCTCGAGTTCTTCGACCAGCGCATCCAGAAGGGCCTCGTCGAGAGCCTCGGCTCGGTGCTGGACAAGCCCTTCGCCCACATGACCTACACCGACGCCATCGCCGAGCTCGCCAAGAGCCCCGAGAAGTTCGAGTTCGAGCCCCGCTGGGGAAGCGACCTGCAGAGCGAGCACGAGAAGTACCTGACCGAGAAGGTCGTCGGCGGCCCCTTGATCGTCACCGACTACCCCAAGGAGTTCAAGTCCTTCTACATGAAGATGAACGACGACGGGAAGACGGTGCGCGCGATGGACGTCCTCGTGCCCCGCTTCGGCGAGATCATCGGCGGCTCGGAGCGCGAAGAGCGGCTCGACAACCTCCTGCGGCGCATCGAGGAGCTCGGGCTGGACACGTCGACCTATTCCTGGTATCTCGATCTGCGCCGCTTCGGCACGACGCCGCACTCGGGCTTCGGCCTGGGCTTCGAGCGGCTGCTTCTATACGTCACCGGCATGGCCAATATCCGCGATGTCATTCCATTCCCGCGGGCTCCCAAGCTCGCAGATTTTTGAGGTGTTCGAACATGAGACTCTTCACCCTGTCCGCGGCCTTCGTCGCCGCCTTCCTCGCGCTCTCCCTCTTCCCCGCCGCCGCGGATTCGAGTTCGCCGACGCTGCCCGCGGGCATCTCCGCCGCGGCCCTCGACCTGCCCGAGATGCCGCCGGTGCTCAACGCCAAGGCGGCCGTGGTCATGGACGCCACGACCGGCACCATCGTCTACGCGAAGAACCCCGACCTGGCCATACCTCCGGCCTCGCTCACCAAGCTCGTCACCTTGGATGTCGTGTACAATGAAATCGCGGCCGGCCGCATCTCCAAGGACACGATCGTCACCATCAACAAGCATGACTGCTCGCCCTACATACCCTACGGCTCCTCGATCATGTACCTCAGGCCCGACATGCACGTCTCGATCATGGACCTCATGCGGGGCGCCGCCGTCGTCTCGGGCTGCGACGCGGCCTTCGCCCTCGCCCGCGCCATTTCCGGATCGTACTCCGCCTTCGCCGATCTCATGAACCAGGCCGTGGACAAGCTCGGGCTCACCCAGCTGCATTTCGTCGAGCCCTCGGGCCTCTCCGGGCGCAACACCATCACGGCCCGAGAGTACGCCTATTTCTGCCGGGACTACATGGAGCTGCACCCGGAGGCTATCGGCGAGCTCCACTCCCTGCGCTACATCGTGTTTCCCAAGCCCGAGAACGCCACGCCCGACTACACGCCCAAGGGCCGGATCGTCCAGTACAACGTCAACAGTCTCATCTTCCGCTATCCCGGCTGCGACGGACTCAAGACCGGCTTCATCAACGAGTCGGGCTACAATCTCGCCGCCACCGCCGAGCGGAACGGGACGCGGTTCATCATCGTCACCCTCGGCGGCTCGGGAGCCGGGGCCGTCTACGGCGGCTCGGTGCAGCGCTCCCACGACGGCGCGGCCCTCCTGGACTGGGCCTTCGCCTCCTACGTGACCCTCGAGCCCAAGACGGCGCCGATCTCCCCGGTCAGGACCTGGTACGGCGATCGCGAGCGCCTCGACCTCCAGCCCGCCACGCCCCTGGCGGTGACCGTGCCGAAGTCCGACACCGGAGCCCTCGAGGTGCGGGTCGACCTGCCCCGCTCCCTGGTGGCTCCCGTGGAAAAAGGCGCGCGGGTGGGCGAGGTGGTCTACTCGGTCAACGGCACGGTGCTCCACCGGGTCGACCTCGTGGCCGCCGAGACCGTGGAGCGAGGCAACATCTTCATAGTCATCCGCGACGCCGTGGAGAGGTTCTTCGGTCGGCTCTTCGGCTCGCCCTCGGGGACGAGGGCGGCCTGACGCCGGCCTGCCGAGGCTGACTGGACGTGGCCCCGGGTTGGCGGCCCCCTGGTAGTCCTGCGGGGCGGTCGTGTACTCCGGCTGGATGTCCGAGGGCTTTTTCTGGAACCAGCCTGACTCGCTCGCCCCGACGAGCTGGTTGACGGCGTCGTAGCTCCAAAGGGGGAACGCTCGCCTAGCCCATGAGCTCTCGCGATGAGCGCTCACCGTATCCTACGCGGTTCCCCCTCGCTTCACCCTCCTCGGCGCGCTTCGCGATGTCAGCTTCGCGGCTCAATCCAATCTCGCGCCTGCGGTGGGTTCCGCTACCCCCATTCGGATGTCCCAGGCGTCTTTTCCCTTCGCCGCTATCATGTAAATGATCTAGGCAGAAGTATACCATAGGCATAGGGGATCCTGCACCCAACGCGGTCGCTGCAAGCTCAACCGAGCACTGTCCCTCATGGAGTTCGTAGGGCGAATAAATCCGAATGCTATTCCGCACACTGTCCCTGCGGTGCTGACAGCAGAAAGTTCTGTTCCACCGGGGGTTACTATACCAGAAGGATGTACTTACTATCTAATTGAAGAGGTTGGCCTCGGATGGATGGAAATTCCAGGCACAAATAAATCTGGCGCTATTATTGGTTCCCTTGTACCTGATGGTATGGGGGAACTGATGGGTGGTGCGGTAAATGATATTTTGCATCCTTGATCAAGCAGGAGAATGTACTGATGCAGCAAATCAGTAAAGAGCAACTTTTTTCAGTTTCCCCGGTGTTCATACTCGACATGATTATTCCTGGCATGGCGAAGGATAGAACATTTCCGTTCTGTCAAGTCCAAAAAGATGGTTCAATGGGACTATTGCTTTGGAAGAATAAAGATAAATTGCTGCGATTTATGAATACCAATAATGCTCTGAGTAAGAATTCTGAAATAGTTTCATTAACCAAGGACAATTACCATTCAATTATTGAGTTACGAATGCCAACGAACCGAAAGGTAGTATTTATGCTTGTCGATAACAGCACTGAGAGTGAAACGATATAAGATAGGGGCGATAGGCGAAATCCGTGAGGGACAGAGCTCGGTTGAGCTTGCTGCGACCGAGCTGGGCGCATGATTCCCTACGCCTGTGATATGCTTCAGCCGGATCATTTATAGGACAGAGAAGGAAAGCCAGAAACCGCCGAGAGGGGGTAGACCATGCACTTTTCTCCTCTTGGACCTTCTTCTTTTCCCTCTCCGTTTCTGCTTCTCGGCTCGGCGGATAAACGCCCACGAGAGAAAAACCTATGAAGAGCGTTGAAGGCTTCGGGGAAGCCTTACCCCGATCAGGAAATCGGGAAACCGGCAAAATCTCGTCGGCGAAACCGGCAAAATCAAATCGGCGTTGACACGGCTATCGACCATCGCGGTGTCGAACACTTAAAGACGTATCACGGGATCACGTCGATGACGCCGATGCCATGGGCGCTGTGCGCTGATACATCCGGTCGCCATTGAGGAATGGATACTTACGAATGGGCCTTGGCTATCGTCGCCAAGGGTAGGAAAAGCATGAGCGGATACCCGGCAAAGGCTGTGAACCCGTACTTCTGGTAGAAGCCCTTCGCCTTCTCGTCGATCGCATCCACGATCACTGCGTAGAGGCCAACCTCCGTCGATACCACCAGAGCCTTCTCCAAGGCTTGGCGGAGGAGCCATGCGCCCACGCCCTGTCCTTGGAACTTGGTATCGACTGCGAGCTTCCCGATACGGAATGCGGGAACGGGATAGCGCGGGAGCTTCGCCCGCATCGCCTCAGGTAGCGACCGGGCCTCGACTTGGGCGCTTGAAAGTGTCATATAGCCGACGACGCCTTCGCCCTCGTCCACGGCGACGAAGGTCTTCCCGATCGAGAGACGGTCGTTCTTCAACGCATAGAGTCGGAGATAGTCATTCAGGACGGGATAGCCGCAGTCGAACGGTGCCTTCTGTAGTTCCTTGGAGACGGGGACGAGGGAAAGCTTCACGCCTACCGTCTCCGTCCTTCGGCGAAGAGCTTCTTCAAGGCGGCATTGGGCTCGGGCGAGGACTCAAGGGCGGAGAAAAAAAGGTCCCGGTCGGCGTCTCGCAGGGTGATGGTCTCGATGGCGTGAAGCTCGGCTTTAGCCTTCTCCAGTGCGGTATCCAGAAGGTAGGCGGATATGGAGGTATGGCGGAGCTGGGCCGCACGCTCGATCACGGCCTTGACCTCGGCGTTCGTCCTGATATCGATGCGCTCGCTACGCATGGTTGCTGTCTTCGGCATATCCATCCTCCTGAGACTACTATACCACATCGTACGGAGAATGTACACACATCGGCAAGGGGCATCTTGGCTGCTTGAAGATGGGGCCGGATAAAAAGAAAGGCCGCCGATCTCGTAGATGCCAAGGTGGACATTTAGAAGATTCAAAGGTCCATACCACGGGGGCTGTATACCCACCCTATTGCGGTGGACTGCCTGGCTATCGACAATCGGCGTCTTGAACGCTTGAAGACGTATCCCGGGATCACGTCGATGACGCTAATGCCATGGACGCTGTGCGCTGATTCATTCGGTCGCTCTTACATTGTTAATGATCGTTTCATTTTCCCCCTTTTCACCGTCTTCTGAATCCATGAGATCTAGCAGCGGGGGTAAGCAGTGAATGCTCGGTAAGTCTCTGTTCTAATGCGTTTTATTAGCCTTTGGAGCCCTTTGAGGGGCTCCAAAGGATCATTTTCCTCTCACGGTTTTTTCCGGGAAATCAAGACGGTTTAACACACTTACATCAAACCTTGAGCAGCGTCTCGGCCTTATTGGCGCCCTTGCCATCCTTGGGATAGACTCGAATCTCAAGGCCCATGCCCATCCCTTCGAGGTACTCGATAAGGGTCGAGAGCTTCATGTCCTTGCGCTTCTCAAGCTTGGAAACGGCTGTCTGACTGAAGGCGGAGATGTCGGTCTGCTTGATACCGCGACGCTCACGAAGCTCGGCGAGCCGCATGGAGAGGATCTCACGCTCCGCTGCGGCGCGGGCGCGGTGGACCTGGTCTGCGGTCATGGCGGCTTCCATCGCCTTCACCGCGTTCTTAACGATAGCCATAGGGGCCTCCTTCATCGCCGGTAGCGCTCGATGAGCGTCTCGGCCGTCTGAATCAGTCTGGCGTAGAAGTCCTTCTCGTTCTTGCCCTTCTTGTCGCCTCCGATGAGGAAAAGGGCCTGGCGTTCTTCATCGAAGTAGTAAAGGACGCGAAGGACGTGGGCGGAGGTCCGTGCCCGGAGCTCCTTGAGGTTCTTGATCCGGCTGCCCTTCAAGGTGTCCGCATGGGGTCGGGCGAGCTGGGGACCGAACTCTTCAAGGAGGAGGACCTTGGCAAGAAGGGCTTCCTGGGCCTCGGGCGATTGGGAACGGAACCAGTCGAGGTACTCGTCGGTGGCGGCTACGGCCCACATACCAGCAATATGCCGCAAAGTTCATATGCAGTCAAGTTCATGCATGACATAAAAGAAATGCTGCCGACCTTGAGGATGCCAAAGACATCCAGAAGATCGACGGCCCTCAGCAGATAGAGCTATCAAGTTCTCTTATCACGAAACCCGTCTTTGTCTGGCTCGCAGAAACCCATCGCATAAATTGACCTATCTTCCGCCTTCCTTTTAAGGAATAGTTCGAAAGCCTTCTTCACATTGGGGGCCATGGACGTAGCCGCCTCTGCAAATATAGCGGGAGGATCAACACCGATCAGCACTGCACTATGATAATGCAAGCTCAGCACCATGGTATTGCCACGCCAATCAACTCGCCATCCATCTATGCCAAGAGCAAGAAGGCCGAAGTAAATATCCGTCCTACCCATATCACGGACAGCTTTCGACGCCATCCGCTCGCTATACGCTAACAGAGTTGAACGCTGCGCATCGCTGATGGTAGATGACTCAGCCATAGTAAGGGGGAACACCTTGCCCGCCGTGAACAGGATCGCGATGGACCTTGCTCTTCATCTCGCAGGGGGGCCCGCCAACGGGGAGTCGCAGCCTCGCTCAGTCCTCGCCGAGTCTTCGTCTCGGCTGCTAAAGCCGCTCGCCCGCGCCTCCCCGGGCGCCCCATGCTCCATGCCCAGGCTCATCGCGATCCTGTACTTTATTGTTCGCGGTTCCCCCTCGCTGCACCCTCCTCGGCGCGCAATCCCCTCAGCCAGCACTAATGCCCAATTCATTCCTCGCGCCTGCGGTGGGTTCCGCTACCCCCATTCGGCTTTCCAGAAATCTCCCCGTCCCTTAGCACTGAGGCAAATTGACGGATATTAGTGGCTCATTATTGCCTCCTCAATCAGAGCTCTGGTTCTCGATACGGCGGAAATATACTGTGTCACGAAGGTAACGGCATATACAATCGTTACAATTACCAAAGGATAATATCCTTGCTTCCATGCCCTAGCATAGTTAATAGCTTGAGCGACAACAGCAGCGCCTACAAAAAGGAGTGAAAAACAAAGTAAGGCTAATCGACATGATAATGTATAGGATAATTTATCCGGTTCACCTGGAATAATCTCTATTACCCCAGAATCTACCATGTCAAATGGGGCATGGCGCAACGAAGAGGAATACCATCTGCTTCGGAAGGCCAGTTTAAATTTATCTTGACTAATTTTGCTCGCCCCGGCCTTTGCAATAGTTTCTCTAACACGTTCAACGCTTAGTATTAGGCGTTCCTCATCAAGCCCCGGTACTAGAATAGACCCCGAAATAGTGAAGGGAAACATTTAGCACTGCCTCCTGGTTTTGTCCCAATGTTGGAACCAACACCTTTGGTCTAAATCCTCTTAGAAGATGTGAGTCAATTATGACTATTCCCCCAAACCAATATTGCTGTTCATAATTCCAGACCAACGCAATAACAGATCTCAACAAATCGTGCTCGGAATAACCTTCTATTGATTACCCCCCCCCCGTAGCACTCTGAGATGTTGTCGGTGCGCTTGGAGACAAATTAGCAACTACATTGGATATTGCAACCACTGCTGTTGAGCTATCATCACTTAGTACCGTTGTTGAGGTTGTAACTGTCGTACCAGCAGCTACAATAGGAGCAGTATTAATAGCTGCCAAAGCAACAGATGTCGCCAAGCCAATACCCAATCCCACCACCGGAGATAAAGGCGAAGTAACGATACCTACAGCTGTTCCAATTTCTATACCATTTTTCGTATTTATCCCATTCATATAGGCATCTGCTGCAGCCTGTCCAGCTACAGTATTAGCAAATGTCGTAGACGTTGTAGTAGTGACTACAACTTTACCAGTGGGTGAAGTTGTGTAGCTTGAAGTAGTTGTAGTAGTAGATCCAGAAGACGATGTGGTTTGTGTAGTAGTGGTCGTGGATACATTGCTATTCCCTGTAGGATATAAGCAGCCAGGATCAAGTCCCAATGGATCTAGGAAGTTCATAGGATCATTATTCACATACGCATACCAATTTGAGCCCGCCTGTATCGGGTCGACAGTGGTGAACCTCCCCGTCTTGGGCGAGTAGTCCCGGTACCCGTAGTTGTAGAGCTTCGCCAGCGGGTCGTAGACCTTCCCGTTGTACCCAAGGTCGTTCCCCGATCCCAGTTCGCCCAAGATCGCCTGGCCGAACGCATCGTATGCGTACTGCTGCCGCACCTGGCCGTAGCCGTCCGTCACTGCCGTCACCGAGCCCTGCTCGTCGGTCAGATAGTAGGCCAGGTCGCCGGTATTCCCTCGCCCCCAGCCCGTCTCCCGATCCGACAGCGCCGCCTTCTCCAGTATACTCCCATTCCCCCTAATGAACTCGCTCACCGCAGCCATGCCCTCGCCACGATCGCCGTTGCCCATCCACCTGGGCCCACCAAAGGCCGTGTCCGTGAAGTTCTTCCCATCCATGCTAATGCGTATACCGTGCCGTTCCAGGACCGAGATGAATGCGTCAGATGTGAACTGGCTCCCCTGGTCCGTGTTGAAGATCGCCGGCACGCCGTAGCGCGCGATGGCGTCCTCGAGCGCCGCGACGCAGAACTCCGCG
>JAJXZP010000082.1 GCA_021779995.1 bacterium | reverse complement strand
CGCATCGCGGCGCGTCGGCGCGGCGCATCGGCGCGGCGGCGCGGCGCTGTTCATGGATACAGTCCGGCCGCGGCGGCAGATGGGCGGCCCCCTCCGCCGCCGCGGCGCATGCCGGAGAGCCCGCCCTGGATCTCCCGGAGGGCGAGACCCGGACGCTCAGGCCTTGAGGCGCAGGCTCTTGGTAGGGCAGGCGGCCACGCATCCGAGGCACTTCGAGCAGGCGTAGGCGGTCTGGGGCGGCTTCTTGTCGGTCTTGTACAGGCTGAACGCCGGGTTGAGCGAGGCGATATAGCAGGCCTTGTCGCATGCGCCGCAATCGACGCAGGAAGCCTCGTTCCGCCTGATCTTGAAGAGACTGATCCGGTTCAAGAAGCCTTCGGTCCAGGCGATGGGGCAGCCGAGCTTGTGGTACTGGTAGAGCTGGGCCTGGCTCGCCTCGGGATCTCCGCCGGTCATCATCTCCATGACGAATCCCAGGGGACAGAGCCAGCGGCAGAAGATCTTGCCGGAGAAGAGCCCCAGCGCGAGGCCGCCGCCGAGGAGCCACCAGAGGCTGAGCTTGAACATGACGATCGCGACGACGACGGCCACGGAGGACACGACCTGGATCGTCCGACGGTTCGCGATGAGAAGGTCGAGAAATCGACGGCGGGTCTTGCCGCCTCGAGTCGTGCCGCCCCGGAACCCGGGAAGCTCGCCGGAATCGCTCATTCCGCCAGAGTATCAGGGCTCGGCTCGGCGGTCTGTGCGCGAAGTCACGCTCCCCGCCTAGGAAGCGCCCGCGGCGGCCTTTCGCTCCGCCGCCCGGTCGAGGAACTCGGCCAGCGCCAGGGCGTAGCCCTCCGGATCGACCGCGATCGAGCGGGCGTGCTTGGCCTCGGGCACGAGCCTGAGCTCGGTGAAGGCCTCCGGCAGCTCGCGCCGCCGCCGCTCGGCCATCGTCAGGGACATCTTCCAGGGCACGTAATCGTCCTCGAGGCCGTGGACGAAGAGCATCGGCACCTCGGTCTGGAGCATGGCGCGGTCGGGGCGGATGCCGTAGAGGGAAAAACCCTCCCTGGCGCGGCAGAAGGCGTCCGCTATGCGCACGATGGCGGGCCTCGCGAAGAAGGGCAGCATGGCCCGCCTGAGCCGATGGTCGAGCTCGGCGGCCAGGCTCGAGAAGGGGCAGTCGGCGATGACGGCGTCGAGCCGCGGATCGAGGGCGGCGTACTGGAGCACCGAGGCCGCGCCCATGGACACGCCGAGGACCGCGAAGAGGCCGCCGCCGCCCGCCGCGCCCGGGCTGCCCGCAGCGCCTGAGCTGCCCGCAGCGCCTGGGCTGCCGCGCGCCGCGCGCCCAAAGCGCGCGAGGGCCCAGTCCGCCACGGCCTTGAGGTCGTGCCGCTCATGCCAGCCGTAGCTCGGCCTCGGGCCCTTCGTCTCTCCGTGCCCGCGCGAGTCGAGGGCGACCACCGTCCAGCCGGCGGCGCGGAAGACGCGGACATAGCGCATCATGCCGAGCCAGGACCAGGTTATGCCGTGCTGGAGGAGGACGAGACCGCCGCCCTCCCCTTCGAGGGCATGGACGACGATATCGTAGCTCTGGGGGGAGGGCACGCGCTCGACGATCCAGGGTAGCTCGAGGTCCTCATCGACCAGGTCGCCTCGCTCGCGGCACCAGGCCTGGATGAAGGCCTCGTCCTTCGGGGGCATGGAGAGCAGACCCCGATAGACTATAAACCCGAGACCGACCAGGAGGAAAATGATGCCGGGAACGCCGAACACCAGAAGGGGAATCAGACTAGTGGACACCGCAGTACTCCGCTCCGATAGGATGTTCTTTCAAAATGCCCGGCTTCTTCGCTCCGTGCGTTCTTCGGCTCATCCCGTTTTTCGCCAGGCTTGGAGCAGTATAGCTAAAGCTTCGCCCATCGCGCCAGATCGATAGTGCGATGAAAATCGTCGAAGAAGCGGGCTTCCTCCGTCCGTGGCGGCGAAAATCCCGGCGGAATGCCATCGACGGCCTCGTCCACACGCTTCGCGACACCACCGGTCCGCCGGCGGCTCTTGGCCCTGCGGGCGGGTGATGCTACACTCGCTCCCGACGCCCGGTTCCCAAGGAGGCTCTCCCATGCCCATAACGCTCGCCGATCTCGGCAAGGCAGTCATCGAGACGGAGTACGCGGTCCGCGGCCCCATCGTCGCCCGAGCCGCGGAGCTCGAGAAGAGCGGCCGCAAGATCATCTACTGCAACATCGGCAACCCCCAGGCCCTCGAGCAGAGGCCGCTCAGCTACCTGCGCCAGGTCCTCGCCCTCTGCGAGTATCCCGAGCTCGCCGAGTCGGCCGCGTCTTCCTTCCCCTCCGACGCCGTCGAGGCCGCCAGGAGCATCCTCGCCGGTTCGAAGCACGGCCTGGGCGCCTACTCCGAATCGAAGGGCCTGCGCGTGGTCCGCGAGGCCGTGGCCGAGTTCATCGGCGAGCGCGACGGCATAGCGGCCGATCCCGAGGCGATCTACCTCACCGACGGCGCCTCCAAGGGCGTGCAGGCGGCCCTGCGCCTCCTCATCGCGGACGCGAGCGACGGCATCATGATCCCCATTCCCCAGTACCCCCTCTACTCGGCCACGATCACCCTGTACGAGGGCGCCCAGGTGCCCTACTACCTCGACGAGGCGCACGACTGGCGCCTCTCGCGGCAGCTCCTCGAGGAATCGATCGCCGAGGCCCGGCGGAAGGGCGTCAAGGTCAAGGCCATCTGCGTGATCAATCCGGGCAACCCCACGGGATCGGTCATCGACCGGGACAACATCGGCATGATCGTCGACTTCGCGCGCGAGCAGGGTCTCTCCATCCTCGCCGACGAGGTCTACCAGGAAAACGTCTATCGCCCCGGCGATAGATTCGTCTCCTTCGCCAAGGTCATGGCCGAGAAGAAGGAGACGGGCGTCTCGCTCTTCTCCTTCCACTCCTGCTCCAAGGGCTTCATGGGAGAGTGCGGACACCGCGGCGGCTACATGGAAATCCGTAATATTCCGGCCGAGGTGGTCGCCCAGATCACCAAGCTCCAGTCGGTGAGCCTCTGCTCCAACCTGCCCGGCCAGGTCGCCGTGTACTGCATGGTGCGGCCGCCCAAGCCTGGCCGGCCGAGCTACGAGCGGTACGCCAAGGAGCGCGACGCCATCCTCTCCGAGCTCCGCTCGCGCGCCCTCCTCTTGGCCGAAGGGCTCAACAAGATTCCGGGCGTCCGGTGCAACACCGTGGCCGGCGCCATGTACGCCTATCCCAAGATCAGCCTTCCGAGCGGCCGCAGCGACGAGGACTACTGCATGGCCCTCCTCGAAGAGACCGGGGTCTGCGTCGTCCCGGGCACGGGCTTCGGCCAGCTGCCCGGCACGGCCCATTTCCGCACCACGATCCTCCCCCCGACCGAGCGGATCAAGGAGGTCGTGCGGCTCTTCGCCGAGTTCCAGGCCGCCTACCGATAGGCGGCCGCGACCGAGGCTCGGACTCCATCCCGGCCCGAGCCTCGGCCGCACGGCCCCGCGGAGCCCCCTTCGCCCTGTAGCTCGCGCGACGCCCGATGCCGGAGTGCCGCAAGGAGCCCGGGTCCTGGACTTGCGTCCGTTTCCCGATGCCGCATTTCGGGGAAAGCGCCTCATTTCAAAAGGCGCTTTTTTTATCTAATTTTCCTCTAATCATCTAGTCGCAGCCGAAGAGACTGGTTATATTATCCTCGTTCGATCGGCGCCCTCCGCCCCCCGCGGGGTTGGGCGCCTCACGTTTCCGCGGCCTAGGCCGCGGAAATGCCGCGCCCCATCGGGGGCGGCTACACCAGCTCAAGGAGTGGCAGCATGAACGCCAGCTCTCTCTTCGATCTCCGCCTGCTCGACTTCTTCAAGAAGACCCTGCGCCGCGGCGTGCCGGGCGCCCAGGGGCCGTTCGCGGCCCTGGCCGCCCTTGATTTCCAGCGGCGGCAGGCCCAGCGCCGCTGGTCGGCCGCTCGGGCGGGAAGAGTCGTGCCCCCCGTGCTCATCGCCAGCGTGACGCGCCGCTGCAACCTGGACTGCGCGGGCTGCTATTCGAAGGCCCTCAGGCCCGGCTCGGGGCCCGAGCTCGACGACGACCGCTTCATGGCGCTCTTCGAAGAGGCCGTCGAGCTCGGCGTCGGGGTCATCATGCTCGCGGGCGGGGAACCCCTGCTAAGGCGCAGCCTCCTTGAGCGCGCGGCCTCGCTGCCGGGCGTCTTCCTGCCGGTCTTCACGAACGGCACCCTCGTCGACCGCGCCGCGCTCGAGCTCTTCGCGCGCTCGCGGCTCGTCCCCGTCTTCAGCATCGAGGGCGAGGCGGAGGACACGGCCGACAGGCGCGGCTCCGGCATCCACGAGGCGGTCCTCGCGGCGGCCTCGGTCCTGCGCGGGCGCGGGGCCGGCTTCGGCCTCTCCATCACCCTGACCTCGCGCAACGCGGACTCGGCCATGTCGCGGCCCTTCCTCGAAAGCCTCGGGGGCCTCGGCGCGTCCGTGATCTTCCTCATAGAGTACGTGCCCGCCGCTCCCGGCACCGATCACCTCGTGCTCGGAGCGGCCCAGAAGGCCGCCCTGGCGGAACCGGGGCGCTTCGACGATCTGAGCTTCGGCGTGATCCAGTTGCCCGGCGACGAGGAAGCCTACGGCGGCTGTCTCGCGGCGGGCCGCGGCTTTCTGCACCTCGCCGCCGACGGCCGCGTGGAGGCCTGCCCCTTCGCCCCCTTCAGCGATTCCACCGCCGCCACGGCGAGCCTGGCCGAGGCCCTCGACTCGCCCCTCATGCGCGCCATCCGCGAGCGCCACGCCGAGCTCACCGAGACGAGGGGCGGCTGCGCCTTGTGGAACAAGCGCGGCTGGGTGGCCTCGCTCGGCGCCTGCGCCTCGCGGCCCTTGGAAGCCGGGGTCGCCTAACCTTTCCGCGGCAGGGCCCGAACGGCGGTCCGGGAGGGGATCGCATAACCTTTCCCTGAAGCGCCGGCCCGACCGCGCCGCGGCGGCTCCGGACAACCGCCCCGGCGCTCAGGGCGGGGCG
>JAJXZP010000314.1:8758-20617 GCA_021779995.1 bacterium | reverse complement strand
GCGCGCCCCACGACGGCAGCGCGCCCCACGACGGCAGCGTGTCCCGCGACGGCAGCGCGCCCCGTCCGGCGCTTCCGCCCCACGACGGCAGCGCGCTCCGCCTCGGGGGCGTCCGCCGGTACTTCCGGGTCGAGGGCCGCGAGGTCCGCGCGGTCGACGGGGTGGACCTCGAGCTGGCGGCTTCGGGAATCACGACCATCGTCGGCCCCTCGGGCTGCGGCAAGACCACGCTTTTGCGGCTGGCCGCGGGCCTCGACCTTCCCGACTCGGGCGAGGTGTGGCGCCGAGGAGGCTCGCGGCTGGGCTTCGTCTTCCAGGAGCCGAGGCTTCTGCGCTCGCTCACGGTGGAGGGCAACATCCTGCTCGGCCTGGGGCCCGGACGGGCAGACCGATCCGGCCTCGACCGGGTGCGCGAGGTCGAGGCGCTCCTGGGACTGGAGGACTTCGCCCGGGCCTACCCCGATCAGCTTTCGGGCGGTCTCGCCCAACGCGCCGCCTTGGGCCGGGCCCTGGTGCGCGATCCCGAGCTCCTCTTCATGGACGAGCCGTTCTCGGCCCTCGACGCCCGCCTGCGCCGGCGCCTCCAGGACGAGCTCGTGTCCATACTGAAGCTCCGCGCCATCAGCGTCGTCTTCGTGACGCACGACCTGGGCGAGGCGGTCTACCTGGGCGACCGCGTCCTCGTGATGCGGGAGGGGCGCATAGTCCGGGAGGAGAGCGTCGGGCTCGGGCGCCCCCGGGACCTGCGCAGCCCGGAGGTTCATGCACTCGAGGATATTCTCGCCGCGGCGCTCGGCGCCGCGAGCGACAGTGAAGAGAACGAGGAGGAATTTCCATGAAACGTTTGCTGGTGCTCATGGTCGCGGCCGTCCTGGCCGCCGGCTCGGCCGCAGCCCAGGTCGGCCCGAAGGCTGCCGGAGCGGCCCTTCCCAGGGAGGTCCGGATCTCCTACGTGAAGTCGCCCTTCAACCTGCCGCTTATCGTCGCCGTCAAGCGCGGGATGATAAAGGATGCCTTCGCCAAGCTGGGGGTCGGCGTCGAGTTCTACGAGATCGACTCGGGGGCCAAGCAGACCGAGGCCATGGCGGCCGGCTCCCTCGACATCGCGAGCGTGATCAATACCACCTCGGTGATCCTGGCCGACGCCGGCGGCAACGATGTGAAGATCGTCTCCGGCTTTAGCCGGCCCACCGGACTCTTCGCCATCGTCGCCAAGGACCCGGCCATAGCCACGCCCGCGGACCTCAAGGGCAGGACGGTCGCCGGGCCCAAGGGCACGGTCCTGCACCAGCTGCTGGCCGCGGCTCTCGCGAAGTCGGGACTCTCGATGGACGATGTCCGCTTCCTCCAGATGGACATTCCCGAGGCGCGCGCGGCCCTGCTCGCGGGCAGGGTGGATGCCGCGCTCCTGGCGGCCGCGAACGTGCTCTCGGCCCAGGCCGCGGGCGCCCACGTCGTGGTCACGGCCGAGGGCTACGTGAAGCCCCAGCTCGTGGTGGCGGCGGCGGGCGCCTTCCTCGCGAAGTATCCGCGGCTCGTAGACCTCTACGTCTCCGTGAACAAGGAAGCTCTCGCCTGGATCGCCTCTCATCCCGACGAGGCCCTGGCCATCGGCGCGGCTGAGCAGAACATAGGCCTGCCCGAGGCCCGCACCCTCGCCGACGAGAGCCACTTCACCTCCGAGATCGGCCCCGCCCAGGTGGCTGCCCTGGGCGACGACGTGCAGTTCATGCTCGACGTCGGCATGCTCCGCAGGCCCGTGAAGCCCGAGTCCCTGCTGCGGCCCGGCCTCGTTCCGTGATTTGAGCGGATGCTCACTTGACCTCGGTGTCTGGCCGGAATTACCTTGACGACGAGGCTTTCGCTCAGGATTCAGGGCAGCGCGGAGGCAGGCGACATTCTTCACGGCACGAGGGAGGCAGCATGGACATGCATTCGAACGGCATGGGGCGGCACGGCAGCGTCGAGGCCAAGGCCGCGATAGCCGATCGCCTCCTCGAGGCGATGAAGCTCGGCGGCGGGGACACCCTCGTCGACCTCGGCTCGGGCGACGGCTACTATTCGTCCCGATTCGCCGAAACGTGCGCCAAGGTCGTGGCCGTGGACGCCTCGGCCGAGGTCCTGAAAAGCGACTACTACCGGAAGCTCAACATCGAGACCGTCGGCGCCGATGTCTGCGCCTGGGCGAGGACCTTCGCCTGGGAGAGCGTCGCGCAGGTGTTCTTCTCGAACTCCTTCCACGACATGCGTTGCCAGGAGGAGCTGCTGGCGACGTTCTCGGCGAAACTCAGGCCGGGCGCCCGTCTCAATCTCGTGGAATTCCATCTGGACACACCCTTCGGCCCGCCCAGGAGCATCAGGTTCTCCAAGGAACAGCTGAAGGCCCTGGTCGAGCCGCGGGGCTTCGAGGAGAAGATCTCCTTCGACCTCGGCACGCACTATTTCATTTCCTTCGAGAAAGCGAAGAAGTAGTCGGCCCCGCGGGAGAGTTCGCCGGCCCCGCGGGAGTGCCCTCTCAACTCCGGTCCGCAGGCCCCGGGCCCCGGAGGGTAAGCTCGCGGCTGCGGTTCTCCTCGCGGCATGAGTGGGGGGAGCGCAGAAGACCGGAGGAATCGCCGCTCCACGGCGACCGCGCCCGCGGACCCTCGCCGGCCTGTCGCGCTCCCGCGCCGCGCGATTCCGAGGACTTCGGAGCGCGGGGGAGCCGCGGCGGAGCGAGCCCCTGTCGCATACGCTCCGCCGCTCGCGATCTGCCGCCTGCCTGGGGAATCGCTCCGGGTATCGAAGGCCTGGGCGCCCGAAACGGCGGGGCCCCAGGCCGCGAGGATGAAGGCGATTCCCAGAAGAAGTGCGGATGTATCGCGAGCGGCTGAGCTGGTCGGCCCGCGCTCCCCCTATTCGAAGAGCTCCTCCGGCGCCTCGACGAGCATGTGCCGGTACTCGGCGTAGATGCTCATGAGCTCGTACAGCCTGTCGAAGGGCAGGGCCTCGCGGTCGAAGGCCACGAAGGGCAGCTGCTCGGCGAGGCGGTCGGCGTTGAAGCCGCCCTTGCCGCCGATCACGAGGAGGGTCTCGAGGTCGGAGGCTTCCTCCATGGCGCGGTAGGCCAGGGAGGGGTTGCGCGTCGCGAAGAAGAGCCGGACCTGGTAGCTCGGCTGGGGGTCCAGCGAGAAGAAGCGCGAGAGCTCGTAGTAGTGCTCGGGGTTGGCGAAGGCGTCGCGGATCCGGCCCGAGAGTTTCTCCGAGGGGTAGCGCGTGTCCGAGCGCAGGACGATCTGGTAGAGGGTGAAGGGGTTGTCGCGCTTGAGGTCGCGCGCGGCGCGCACGAGGCGCGAGAGGCCCTCGGGGTCGTCGGCGTCGGTGAGGAGGGTGATCGAGTTGGCGAGCTTGGCGGGATTCAGGCGCATCCAGTCCAGGTTCTCGCCCGAGCGCGCGTCGACGAAGGCGCGAAAGCCGCCCTCCTCGTCCTTGAAGTGCGGGGCCGGCGGGAAGGCCCACTCGGCGTCGAAGCCGTCCTCGAAGGCCGCCACGGCGTCGGCCATGTCGTCCTGCGAGATCCAGTCGGTGGAGGTGACCCAGTAGGGCGGCTTCTCCATGCGCGACATGCCCCACTCGTCGGCCTTGCCGCGGACGGTCGTGCCCGGGAGGAGGGAGAGCGGATAGAGCTCGGCTTCCTGGCCCAGGCCGTGCATGCCGAGGAAGTCGAAGGTCTCGATGACCTGCTCGTAGCCGTCGAAGGGCAGGCCCAGGATGAGGCCCGTCTTCACGACGATGTGGTTCTTCTCCATGATCTCGGCCCCGCGCTCGAAGGCCGAGCGGTCCCAGACGCGGCCCACGGCCTCGAGGGCCTTGGGGTTGACGCTCTGCAGCCCCGCCTCGGCCGAGACGAGGCCCGCCGCGGCGTAGAGCCGCCCCGTCTCCTCGGTGACCGATTCGAGCCTGAGCTCGGCGTGGATCGAGAGGCCGGCGGTGTTGGCGCGCGCGAGGGCGACCAGGCGCTCGGGCAGGTCCTCGGTGGCCTGGAACGAGGGGTCCATGAGGTAGAGCTCTCGCGCGCCGGCCTTGCCCGCCGCCTCCACCACCTTGTTGGCGTCCTCGCGCGGGAAGCGGCGGATCGTCGGGAAGTTCTTGCCGTAGTAGCAGTAGGCGCAATGCGCGGGGCAGCCGCGCATGGTTTCGAGGTGCACGGGACGGTCGTCCTCGAAGCCCAGGGCGCCGACGAGATAGGGATTGGGCGCCGTCGCGAGGTCGAGGGGGGCCTCGGCGGCGTAGCGCTTGGAAAGCGGACGCCCGCGCCTGAGGTCGTCGAGGAGGGCGCAGAAGGCCGACTCGCCCTCGCCCTCGATCAGGGAGTGGAAGGGCGAGCGCGAGAACAGGGGCATGTCCTGGACCACCTCGGGGCCGCCGGCCGCGAAGCGCGTGCGGTTGGAGGCCGAGGCGGCGCGCTCGGCGATCTGCACCGAGCGTTCGAGGTTCCACATGTAGAGGGAGAAGCAGGCGAGGTCGGCCTGCTCGGCGAGGATGGCCTCGACGATGGCGCTGTCGGAGCCCAGGTCCTGGACACGCCGGTCGAGGAGCCGCCATTCCCCGCGCTCCAGGAGGCCCCGAGACTCGGCGTAGGCCGCCAGGTACCCCGCGGCCAGGGGGATGTTGGCTCGGGCGCTCTCCCAGTTGGGGTCCTGCACGGGAAGCTGGATGAACAGTATCTTCATGCTCGTTCGGGCTCTTTCTGTACGATTCGGCGATAGGTTTCCGAGAGGGGGAAGCCGGGAAAGAGGGCGCCCCAGTCGCCCTTTCGCGTGGCCGCGCCCAGGCAATCCGCCAGGCGTTCGAGGTAGTCGCCTCTCGCGATCCGCCTGGCGCCGAGCCCCGCGAGATGGTCAGTATACACTTGCGAATCGATCAGGGTGAAGCCCTCCTCTCGGAGGCGCCACACGAGGGGAATGAAGGCGGCCTTCGAGACGTCGCTCTCGAAGCTGAACATCGACTCGCCGAAGAAGATCGAGCCGAGCGAGACGCCGTACAGCCCGCCGACGAGGGCGCCGCGGCGCCAGGCTTCGACCGAGTGGGCGTAGCCGAGCCGGTGCAGCTCCCGGTAGCCGGCTATCATGTCGGCCGTGATCCAGGTGCCCGACTGGCCGCGGCGCGGCGAGCGGGAGCAGGCCTCGATCACCGCGGCGAAGTCGCGGTCCAGGCTCAGTTCGAAGGCCCCGGCGGCGCGCTCCTGCTCTCGGCGCCGCAGGATCTTGCGCATGGTCTCGCTCAGGTGCAGCTCCTCCGGATCGAGGACGAAGCGGGGATCGGGGCTCCACCAGAGAATGGGTTCGCCCTCGGAAAACCAGGGGAAGAGGCCGCGGCGATAGGCCGACAGAAGGAGTCCCGGCGAGAGGTTCCCGCCCGAGCACACGAGCCCGTGAGCGTCGGCAGTGCCCGGGTCCGGGAAGGGAAAGTCCATCGTCTCGTCGAGATAGGGGAAGCTCGGCCCTCGCCTCGGCCTCATGCGGGCCGCTCCGGGCCGCGGCTTTCCGGGCCGCGGCGCCCGGATGCGCGACGCTCCAGCGCATCGCGCATCCGCGGGTAGGCCCGCCACAGCAGCGGCTCGAGCAGGGCCGTGACGGCGAGCCCGCCGAGCACGTCGGTGAAGTAGTGGGCGTAGAGATACACCGTGGCGCAGCCCACGAGGGTGAGGCCGGGGACGTAGGCCCAGAGGAGCCTGCGGTCGAGGCGGGCCGCGCTGATGAGCATGAGCAGGGTGAAGGCGACGTGGGTCGAGGGGAAGGCCGCCCCGTACAGCGGGGTCGAGCGGAACACCCCCTGGAAGAAGTGCACGAAAAACCCGCCCTGGAACTCGCCGTATGCCTTGCGCCTGAGATCCTCGAACCAGTACTTGGGCCCTTCGACCCTGAAAAAGAGGTACCAGATGAAGATGAGGGCCATCATGGCGGAGAGGACGAACATGACCCGCCGGGAATCCTCTTCGCGGCCGGAGAAGTAGATGAGCCAGGGCGTGACGGAGAAGATGATGTAGTACAGGAAGTAGGAGGCGAACATCAGTTCGTTGATGGCGGGGAAGGAGTCGAGGGCGTGGTGGAACCATCGGGCCGGTTGGTAGCCGAAGATGGCCTGGTCTATCGCCGCGATCTGGGCGTCGAAGGTCCGGCCGCGGAAGGTCTCGACCGAGAGGAGGATCGACTCCTGGAAGAAGAGCGGCATGAGGGCCTGGGGATAGAAGGTGCGCAGGAAGCGCAGGATCGCGGGAGCCTCCTCGCCCACGAAGGGGGCGAGGAGGGAGAGCGCGGCCGTGCCGAGGAAGGCGAGGCCCATGAGGTCGCCCCGCGGGAAGCCGGAGGAATCCGGCCAGCCGGTCCGGGGAAAGGCGAAGGAGCAGACGGCGAAGACGAGCGAGAGAAAGGCCAGGATGAAGTCCTGGGCCAGGGGGCGGTAGCGCGCCTTGAGGCCCGTCGTCGACACGGGGCTGTGCATGGATGCGGACTCCGAATCGAGGGACCGGATCAAGAGACCGTGATGCGCACTTCGCCGTCCACGACGTCGGCGACCGCGGTGCCTCCCTCGGCCAGGCGGCCGAAGAGAACCTCGTCGACGAAGAAGGTCTTGATCTTGTCCTCGACGAGCCTGCCGATGTTGCGCGCCCCGAACTCGCGCGAGTAGCCCTTCTCCGCGAGGTGCCTGATCAGGGCCGCAGTGGCCGTGAGCGTGACCTTCTTCTCGGCGAGCTGGACGCGGAAGTCGTCGATCGCCTTCTCGACGATGCGCTCGATGACCGTCGGCGGCAGGTTCTCGAAGCGCACCACCGCGTCGAGCCGGTTGCGGAACTCGGGCGTGAAGGCCCGCTCGACCGCCTCGTTCAGCGCGGACTCGGTGACCGCCCGCTCGCCGAAGCCGATGAGGCTCTTGCCCAGCTCGCGCGCGCCCGCGTTGCTCGTCATGATGAGGATGACATTGCGGAAGTCGGCCTTGCGGCCCTGGTTGTCGGTCAGGGTGGCGTAGTCCATGATCTGCAGGAGGATGTTGAAGACGTCGGGATGGGCCTTCTCGATCTCGTCGAGGAGGACCACGGCGTGGGGCGTCTTGCGGATGGCGTCGGTGAGGAGCCCGCCCTCCTCGTAGCCCACGTAGCCGGGCGGCGAGCCGATGAGCCGGCTCACCGTGTGCTTTTCCTGGTACTCCGACATGTCGAAGCGGTGGAGCGAGACGCCCATGTGCTTGGCGAGCTGCCGGGCGAGCTCGGTCTTGCCGACGCCCGTGGGCCCGACGAAGAGGAAGTTGGCCACGGGCTTGTCGGGCGAGCGGAAGCCGGCCCGCGAGCGCTTGACCGCACGCACGACCGCCTCCAGCGCGGCGTCCTGGCCGAAGACCTCGCCCTTGAGCGAGGCCTCGAGCGAGCCGAGCTTGTCCTTTTCGGTCATCGAGACCGAGCGCTCGGGGATGCGCGCTATCTTGGCCACGACGGTCTCGATCTCCCTCGCGGAGATGTCGAGTATCTCGGTCTCCGCCTCGGGTCCGGCCAGGACCGTGGAATCCTTGGCCGCGACGGTCGGCTCGGCTAGGGCCACGGCCGCGCCGAAGCCGCCGTCGGACGCGAAAGCGGGCGTCGCGTCGTCGCCGCCGGAATCGTCGCCGGCCTTGGCGGCCTCGCCTTCGGCCGCTTCACTCCCGTCACCGACGGCGCCGTCCTTGACGGCGGCCTTGCGGGTCTTGTAGTCGTTCATGCGGGCCCAGGCCCCCGCCTCGTCGATCACGTCGATCGCCTTGTCGGGCAGGCGCCGCTCGGTGATGTACTGGGCCGAGAGCCGCACGGCGAGCTCGAGCCCCTCGTCGGAGTAGCGGACCCGGTGGTACTCCTCGTACTTGGACCGCAGGCCCTTCAATATCTCGACCGTCTCGCTCTGGCTGGGCTCCACGATGTCGATCTTCTGGAAGCGCCGCGAGAGGGCGCGGTCCTTCTCGAAGTACTTGTTGTACTCGTCGTAGGTCGTGCTTCCGATGCAGCGCAGCTTGCCCGAGGTGAGGGCGGGCTTTAAGAGGTTGGAGGCGTCGAGCGAGCCGCCGGAGACGGCGCCCGCGCCCACGATGGTGTGGATCTCGTCGATGAAGAGAATGCAGCGATCCTTTTTCAGGAGCTCGTCCACCACGCGCTTCACGCGCTCCTCGAAGTCGCCGCGGAACTTGGTCCCGGCGAGGAGGGCGCCCATGTCGAGGGCGTAGATGGTGTAGTCGCGCAGGCGCGGCGGGACGTCGCCCGAGACGATCCTCTGGGCGAGGCCCTCGGTGATGGCGGTCTTGCCGACGCCGGCGTCGCCGACGTGGATGGGGTTGTTCTTGAGGCGGCGGCAGAGCACCTGGACGGTGCGCTCGATCTCGGCCATCCGGCCGATCACCGGCTCGAGCTTGCCCTCGCGGGCGGCCTTGGTCAGGTCGGAGGCGAAGCGCTCCAGCGGGCTGACCCGGCTCGCGGGCCGGGGCTTGCGCTCCTGGGGCGACTCGCGCCCCTCCTCGTCCTCCTCCTCGTCATCCTCTTCCTCGAAGGCCTCGCCGTCGACGCCCTCGCCGTGGGAGATCACCTCGAGCAGCTGGAGCCGCTTGACCCCGGACTTGCGGAGATAGTAGGCGGAGTAGTTGCGCTCCTCGTCATAGAGCGACACGAGGACATCGGCGACCTCGACCTCTTCCTTGCCGGCGGCCTGGGACTGGAGGACCGCCCGCTCGATCACGCTCTGGAAGCCCGCGGTCTGGACCGGCTCGGAGTTCTTGACCTGGGGGATCTTCTGCTCGAAGTAGGCCTCCATGCCCCGCCTGAGCTGCTCCACGTCGGCCTCGCAGGCTTCGAGTATGGTGCGGACCTGCTCGAAGGAGAGGGCCGCGTAGAGAATGTGCTCCGGCGTGAGATACTCGTGGTTTCGGAGCTTCGCCTCGTTGTACGCGGCGTTGAATATGGCCTGGACTTCCTGGCTGACCTTCATACGTCTTATGCCTTCTCCATGGTGCATTTCAGCGGAAAGCCGTTCTGCTTCGCCAAAAGATGCACCTGATTGATCTTCGTCACGGCGATGTCGTAACTGTACACCCCAACGGTCCCCTTTCCTTTCTTATGGACGTCGAGCATGATTCTCGTCGCCTCCGGAATGGGCTTGTGGAACACGGTCATCAGCACCGATACGACGAACTCCATGGTGGTAAAGTCATCGTTGAGGAGCAGCACCCGATACTCGTCGGGCTCCTTGAACTCCTCTTCGCTGCGGGTGCTTAGGGCGCCCTCGATATCCGTGTTGTCCGCCATGGTGTTTACTATCGTAAAAATAGCGACTAGACGGGGCAAAAACAAGGGGCGAGCCGCCTCTAGCCTCGAGTTCGGCGGCCGCGACGCTTCAGCGAGGGGCCGTCCCGCGTTTTTTCGCGCCGAAGGCGGGAATATCCAGGGCCTTCGCGCATAATGCGAGCTGCTTGTCGTAGGTGAGGATGGCGATATCGCCCGGTTCGCTCTCCCGCCAGAGGAGGGCCGAGGCGAGGTGCAGCGCATCCAGGGTTCCGATGACCGTAGGGAAGCTCTCGCCTGCCCGGTGAAGCACGTTTTTCCCGAGTTCGATGATCGATATCATGTCGAGAATCGAATCGAGAGCCTGGACTGCCTCGGCGTAGAGTTCGTCGTCGATTCGCATCGCCAGTCGTTCGCGCTGCAAGACCCGTCTGCACTCGATATCGAGGAGTTCGCTCGATGCTATCTCGTGTCCGTCCCCGATGCGCATGAGGGTCTCATCGGCATTCAAGAGGTAGCGAAGTACGACCGAGGAATCCAGGTAGACTTTCATCTCGCTTCGCGGTCCTCGAACAGATAGTCGAGCGGGTCGTACTTTATGGAAGAAGGGGGAGGCAGGGGAGCGAATTTCTCGACCTTGGGTTTCCTGATGCGGGCGCGCGGCTCCTCCGCTATCGGGGATACCAGGGCTATGGGCGTTTCCCGATCGGCTATGAGGATGCTTTCTCCGGCGCGAACCTTGCGAAGCTGTTCTGAAATCTTCGCTTTGAAACCAGAGATCGTTATAGTCTCCATGAGACTATAATAGGCTATATTCATTCAAACGGCAAGGCCAGCCATGCTCGGCCTGCCGACATGCCACCGTGTCATCCATGGAGATCGCGCTGACGGATGGCCTCGAATCGCCGGGCTCCCTTGACAGCCCCCCGGCCGAACTGTACCTTTGCCCCGAAAGGCTATGAAGGAGAAGAGTAGCCGCACACCCCGTCACAGGGAGGTCGCGAAGCGGACCTTACGGTCCGCCCAGCGCCGCGATTTTCGGCTCGCCTCAAGGCGGCGGAATTTTCGCGGGGGTCCGCGATTGAGAGACCCACCGGCGGAGGCGCGGCGAAAACCGCTCCGGAGCCGCCGCGAGCAAAGGCGCCAGACGCGCCCGGTAATCGCGGCCGCAGGCCGGCGTCAACGGCGTCGAGAGCGGCCCCCGTCGAGGGGTGCCGAAGTAAGGTGGTACCGCGGATTCCCCCAGCGGTCGAGGCCTTCCGCAGATGCGGGGCCCCCGTGGAGTTCGTCCTTACGCTTACGGCATGCGAGCGCCGCTTCTGCGGCGCGCCGCGGTCCTGAGGCGGGGGCGCGTTCCCCGGGGGCCCCGCGTGCTTGTGCCGGGGCCGTATGCGCCCCTGTCGGGTTCGGACGCCGGAGCGTCCGCCCGGGAAGGAGAGTCCATGTCCGCGAACGTCCAGACCATCAGACACTCGGCCAGCCACGTCCTGGCCGAAGCCGTGCTCAAGCTGCATCCGGGCGCCAAGCTGGGAATCGGCCCCGCCATCGACGACGGCTTCTACTACGATTTTCAGTTTCCGAGCCCCGTGGCGACCGAGGACCTGGCCGCGATCGAGAAGGAGATGCGCCGCATCATCGCCTCGGGCGCCGAGTTCGTCCGCAGGGAAATCTCGAAGGACGAGGCCCGGAAGCTCTTCGCCGACCAGCCCTTCAAGCTCGAGCTCATCGAGGCCCTCGACGACGGAAGCATCTCCACCTACGAGCAGGACGGCTTCGTCGACCTCTGCCGAGGCCCCCACGTCGCCACCACCCGCGAGATCAGGCCCGACGCCTTCAAGCTGCGCGCCCTCGCCGGCGCCTAC
Organism: bacterium; assembly: GCA_021779995.1. Classification (GTDB taxonomy): domain Bacteria; phylum Spirochaetota; class Spirochaetia; order Treponematales; family Rectinemataceae; genus JAJXZP01. The sequence continues at coordinate 9,481 of JAJXZP010000314.1, read as the reverse complement.
TGGAGGGGCGATGAGAAGCGCCCCATGCTCACCCGCATCTACGCCCTCGCCTTCGCGAGCAAGGCCGATCTGGAGGCCCACCTCAAGATGCTCGAGGAGGCCGAGAAGCGCGACCACCGCAAGCTCGGCCGCGAGCTCGACCTCTTCTCGACCCACGAGGAGGCGGGCCCGGGCCTCGTCTACTGGCACCCCAAGGGCGGGCGCTTCCGCGTCGAGCTCGAGAACTGGTGGCGCGACGAGCACTACCGCAACGGCTACGAGATCCTCTTCACTCCGCACATCGGCAAGAGCTGGCTCTGGGAGACCTCGGGCCACCTCGGCTTCTACAAGGGCAACATGTACTCGCCCATGAAGATCGACGAGGACGACTACTACGTGAAGCCGATGAACTGTCCCTTCCACATCATGATCTACAAGAGCCAGGTGCGCTCCTACCGCGACCTGCCCCTGCGCTGGGCCGAGCTCGGCACCGTGTACCGCTACGAGCGCTCGGGCGTCCTGCACGGGCTCATGCGCGTGCGCGGCTTCACCCAGGACGACGCGCACATCATCTGCAGCCCGGAGCAGATCGAGAGCGAGGTCGAGGAGGTGCTGCGCTTCAGCCTCCACATGTGGCGGACCCTCGGCTTCAAGGACATCAAGGCCTACCTCGCGACCAAGCCCAAGGAGGGCGGGATCGGCGAGGACTCGCGCTGGGAGGAGGCGATCGCCTCGCTCAAGAAG
>JAJXZP010000314.1:0-8748 GCA_021779995.1 bacterium | reverse complement strand
CGCCGAAGGCCGTCGGTTCAGACGACGACTGGGAGCGAGCAACGGCAGCGCTGATCCACGCGCTCGAGTCGCGGAACCTGAAGTACGTCATCGACGAGGGCGGCGGCGCCTTCTACGGGCCCAAGATCGACCTCAAGGTCAAGGACGCGATCGGCCGCGAGTGGCAGATGACCACCATCCAGTTCGACTGGAACGAGCCGGAGCGCTTCGACATGACCTACGTCGACAAGGACGGCCAGCAGAAGCAGCCCTACATGGTGCACCGCGCCCTCCTGGGCTCGCTCGAGCGCTTCTTCGGCGTCTTCATCGAGCACTACGCCGGAGCCTTCCCCGTCTGGCTCTGCCCCGTCCAGGCCGTCGTGATCCCCGTGGCCCCGGCCTTCTCCGACTACGCCGCCAAGGTCAAGGCCGCGCTCAGGGCCTCGGGCATCCGCGCCGAGGCCATGCTCTCCGACGAGCGCATGAACGCCAAGATCCGCGACGCCCAGAACCAGAAGATCCCGTACATGCTCGTCGTGGGGCAGAAGGAAGCCGACGAGGGCGCCGTGTCGGTGCGGCACCGCGACGGCCGGCAGGAGAACGGCCTCGCGTTGGGCGACTTCACCGCGCGCGTCGCCGAGAAGATCGCGACCAAGGCGATCGAGGCCTAGGCGGGGAGGGCCGGAGGCGGGATGAGCGCGCGGAAGAGGCATTCGGATCTTCTCAGCCTGACGGCGATCTTCGGGTTGGCGTCGCTCGGTTGCGTGCTCATCTACGGCCTCCGCGTGCTCATCTCGGGCCGGCTCTGGTACCTCTACCTGGTCTGGAACCTGGCCCTCGCCGTCGTGCCCTTCCTGATCGCGGCCGTGGGCTCCACGCTGCTGTCGCACATCGCGCCGGGGAGGGCGCTCTCGATCGCGGCCGCCCCCTTCGCCCTGCTCTGGCTGCTCTTCTATCCCAACGCGCCCTACATCCTCACCGACTTCATCCACGTCATCGACCGGACCTACCTCCGGGCCTCGCCCTCGGAGTGGCTGGGCATCAACGCCCTCATCTGGTACGACCTCCTCATGAACGCGGTGTTCGCCTTCATCGGCCACTTCATGGGACTCGTGTCGATGTGGCTCGTGCAGCGCACGCTGGCCAGGGCCTGGGGCGCGGCCGCCGCCCGAGCGCTCCTCGCCGTCGCAATACTCCTGGCTGGCTTCGGCATCTATCTCGGGCGCTTCTCGCGCCTGAGCTCCTGGGACGCGATCTTCAAGCCCGAGCGCGTCTTCGACGAGATCCGCGACGCGACGACCGACCCCAAGGCCCTGCTCTTCTCCTTCACGTTCGCCATCTTCATCGCCCTCACCTACGGCGCCCTCGCCGCGTTCAAGCGGGTCGGCGAGCGGCCTCGGCGGGGCGGCGGGACTCGCGGACCACGAGCTCGAAACCCAGGACGGTAGAGCCCTCGTTCTTCTTCTCGCCGGCGATGAGCTCGGACATGATGGCCGCGGTCTTGCCGCCCATCTCCTGGATGGGCTGGCGGATGGTCGTCAGCGCGGGCGCCAGATACTCGGTGATGTCGATGTCGTCGAAGCCGACCACCGACACGTCGTCCGGCACCGAGAGTCCCGCCTCGTGCAGGGCGCGCACCGCGCCGATGGCGAGCTCGTCGGTGGCGGCGAACAGGGCGGTCAGGCCCGCGCCGCGTTCGAGGAGGCGCTTCATCCCGAGCCGGCCTTCCTCCAGCGTATATGACGGCACGAAAACCGTCCAATTCTCGTCGTAGTCGATCCCGGCCGCGTCGAGCGCCGCGCGGTAGCCCTCGGCGCGCTGCGCGCCGAAGGAGAAGTGGATGCCCGAGACGAGGCCGATCCGGCGGTGGCCGAGCCCGATGAGGTGGGCCATGCCCGCCTTCGCCGCCGCGACCTCGTCGACGTGCACCGAATGGAAGGTCAGGCCCTCGCGGGAGAAGGTGCAGAGCACCACGGGCGGAGCGCCGTCGGCGAGGTACTCGTAGAAGCTCGGGTGCGTCACCTCGTGCAGCATGATGATGCCGTCGAGCTTCTCCGCCTTGAGGCGCCTCAGGCACTTGAGCTCGCTCTCCGCCTCCCATTTGACGAAGTAGAACATCGTCCGGTAGCCGAAGCCCTCGAGGCTGCGCTCGATGGTCGAGAAGAGCTGGCGCTGGAACATGTTGAAGGTGTCGGGGATGACGATGCCCACCGTGAAGGTGCGCTGCAGCACCATGGAGCGCGCCGCGTTGTTGGGCACATAGCCCGTTTCCTTGACCAGCGCGAGAACGCGTTCGCGGATCTCCGGCTTGACGTACTTCTTGCCGTTGACCGCGCGCGAGATGGTCGAGGGCGAGACGCCCGCGAGGCGGGCCAGGTCTTTGATGCTTATCATGCCACGTGTGCCAGGGCACTCACTGTACCGTACGGCGAGACGGCGGGCAAGCGGAGGGGCCGTTCCCCTCGGCTCCGCGTTTTTGCCGGCCCGCGAGGGGGCCGTTCTCGTTTCCCGAAGCCGACTGAAAAAAGTTGACAAGCGGAAAAAGATGGGTAATAATTGGATTTATGTGAAAACGTTTGCAGAAATGCGGAGACGAGAGGCGCGGAGCGGGGCTTTCCTGTTCTTGTGGCTTCCGGTCGCCGCAGGCCGGGATCGGATGAAAACGCGTGGAGCTCGATCGGAAGCGCTCTCGCCGGCGCTTCGCTTCGCCGCGGGTCCGTCGATTCGAAGGACTGCACGCAGGCGCGACGATTTTGCGCATTTTCGATGGGGGATTTTTCTATGAGTGACGATGCGGTATTGCTGAAGTTGACCGGGGTTACGAAGCGCTTTCCCGGAGTCCTCGCTCTCGATTCCGTGGACCTGGAGGTGATGGCCGGAGAGGTCCACGGCCTGACGGGCGAGAATGGGGCGGGCAAGTCGACCCTCATCAAGATCCTCACCGGAGCCTACACGCCCGATCAGGGCGAGATCGTCTTCGACGGCAAGCGCCTGTTGCAATTGACGCCGCTCAAGGCCATGGGGCTCGGAATCGCCTGCATCTACCAGGAACTGAACCTCATTCCCCATCTGACGGTCGTGGAGAATATCTTCCTCGGACGAGAGACCTACAAGGTCAGGCGACTCAGGATTCTCGATCGCAAGCGGATGCTCGAGGAGGCGGAATCGCTGCTCCGCGACCTGGGTTTGAATCTCGATCCGAAGAAGCGCACCGGCGACCTCGGCATCGGACATCAGCAGATGGTCGAGATCTGCAAGGCGGTCCATTCCAATGCGAAGCTGATCATCATGGACGAGCCCACCTCGAGTCTGAGCGAGCACGAGGCCGAGGACCTCTTCCGGATCATCGACCAGGTGAAGGCGAAGGGCGTGACCGTCGTTTTCATCTCCCATCGGCTGGACGAAGTCAAGCGCATCTGCGACCGGGTCACCGTTCTCCGGGACGGGAAAAGGGTCGCGAGCATGAATATCGGCGAGGCGACGGTCGACGACATCATCCGCCTGATGGTCGGCCGCGATATCGTCAACAAGTATCCGAAAGTGAAGAGCAGACGCGACAAGGAGGCGCTCTCGGTCGAGGGACTCGAACGGAAGGGCGTGCTGCACGACATCTCGTTCAAGGCCTACGCGGGAGAGATCCTGGGTTTCGCCGGCCTGGTGGGCGCCGGTCGCACGGAAACGGCCAGGGCCATCACGGGCGCCGACCCCATCGACGCCGGCGTGATACGGGTCTTCGGCAAGGAAATCAAGATCCGCTCTCCGCGGGACTCGATCGGCGCCGGGATCGCCTTTCTCACCGAGGACCGCAAGAGCCAGGGGCTCATCCTGATCAAGAGCGTCGCCTTCAACGCCTCGCTCGTACGGCTGGAACGGTACTCCCGCCTGGGCTTTCTCCGGCTGAAGGCCATCCGGCAGGCGGCCGAGAAGATGTCTTCCGACCTGAAGCTTCGCGCGACCAATGTCGAGGCGGTGGTCGGAGAATTGAGCGGCGGCAACCAGCAGAAGGTGGTCATCGCGAAATGGCTGCTCACCAAGGCGAAAATTTTCATATTCGACGAGCCCACGCGCGGCATAGACGTCGGCGCGAAGGTGGAAGTCTACAACCTGATGAATGAGCTGGTGGCCAACGGCGCCGCCGTGATCATCATCTGCTCGGAAATGGACGAGGTCATGGGCATGGCCGATCGCATCCTCGTCATGCATGAAGGAAAAATCACGGCCGAGTTCAGCCAGGAGGAAGCTACGCAGGAGAAGATCCTGTACGCGGCCTCGGGCATTGCCGCGTCGGCCTAACCAGAGCACGCGAGGATTAAGGAGAAATCACGATGCCACACGAGAAGACCAGTACGGACGCAGCCATCCCGGTCAAGAGAAAATCGAAGGGCAGCCTTTACAATCTGGGCGTCCTCGTCAGCCTGATTTTGCTGGTCCTGATCATGACCATCCTCTCGCCGCGGTTCCTCACCGTCGGCAACCTGACCAATGTAGCTTCGCAGGCCGCCATCAGCGCCATCGTATCGGTGGGCATGTTCCTGGCGATCCTGACGGCCGGCATCGACCTCTCCGTAGGATCGGTCCTCGCCCTCTCGATCATGGTCATGGGCATCGTAAGCGTCAATCTCCACCTCAATCCCTATCTCTCGATCCTGATCTGTCTCGCCACGGGGACCCTGCTCGGACTGATCAACGGCCTCCTGCTCACGAAGCTGCACTTGCCCCATCCCTTCATCTCGACTCTCGGCATGCAGAAGATGGCCAGAGGCATCGCCCTCGTCGTCACGGCCGCCGCTCCGATCAGCATGTTCCCCGCTCCGATACAGTTCCTCGGCAACAACTACATCGGCAGGCTGCCGGTCAGCTTCGTGCTGGTCGCGGTACTCTATATCTGCACCTATCTCTTCCTGACCAGGACGGCGACCGGGCGCTACGTCTACGCGGTGGGCGGCAACAAAGAGGCCAGCAGGTTGAGCGGCATCAAGGTGAACGCCATCCTCAACATGGTCTACATGATGAGCGGCTTCACCGCCGCATTGGCGGGCATAGTCATGGTGGGGCGCGTCAACGCCGCCTACCCGCTGGCCGGACTCGACTACGAGACCGACGCGATCGCGGCGGTGATCATCGGCGGCGCGAGTTTCTTCGGCGGCGTCGGCTCGATCGGCAACACGGTCGTAGGCGTGCTCATCATCGCCGTGCTCCGCAACGGCCTCAACCTGCTCAACGTGGACTCGAATTACCAGACCTTCGCCATCGGCGCGGTCATCATCATAGCCGTCGCGGTCGATGTGCTGCGCCAACGCGTGATGATGGGCGGCAAGAAATGAGCCTATGTCAATTCCGCGGGAAGCGCGAGGAAAGGAGGTCGGTGGGCGCGGCTTTTGAGTGAGACTATGAGTCTTACCGAAGATTCGATTCAGGAGGAGTGAGAAATGAAAAGGTTCGTCACGCTCGTCACGGTTGCGATGTTCGCCTTCGCCATGGGCAGTCCGACATTCGCCGCCGACAAGAAACTCAAGGTCGGCATGGTCCTCAAGACCCTCAGCAGCCAGTATTGGAAGATCGTCGCCGCCGGCGCGAAGTCCGCCGCCGAGAAGAACAACGTGGAGCTGATCCTCCTCGGGCCGCCCAGCGAGGACGCCGTCGAGCAGGAGATCAACATGGTCCAGGACGTCCTGGCGCAGAACATCGACGTCCTCGTTTTCGCCCCCTCGCAGCCCGCCGCCTCCGTCAATGTCCTGGAGCAGGCCAAGGCCAAGGGCGTGCCCGTCATCCTCGTCGACACCGGAATGCCCGCGGGCTTCAACGATTACGCGAGCTTCATCGGCACCGATAACCTCGCCGCGGGCAGGGCCGGCGGCAAGGCGCTCGCCTCGCAGCTCAAGCGCGGCGACAAGGTCCTCCTCCTTTACGGGGCCCCGGGCAATCCGACCATGACGGACCGCGTCAACGGCGCCGAGCAGGTGCTCAAGGCCGCCGGCATGGTCATCGCCGCCAACCAGCCCGCGTACAGCGACCGCGAGAGGGCTTACACCGTCACGCAGAATGTGCTTCAGGCCACTCCTGACATCGACGGTGTGTTCGCCGGCAACGACGAGGAAGCCCTCGGCGCTCTCCGCGCCATGCAGCAGGCCGGCAAGCACGTCCCGATCATCGGCGTCGACGCCACCGAGGATGCCCTCAAATCGATGCTGGCGGGCGACCTGTACGGGTCGATCGCCCAGGGCAATTACGATATGGGCCGCCTCGCCATCGAGAAGGCTCTCGAGCTCAAGGCCGGCACGACGATCGACAAGCGCATCGACTCCGGCGCGACCCTGATCACCAAGGCCAACGCCCAGCAGCTGCTCGACTTCCGCAAGACGATCAAGGACTAGGCCGAATCCTTCGTTTCGCAAAACGGCAAACGTTTACAGAGCGTCATGGGCCCCATGGGCGGCATAGCCTCCCGCGGGTGCCCCGCGACGCTCGACAGTTCCATCCATCGCCGAAAAGGAGCTTGGTGTGTCGCATATTGTCCGTGTCGGTATCGCCGGTCTTGGTCGCCTGGGACGGCGCCATGCCGAGAATCTGTCGAAGAGAGTCCCCGGCGTCGTCCTCGTGGCAGCCGCCAGCCCGGTCGCCTCGGAGCTCGAGTGGGCCGAGAAAAATCTCGGCGTCGCGGTCTACACGGACCTTCTCGCTCTGCTGGGACACCCCGACCTCGACGCGGTGTGGCTGGTCACGCCCACCTCGCTGCACGCCGGCCAATCGATCCAGGTTCTGGAGGCGGGGAAGCACCTCTTCTGCGAGAAGCCGCTATCGCTCGACGTCGCCCCGTGCGATCGCGTGATCGAGGTCGCGCGGAGGCATCCGAAGCAGACAGCGATGATCGGTTTCATGCGCCGCTTCGACCCCTCCTACGCGCACGTGAAGCGGGCTGTGGCCGGAGCCGAGCTCGGGACGGTCTTCCGCATCCACTGCGAGTCCCACGACCCGGTGGACCCGAGCGGATTCTTTGTGAAGTTCGCGCCCACCTCCGGCGGCATTTTCCTCGACTGCGCGATCCACGACATCGATCTCACGCGCTGGATGCTGGAGGGGATCCGTCCCTTGCGCGTCAGCGCGTACGGGACGCGCGTCATGTATCCCGGGCTCGGAGGCTGCGGCGACGTGGACACCGCCGCGGCGATGGTCGAGTTCGAAAAGGGTGTGCTGGCCTCTTTTCACGTCTCCCGCACCTCCCATCGGGGCTACGAGGCCACGATGTCCGTGACGGGAACCTCCGGGGCCCTCTCGTGCGGACGCAACCTGTCCGAGCTTCCCGTGATCCGCGAGGCAGGCGGCGCCTCGCAATCGACGGGCCAGATCGACTTTTTCTCGCGGTTCGGCGACGCCTTCCTGCGCGAGGCGAACGCCTTTGTCGAAGCGGTCAACTCCGGAGCCACCTCGGCCTCTTCGCTCGAGGACGCGCGGGAGGCCACTCGCCTCGCCGTGGCGATGCGCGAATCCCTGGAAAAGGGCGCACCTATTTCATTGGCATGAGCGAGCGGTCGACCCGGGGAGTCGGAAAAGCGACCTGACGGGGTCCTCGAATCCGAGCTGGAGGGCCGATCTGCATTCTGTCGCGGAATCTCGATGGCTTCCTTGCCCCGCGGAAGCGCTCCCTCGGCGGCGGAAGAAGTCCACGGCAGCGTCGCGGGGAGGCCTCGGCACGTACGGAAGGTATCCGGGGAAATAGGCGATCCAGGCGAGTTTCCCAGCGAGAAGCCGGCTCGGGTGGCGATGGGCGAAGGCTGAAGTAAACGGGAATGGACGGATCCGGGCCGGGATATTCGTAGATTCCGGCTACGGGGTTTCAGCCGAACCGGCCGTACCGTTCGTCGTGACGACCACGGCGCAATCCGAGCGGATCGTGTCTGCGGCGCCCGTGTGAACCCTTCGAAAAGGCCGGCGCCTGGGGCGGCTAAGCCGCGATGATCGTCTCCGCGGCGTCCAGCGCTTCCCCGGTTGAGAATCGTCCGCTCCCTGAAGAGCTACTGAAACGACCGAAGCTCTATCGCGCCGGAGGGGTGGGTGTGGGGTGAGGTTTACGGCAGTTGCTAATGGCTGGCGATCTGCGAGGCTGAAAAAGTGTTTGACTTTTTTTAGGAAAGGTGGCAATAATTAGCGCGAACTGAAAACGTTTGCAGGACGGTGATGGGCCGTTGCCAACGAGGTCACCTAGGAGGATTTCATGTCGCAGTCGATCACTATCGGAATCATCGGAGCCGGGCGCATCGGCAAGATCCACGCGGAGAACATCGCCTATTTCATGCCGAACGCGAAACTCGTCGCGATCGCCGACCTCAACATGACGCCGGCGATCGAGAGCTGGGCCAGGAATCTGGGTGTGGCCAAGGTACTCAAGGACCCGGCGGCCCTGATCGCCGACAAGGATATCGACGCGGTCCTCATCTGCTCGTCGACCGATACGCACGCGGATTTCGTGGTCAAGGCGGCTCAGGCCGGCAAGCATATCTTCTGCGAGAAGCCCGTGGACCTCACGGTCGCAAAGGTGCGCGCGGCGCTGGAGGCGGTGAAGAAGGCGAATGTCAAGCTGCAGGTCGGCTTCAACCGGCGCTTCGACCATAATTTCAAGAGAGTGCGCGAGCTCGTCGAGTCCGGCGCGGTGGGCGCGCCGCAGATCGTCAAGATCACTTCCCGCGACCCCGCGCCGCCTCCCGCCTCGTATGTAGCCGTGTCGGGAGGAATTTTCCTCGACATGATGATCCACGATTTCGACATGGCCCG
>JAJXZP010000326.1 GCA_021779995.1 bacterium | reverse complement strand
GGCGGGGGCGGCGCACGGGGCGGGGGCAGCGCGCGGGCCGCAGGGCCGTCCGGATATGGTGTCAGCTAACGCGCTTCCGGGTCCCGGGGGCCGCCGCCCGGCTCCGGGGGGGGTCGGCTCGCGTTCGCTCTTCGCGCTGGAGTCCTTCGTGGCCGCCGCGCTGCGCTCGGCACTGCGGAGCGCAGCGGCACTCGAGGCTCGGTCCTACAATCCGCGGCGGACCGTCGCGCCGCGCCCGATCCGACTCCCCGACATCCTCGTGCCCCTGGCCTTTATCCTCGCCGCCGCGCTCTCGCTTAAATTTCTCTAATCACTTCCTAAAAAACCCGTTTACGGCTCCATACGGCGCAGCCGCGGTATTGACCGCGCATACCGGAAATCCTAGGATAAAATCCGTTTCGGCGGGCCCTCCGACAGGAAGATCAAGCCGTCACCCGCCTGTACCTATTTATCGAGAAGGCTTTATGCACAGGAAAAACCACGCGCGCTCCCTGGCCACGATCGGCCGCGGGCTCTCCGACAACACCCTGGCCATCGTCCAGACGGGAGTGACGAGTCTCGCGGCCGCGCTCTCGTCGGTCGCCTTCCTCGTACTGACCAATCTTCTCTTCAGCGTGACCTTCGTCGCCTTCGCGACCCGCTCCACGCTCTACTTCGTCATCGCCAGTTTCCTGACGATCATCTCGACCTCGGCTGCCGTGGGATTCCTCCTGAGCTCCTTCGCGCCCGAGGCCGCGGGCTCGGGCATACCCCAGGTCAAGGCCGCCTACTGGAAGGAGCTCGGCTATATCCCCATCCGGATCGCGATCGTCAAGTTCATCGCCGGCATCCTGAGCCTGGGAGGCGGGACGAGCCTCGGTCGCGAGGGGCCCACCGTCCAGATCGGCGCCTCGATTTCGTCGTGGCTTTCGGGCTTCATGGGCTCGTCGAAGCGCAAGCGCCGCGGGCCCGTGGTGGTGGGAGCCTCGGCCAGCCTCTCCGCCGCCTTCAACACGCCGCTCGCCTCCATCACCTTCGTGCTCGAGGAGATCATGGGCGACATGAGCAGCCGCAACATCGGCCGCGTCGTCATCTCCTCGGTCCTGGGCGCCTTCACGGTCTACGCCCTCGTCGGACGCCAGCCGGCCTTCTCGCTCCCCGACATCACCCAGGTCTCCTGGCTGCAGTACCTCATCGTTCCCTTCGCGGCGCTGGCGGCCTCGATCCTCGGCGTCGTCTTCCACCGCTCCATCATCTATCTCCGCGGCAGGCTCAAGGCGGAGCGCCGGATCCCGGCCTGGGCTCGGCCCGTGTTCGGCGGCTTCGCCACCTGGGTGATCGGCGTGATGATCTTCCTCGGCACCGGACGAATCGGCGTTTTCGGCCTGGGCTACCAGGACCTCTCCAGCCTCCTGCACAACGACTTCATCTGGTGGATCGCCGGGATCATGATCGTGGCCAAGCTCGCCTCCACGATCCTCTCCTACTCCTTCGGCGGGGCCGGCGGCATATTCTCGCCCCTCCTGTTCATCGGCGGCCTCACGGGCTACTTCATCGGCGGCCTCGTCGGACTCTGGCTGCCCTTGACGCCCTCCGACCGCATCGTGCTCTCGGCCGTGGGCATGAGCGCCTGTCTCGGCACGGTGCTGCGGGCGCCGCTCTCGTCGCTGCTCATCGTGTTCGAGATGACGCATCAGTTCGCCATGGTGCCCGGACTGCTCATCGCCATGCTCGTGAGCGTGCTCGTAGCGAAGCTGTCGGGGCCCTTGAACTTCTACGACGAGCTCCTCGTGCAGGACGGCAACGAGCTGCACAAGATCCATCCGCCCCTCGACCTCCAGAGCTGGCAGAGTCTCGCGGTGGGGGCGATAGCGAATCCGCGCCCCATCATGCTCACGAGTCTCGACGCGCCGCAGGTCGAAGAGGCGCTCGGGAAATATCCCTACAGCTGTTTCCCCGTGCTGCGCGAGGGCAAGGTCGAGGGCGTCGTCCTGCGCGACGAGCTGCGCGCCGCGCTCGATGAGGGCCGGCGGCCGAAGCTGCTGCGCGTGGCGATCTGCTCCCCGGACCGGAGCGTGCGCGAGGTCGGCGACAAGTTCCTGGAGTCGCCCGCCGGCGTGATCGTCCTGGCCGACGAAAAATCGGGCGCGGTCTCGGGCATCATCACCCTCCACGACCTGCTGCGCGCCCAGGCCTCGTTCCTGGAATGAGTCGCGGCGCTTCGCGCCGTCGCCCCCGCGGCCGACCGAGCCTCGGCTCGGCGACCCTCGACCCTCATTCCGCCCCGCCGCCGTACTGGAGCCGGTAGAGGTTCCAGTACAGGCCGCGGCGGGCGATGAGCGCTTCGTGCGAGCCTTCCTCGACCATGCGCCCGCCGGAGAGCACGAGGATCCGGCTGGCGTGACGGATGGTCGAGAGGCGGTGCGCGATCACGACGCTTGTGCGGCCGGCGAGCAGGGCCTCCAGCCCGGCCTGGATCAGGCGCTCGGTCTCGGTGTCCACCGAGCTCGTCGCCTCGTCGAGGATGACGATGGCGGGGTCGTGGGCCAGCACGCGCGCGAAGGAGATGAGCTGCCGCTGGCCCTGCGAGATGTTCGTGGCCCCCTCGGACAGCCGCGATGAATAGCCCCCGTCCAGACGCTCGATGAAGTCGTCGGCGTGGACCGCCCGGGCGGCGGCGCGCATGCGCTCCTCGCTCACGTCGCTGCCCAGCCTGATGTTCTCGTCGATGCCGCCCGAGAAGAGGAACACGTCCTGCAGCACCGGCTGGACGGCCCTGCGCAGGGCGCCGAGCGGCAGTTCCGCGATGGGCCTGCCGTCGACGCGGATCTCGCCGCGCTGCACGTCCCAGAGTCGCGTGAGGAGGCTGGCGATCGTCGTCTTGCCCGCGCCCGTGTAGCCCACGATCGCGACCGACTCGCCCGGCGACACCGTAAAGGAAAGATCGCGCAAGACCCAGTCCTCGCCCTTGTACGCGAACCAGACGCGGTCGAACTCGATGTGGCCGCGCAGCTCCGCCCTGGGCGCCGCGCCCGGATCGTCCGAGCGCCCGTCGGTCTCGTCCAGGAGGGCGAACACGCGCTCGCCTCCGGCCATGGCGCTCTGCAGGAGGGTGTACTTCTCGGAGATGTCCATGACGGGCGAGTAGAACATGCGGATGAGGTTGACGAAGGCGATGAGGGTGCCGAGGCTCAGGATATGGGCGTGGAGCAGCGAGGCGCCGTAATAGATGACCACCGCCGTGGTGAGACTCGAGCAGAAGTCGACGAGGGGCCGGAAGGTCGCGTAGACGTACATCTCGCCCAGGTTGGCCTTCATGAGCTCGCGGTCGTGTCCCTCGAACTCGCGGCGGGAGGCGTCCTCGCGGGCGAAGAGATTGACCACGGCCATGCCCATGAGCCGCTCGGAGATGTAGGCGTTGACGCGCGACAGCCAGCGCCGCTGCCGCCTGAAGGCGTCGCGCGCCCTGGTGCGGGAGATCGTCGCGACGACGAGCACGGGAGGAAGGGTGGCGAGGGCGACGAGGCCGAGCCGCGGGTCGAGGGCGAGGAGGACGACGAGGACGCCCACCATCAGCGAGGCGTCCTTGAGGAAGGCGGCCACCACGTCCGTGAAGAATTGGTTGATCGTCTCGACGTCGCTGGTCATCCGCGTCACCAGGCGGCCCACGCTCTGACGCGAGAGGAAGGCCAGGGAGCGCGTCGTGATCTTCCTGAACAGCTCCATCCGCAGGTCTTTCATGATCTTCTGGCCGACGAGGTTGGCCGAGAAGGTCTGCACGAAGGCCGCGACGAGGGTCACGAGGAGGGCTGCGACGAGGATGAGGGCGCTCGCCTCGAGGTAGGCGGCGTCCGCCCGCCGGAAGGAGCGCGCCGCCGCCGCCGGAAGCGAGCGCAACCTGTCCACGGAAATCGCCGCCCAGCCGCCGTCCACGACGAGCTCGGAGGCGTTCTCGCGCAGGGCGGCGGCCTGCGCGGCGTCCTCGGGATCGACGGCGAAGAGGTAGCGCTGCCTCGGGTCGAGGAGGCCGGAGCTTTCCAGGTCCCGGCGCTCGGCGCCGGTCAGGAGCGCCAGGCGCGACGCGGGCAGGTAGAGTTTGCCGGCGAGTTCGCGGTACTTCCCGCCGCCGAGCAGGGCGCGGCCCGCCCTCGTCGCGGCGGCACCGGGGTCGACCGCGTACCAGCCGGGCATGAGGGCGCGGTCCACGACGCGCCGGACGATCACGGGCAAGGCGAGTTCGCCCGCGGTGCCGACCGCGAGGCTCGCGAGGACGAGGGCCGCGACGAGCCTGTAGGGCTTGAGGTAGCCGAGGATGCGCCGGACGATGCGCGAGTCGAAGCCGCGCGTGACCTCGTCGGTCTCGAAGTAGTCGGCCACGGTCAGGGGCTCCCTGCGCGGGGCGAGGCGGAATCGAGCCCCGCCTCGAGCTCCTGCAGCCGCGCGATCTCGGCGTAGAAGCCGTCGGGGTCGGCGAGGAGCTCCTCGTGGCTGCCGCGTTGCGCGATGCCGCCTTCCTCGAGCACGACGATGAGCTCGGCGTGGCGGAGGGTGGACACGCGGTGCGAGACGATGATGTTGGTCCTCGACCCGCGCTCCTCGAGGAGGGCCGAGAGGATCCGCTCCTCGGTCTCGGCGTCCACGGCAGAGAGCGCGTCGTCGAGCACGAGGATCTCCGGATCGACGGCCAGGGCGCGGGCTATGGCCACGCGCTGCTTCTGGCCGCCCGAGAGGGTGAGCCCGCGTTCGCCCACCAGGGTGTCCCAGCCGGCGGGGAAGGCCTCCAGATCGCGGTCGAGCGCGGAGATGGAAACGACCCGCCGGAACCGCTCCTCGGAGAGCTCGGGGGTGCCGAAGCGCACATTGCCGGCCACCGTGTCGGAGAACAGGAAGGAATCCTGGGGCACGAAGCCGAAGCTCCTCCGCAGGGCGCCGAGCTCGCGCTCGCGCAGGTCCCGGCCTCCTATGAACACGGTCCCCGGCGGAGGATCCAGAAGTCGCGGCAGAAGCCTTAAGAGGGTGGACTTGCCCGAACCCACGCGGCCGAGGATTCCCAGGGTCGAGCCGCGCGGCAGGAGGAGGGAGATGTCCCGCAGGGCGGGCCGCGGCGAGCCGGGATACGAGAACGAAAGG
>JAJXZP010000145.1 GCA_021779995.1 bacterium | reverse complement strand
GCCGCCCCCGGGGCCGCGCGGCGGCGGCCCTCGCGCTGTACGCGATCGCCCTGGCCGTCTTTTTCGGAGGCCCTCTTCTGGCGCTGACGATCGAAGCTTTTACGGTCCGCCGCGGCATGGGAGGGGCGGGCGTCCCGGGCATCGGCAATTTTCTCCGCCTCTTCGCGGGAGCTGAACTGCCGCGAGCCCTGGCCGACACGGCAGCGACGGCCGTTCCGGCGGCGCTCCTCGCCCTCGCCGCCGGCAGTCTCGCCGCGGCGGGCCTGCGGAGGGGGGGCCGAATCGGCTCATGCGTACTCAGTCTCCCTCTCGCGGTATCGGGTATCGTGGCCTCGCTGGGATGGTCCCTTCTCTTCCCCTCGGGAGGCGACGCGCTGATCGTTCCCGTGTTGGCCATCGCAGCCCTCCCCTTCGTGGTCAAGTCGCTCGCGGGGGCTCTCGCGACACTCGACCCTTCCCCTCCCCTCGCCGCGCGGATACTCGGTGCGGGGGCTCTGCGCGCGACCTTGGAGATCGAATTGCCAGCGATCGCCCCCTCGCTCCTCGCCGGCGGCGCCTTCGCCTTCGCGATGGCCGCGGGAGACCTCAACGCGCCCATCGTCCTGGGACGGGGCGACTTCGAACCCCTGCCGCTTCTTCTCTATCGATTGGCTTCGGGATATAGGTTCTCCGAAGCCTGCGCCGCGGGGCTCTTCCTCGGCCTGCTCACGGCGATCGTGTTTTTCCTGAAAGAGGGCCGTTCGGATGCTTGAAATCAGGGCTCTGCGGAAAAGCTGGCCAGGGTTCGACCTCTCCGTCGATCTCAGACTCGGCGAAGGCGAGATCGGCGTCATACTCGGCCCCTCGGGTTCCGGGAAATCGACCTTGCTGCGGATCATAGCCGGCCTGGACGCTCCCGATGGCGGGGCTGTGTTCCTGGGCGGCAGGAATCTCGGCGGACTGCCGCCCGAAAAGCGCGCTCTGGGCATGGTCTTCCAGGATCTGGCGCTCTTCTCGCACCTGAGCGTCAGGCGAAACATGGAATACGGGCTCCGCATGCTCCGCATGCCGCGGGCGCGGCGGGAGGAGACGGTGCGCGAACTCGCACGCTCGTTCTCCATGGAGAAGCTGCTCGATCGCCGGCCGAACTCGCTCTCCGGCGGGGAACAGCAGCGCACGGCGCTCGCGCGGACGCTCGCCCCCGGGCCGGCGCTCGTTCTGCTCGACGAGCCTCTGTCCTCCCTCGATCCTTTTTTGCGGCGACGTCTCAGGATCGAGATCGCCGATCGGCTCAGGGAGGCCGGGGTCACGGCGCTCCATGTCACGCACGACATCGACGAGGCCTTCGCGATCGCGGATACGGTTTTCCTCATGGATGGGGGGAGGATCGTGGAAAGCGGGAGCGCCGAGGAACTCTACGAACGCCCCCGTTCCGCCTTCACGGCGCGTTTCTTCGGCCGGGGGCCGCTGCTTCTGGCCGAGGGGCTGGCCGTCGAGGATGAGACGATCGGAGTCCGGACGAAGCTGGGGATCTTCCGCTGCCCCCGTCCGGAGCGCGGCGCGGAGACGCAGGCCTTCTCTCTCGGACGCGGAGACTGCCTTTTCTTCCCTTCGGAGGCGGCGCGAATCCTGGGCTCCGAATGCGCGCAGGGCGAGGCCAACATCTTCCATGCCCGGGTCGCGGCCACGACATTCGCGGGCCGGTACCGGCGAGTCGCTCTCGATTGCGAGTCGATGGACAGCCGCGGCGGAGCGCTGCGATTGGAACTCGAGTTTCCACCCTATAGGCGTCCGAAGATAGGCGAGCGGCTCGTCCTCCAGGTGCCCGAGGAACGATGCGCGCTTCTGACCGAGGAGCCGAGCGGCGCCGGGCGTGAGGAGGAAGACCATGCGTGAACTGGCCAAGCTGCTGGAGGCTAGGCTGATCGTGGCCGTCGGAGACATCACCGCCTTCTCAGGCGACGCGATCGTCAACGCGGCCAACTCCGGCCTCCTCGGCGGCGGAGGGGTCGACGGAGCCATACACCGCTCGGGCGGTCCGGACATCCTGGCCGAGTGCAGGACGCTCCGCGCGTCCCGGCTGCGGGATGGACTGCCGACCGGTCAGGCGGTCATGACCGGGGCGGGCCGCCTGGCTGTCCGCGCGGTCATCCACACCGTCGGCCCGGTCTGGTCCGGCGGGGGGCGCGGGGAGCCCGAGTTGCTCGCCTCCTGCTACGCGAACTGCCTCAAGCTCGCCGAATCCTCGGGTTTCGAGTCCATCGCCTTCCCCGCGATCTCCACCGGCGTCTACGGCTACCCGCGCAACCAAGCCGGGTCCGTCGCCTTCCGCACGATCGCCTCGTTCGCGAGGGAGCACGCCCTCCCCGGGTCGATCTGGCTCGTGTTCCACTCGGAAGCGGAGGCGAATGCCTTTCTGGAGGCGATCAGTCCTGAGGCGAGCCGGGAATCTCCAGGCCGTACTCCTTGATCTTGTTGAGCAGGGTGCGCCGGGTGATTCCGAGCTCCGCGGCGCTTTTCTCGCGGTGATAGCCGTGGCGCGCGAGGGCGGCGGCTATGGCGCGCGCCTCGATCTCGGCCAGGCTCGCGGGGGCTTCCGACCCGGACTCAATCGATCCATCCGAGGCTCCCGGGATGAAAAACTGGAAATCGCGCGCCTCCAGGATCGGCCCCTCGGCGAGGATGAGCGCCCGCTCGACGGCGTTTTCCAGCTCGCGCACGTTCCCGGGAAAGGCGTGGCTCTCGATGAGGCCGAGGGCCGCGGCCGAGATCCCCTCGACTTTCCGCCCGAGCTCGGCTGACAGTTTCTTGAGGAAGAAGCCGGCGAGGAGGGCGCGATCGCCCTCGCGCTCGCGCAGCGGCGGCATGCGAATTCGTATAACGTTGATGCGATAGTAGAGGTCCTCGCGGAAGCGGCTCGTGCGCACCTCGTCCTCGAGGTCGCGATTGGTCGCGGCGATGAGGCGCGCGTCGATCGGTATGCCCTGCAGGCCGCCGAGGCGCCGGACCTTCCGCTCCTGGATGACCCGGAGCAATTTGACCTGGAGATGGAGCGGCAGTTCGCCGATTTCGTCGAGGAAGATGGTGCCTACG
This sequence comes from bacterium, assembly GCA_021779995.1. Lineage (GTDB taxonomy): Bacteria > Spirochaetota > Spirochaetia > Treponematales > Rectinemataceae > JAJXZP01. The sequence goes on along the minus strand of JAJXZP010000145.1, from coordinate 2,050 downwards.
CGGGCGGTCTCGAAGAGTCCGGCCTTCCTCGCGTCGGCCCCGGTGAAGGCACCCTTCTCGTGGCCGAAGAGCTCGCTTTCGAGAAGCGATTCGGGCACCGCGCCGAGGTTGACGGCCACGAAGGGACCCTCGCGGCCGGAGCGCTCGTGGATGAGCCGCGCCGCGACTTCCTTGCCCGTGCCGCTTTCTCCGGTGATGAGCACGGTCGAGTTGGTCGGAGCGACCTTGTCGACGAGGCGCAGCACCTCGCGCATGGCGGGGCTCTCCCCCACGAGGCCGCCGCCTTCGGCGAAGCGCAGCTTGCCCGCCGCGAGCCGCAGCGAGCCGCGGTGCCCCTCGACCGCCTTGCGCAGCCGGATGACGAGCTCGTCGGGATCGAAGGGCTTGACGAGGTAGTCGTAGGCGCCGAGCTTCATGGCTTCGACGGCATCGCGCACCTCGCCGTGCGCGGAGATGACGACGACGGGAATGGGCGGACCTTCGTCCTTGATCCAGCGCAAGAGGCCGAGGCCGTCCAAGGCGGGCATGCGGAGATCGGTCACGACGGCGTCGAAGGTCTCCTCGCCGAGCAGGCGCTTGGCCGCCAGACCGTCCCCGGCGGCCTCGGACTCGATGGCCTCGGCGGCGATGTACTCCCTGAGCGACTCGACGAGCCGCGGCTCGTCATCGACGATAAGCACCCGCACCCGATTTCCTCCTCCGCGACGGCTTGAACCAAAAGCCCGGACGCCTATACTTAAAGCTCATGGATGAGCATAGCGAAAAGGCAAAACTCCGTGAAGCGATCGTCTCGGGCATCTTCTATCCGGAGGAAGGCGGCGAACTCGAGGCCCTCGTCGGCAGGCTCCTGGCCGAGAATCGCCCGAAGCGCGGCGGGGCGACGGCGATAGTGGCGCCTCACGCCGGATTTCGCTATTCCGGGGATCTGGCCGCCCTTGCCTGGAACGCCGCCGCGGGCCGGAAAATCGACACGGTCTGCATTCTCGCGCCCATGCACCGTCCCTACGACGACCTCGTCTACCTGCCGGAGTCGGATTTCTTCGACGGCCCCTTCGGCGCCGTCCCGGTCGACACAGACATCGTCGAGGAGATGATGGACTGCGGCACCCTGTTCAGGCGAAACGACATCCCGCACTTCGAGGAGCACGGCATCGAGGTGCAGCTGCCCTTCATGCGCGCGATCTGCCCGAACGCCGGTCTCGTGCCCGTCATTCTCGGCTCCTCGGCCCCGGCGGCCGTGAGGGCGCTCGCGGCCGCCCTCGATCTCGTCCTCGCGGAGCGGGCGGGCGATGCGCTCATCGTCGTCTCGAGCGACTTCGCGACGGGATCGAGCTCGGGACCTTCGGGAGATGCGGCTGCCACGGCGGCCGCGGACCGCTTCCTGGAGAAGGTGGAGGCCCGGGACTGGCGGTCCATGACGGCCGCGGAAGGCCTCGCGGCCGGCGCCTGCGGGGCCGGCTGCCTGGCTGCCTTCCTCGCTTCCTCCCTCGCCGAAGGCACCAGGCCCGAGCTTCTCGGACGCCATGATTCCTCGGCTTTCAGGGAATCGGCCGACGAGCGGCTCGTGCAGTACGCGGCCCTGGCCTATTACTGAAGGAGAACCGAATCGTGGATTTGCAGCTCGACGCGAACGGAAAATCCGCGTTGCTCGCGACGGCCCGGGAATCCATCGCCTCCCGCCTGGAAAAGCGGCCGGCGGTCTGGCCGCCGGCGAGCGGAGCGCTTCTCGGCCCTGGCGGGGCCTTCGTCACCCTGCATGAGAATTCATCTCTGCGCGGCTGCATAGGCAGGATGAGTTCGCCCGACCCTCTCGTGGAGACGATCAGGGAGATGGCTCGGGCGGCCGCCTTCGAGGATCCGCGCTTTCCCGCCCTCGCTCGCGACGAACTCCCTCTCGTCGACATCGAGATCACCCTGCTCTCCTCCATGCGCCGCATAGAGGACACCGCCGAGATCGTGCTGGGGCTGCACGGCCTGTACATAGTCAAGGGCTGGAAGTCCGGAGTGTTCCTGCCGCAGGTCGCGACGGAACAGGGCTGGGACAAGAAGA
>JAJXZP010000014.1 GCA_021779995.1 bacterium | reverse complement strand
CGTCGCGTCGCCCGCGCCGTCGCCCGCCGCGCCGCCGCCCGCTGTGCCCGCGCCCGCCGCGCCGCCCGATCGGGCCACGAGGGGCAAAAACTGCAGGTAGGTCGCGCCGATGCCTTTGAAGAAATCATAGACCCGGTCGGGCTCGCCGACATTGGCGGCGCTCAGCACGCAGAGGAGGTTGGTGAAGACACGCCGCTGCTTAAGGAGCGCGAAGGACTCGAGGACCCGCGCCTGGGTCGGCGAGCCGTCGACCGTGCGGCGGTACCGGTCGTGCATTTCGGCAGGACCGTCGAGGCTGAGTCCCACCGAGAAGCCCTCGCGCGCCAGGAAGTCGGCCCAGGCCGCGTCGATGAGCATGCCGTTCGTCTGCAGGCCGTTGCTCACCCGGCGCCCGGAGGGGCGGTGCTTCTTCTGGAGGCGGACGATCGTCTCGAAATACGTACGGCCGAGCAGGGTCGACTCGCCTCCGTGCCACTCGAAGTGGGTCACGGGTCCGCCCGAGGCGGCGAAGCGTTGGGCGATGTAGCGCTCCAGCAGCTCGAGGTCCATCGGCCCGGCCTCCGCGCTCGCCCCCCTCGCGACGCCGGCCTCGCCCGGGACGCCGCCGGACGAGGCGCCGCCGAGCAGCTCGGTCTTGCCGACATAGTAGCAGTAGCTGCAGCGCAGATTGCAGAGGGGCCCCGCCGGCTTGGCCATGACGAGGCACTCGCGCGAAGTCTCCATGCCCGGTCGGAACCTTAGCTCAGCGTTCGAGAGAAGAACGCGAGCAGTCGCGCGAAGGAATCCCTGGCCGCGCGGACATCGTAGGCTCCCCTCGTGTCGTTGAAGAACGAGTGGTTGGCGCCCTCGTACACCTTCGGCTCGTAGCTCTGGGCGATTTCCTTCATGCCCTTCTCGAAGGCCGGTATGCCCGCGTTGACGCGGGCGTCGTTGCCGCCGTAGAAGGCGATCACGGGGCAGCGGATCTTCGCGAGCCTGTCGGGGGCCGGGGTGGCCCCGTAATACACCGCCGCGCCCGAGAGCTCAGGCTCCTCGCAGGCGAGCAGGGCCGAGAGCCCGCCGCCCATGCAGAAGCCGACGCAGGCGACCTTCTGTTCCCTGGTCTCGGGCCGCTCCCGGCGCAGGTAACGCACCGCGTCGCGCAAGGCGGGGAGGAAGGACTCGCGCCACTCCTGGCTCTGTCCGAGGAGGCCTCCGAAGGTCTCGCTCACTCTTCCGCGCTCGGGCGCCGGCAGCTTCTGCAGGGCCGCCTCCCGGGCAGCCTGGTCTCCCCAGACGGCGGGCGGCTGGGCGCCCAGGAAGGCCAGGAGCTCCGCGACGCGCTCGCGAGTCAGATGCTCGGGCCTCCGGCCGTCGACGGAGAAGATGTCCGCGGCGAGGGCCGCGTAGCCCGAGGCGGCGATCCGCCGCGTAACGTCTTCGATGTGCTCCTCGACACCCCAGATCTCCTGGATGACGAGGACGGCCGGCAGCGGCGTCGCCGCCCGCTCGGGCATCGCAAAATATCCGCTGCTCGTCCCGTAGCGGACCCATTCGGTTCTCAATGCCATGAAGGTCTCCTTGCGCCGGGGCGAGCGATGCCCCGATCGCCGCCCCGCCGGTTTGTCGGTATACTATCGCCGATCGATGCCGGCTAGGAAGCCTCCATCCGATCAGGCTTGCGGCGTTCCGAGGCTTGCGGAGGTCGGTGGAACATGGAAACTATCATCGTCGACGACATGGTTTTCGATCCCGAGGCCGGGGAGCTCCGGAAAAGGCTCCTCATCGAAGAGGGAAGCGAGGACGAGCGCGATTTCGACCGCATGCTCGCGGAAGCCCGCTCGGTCGCGAAGCCCAAGGCCGTCTTTCGGCAAGCCCTCGTCGAGTCCGCCGGGCCGGACCGCGTCCTCCTGGACGGCGTGACGTTTTCGAGCCGCGTCCTCGCCGTGAACCTGAAGGGCCGCGGCCGGGCTCTCGCCTTCGCGCTCACGAGCGGGCGGGAGATCGAGACCTGGGCCGAGGCCTACGCCGCCGACGCCCTCCTGAGCTATTGGTGCGACGTCATCCTCGAGGCCGCGCTCCTCTGCGCGCGCGAGCGCTTCAATGCTGTCGTGACCGGCACCTTGGGTTTCGAGAAGTTCTCGACCATGAGTCCCGGTTCCCTCGAGGATTGGCCGCTGTCCGAGCAGCTGCCCTTGTTTTCCCTGCTCGGCGACACGCGGGAGGCGGCCGGCATCCGACTCACCGACAGCCTCCTCATGCTGCCCCGCAAGTCCGTGTCGGGGCTTCTGTTCGCGGTGGAGGAGCGCTTCGAGAGCTGCCAGCTCTGTCCCCGGGAAGACTGCCCCAACCGCCGCCTGCCCTACGAGGCCGGCCTTCTGAAGCGGAAGTTCGCCAAGGGCCCGTAGCGCGCCCGCTTCTTGGGATCGATGAAAGCGCGCGCCTTGAGCTAGGCCCGGGCGCGGCGGCTCCGCCTTCGCTCGATGTCGGGCAGGAAGCCCGTGATGAGGCCGAGCAGCGGCAGGAAGGCGCACAACCTGTACACGTGCTGGATCGAGCTGTGGTCGGCGATCGAGCCGAGCACCGCCGAGCCTATGCCCCCCATGCCGAAGGCGAAGCCGAAGAAGAGCCCCGAAACGAGGCCTAGCTTGCCGGGGAGCAGCTCCTGGGCGTACACGAGGATGGCCGAGAAGGCCGAGGCGAGCACGAGGCCGATTATGATCGTCAGGATGGTGGTCCAGAGGAGCCCCACGTAGGGGAGGGCCAGGGTGAAGGGCGCGACGCCCAGGATCGAGACCCAGATCACGTACTTGCGGCCGATGCGGTCGCCCACCGGGCCGCCGATCAGGGTGCCGGCGGCCACGGCGGCCTGGAAGATGAAGAGGTGCAGCTGGGCCGAGCGCACCGGGAGCGAGAAACGGTCCATGAGGTAGAACGTGTAGTAGCTGTTCATGCTGGCGAGATAGAAGTACTTCGAGAAGATGAGGACGAGGAGAATGACGACCGTGACCGCCACCCGCCGTTGGCTGAGGCCGGGCAGGAGCTCCACCCTGCGCGCGCCGGCGCTCCGACCCCGCGCGGCGGCCCTTCCCGCGTACCACTTGCCCACGCGCGAGAGCACGAGAATGCCCACGAGCGCGAGGGGCGTGAACCAGATGATGCTCGGGCGTCCGCGGACGGTGATGATCGCCGCGGCCATGAGCGGACCCAGGGCGGAGCCCGCGTTGCCCCCGACCTGGAAGACCGACTGCGCCAGGCCGCGGCGCTCCCCGGCGGCCATGTTGGCCACGCGCGACGACTCGGGATGGAAGACCGAGGAACCCAGCCCGATGAGGCTCACCGAGACGAGCAGCAGGCCGAAGCTCTGCGCCATGGACAGGGCGACGAGCCCGACGAGCGTGAAGACCATCCCGAAGGCCAGCGAGTAGGGCTGGGGCTTGCGGTCGGTGATCGATCCCACCACCGGCTGGAAGAGCGAGGCGGTCAGCTGATTCGTGAAGGTTATGAGCCCGATCTGGGCGAAGTTCAGGTGGAAGCTGTCCTTGATGAGGGGGTAGATGGCCGGGATGAGCGACTGCAGCGTGTCGTTCAGCAGGTGCGAGACGCTGATGGCGATCAGGATGGGGAAGACGGTCGTTTCGGCGCCGGCTAGGAGCCGAGTGCCGACTGCCGGCTCGGTGCTTTCGATTTCCATGGTGGTCGGGCATTCTACCAGAAAACCGGAGCCCGGCACAAGAAAGCGCCTTTCCCCGTTCCCGGCCGCGGAGCCGACGAAAAGGCGCCGGATCGACCCACCCCGACCGCACGCCTCACTCCCTTTGACACGCTGCCATCGAACTCGACATACTGGTTTGTCGGCGGTGACCGGCTGCGGTGTCGCGGTGTCGCAGCGCCGCAGCGCCGCAGCGCCGCCGACGGAGTCTTCCTGTCGTAATCTTTTCCCCCTTTGCACGAGACGTACCAGAGTATCCACCATGAGCTTGCGCTAAACCGACATGAGCACCGCACGTCCTAGAACCTGGAAGAGCACCCTGTACGCCGTCTGGGCGGGAGAGATGCTCGCGCTGGCCGGCTTCTCCACCTCGGGCCCCATAATCCCCTTCTATCTGCAGGATCTCGGCGTGAGCGATCCCCTGCGGATCAAGTTCCTCACCGGGCTCATCACGGCCCTGCCCTCGCTCAGCTTCGCCCTGCTGGCCCCCATGTGGGGAAGCATAGCGGACAACTACGGGCGCAAGCCCATGCTGCTGCGCGCCATGTTCGGCGGGGCTGTGGTCCTCGCCCTGCAGGGCTTCGTCACGAACCCCTGGCAGCTGCTTGCGTTGCGGACCATCCAGGGCTGCATCACCGGCACGGTCGCCGCGGCCACCATCCTCGTGGCCTCCATAGCGCCTCCGGCCGAAACCGGCTACGCGCTCGGCCTTTTGCAGATGGCGGTCTTCCTCGGCTCCTCGATCGGTCCCATGATCGGCGGCATCATCTCGGACCTTTTCAGCCACCGGATCAACTTCATCGCCACCTCGGTCCTCCTCCTCGCCGCCGGCTTCGTCGTGTCGAAGTTCGCCGAGGACGACTTCGTCCCGCCCACGACCCGCAAGTCCATACTGAAGAGCATGCTGCCCGACTTCAGCCCCCTCGTGGAGTCGAAGGTGCTCTGGTCGCTCATGGCCGTCGTGGCCGCCGACCAGATTTCCGCCTCCATCGTCGGCCCCTTCCTGCCTTTGTTCATCCAGAGCATCTCGCCGAACAACAACATGCTCGGCGCCACGACCGGGGTCATCCTGGGCCTGGGCGCCCTCTCGAGCGCGGTGGCGGCCGCGACCATCGGCAAGCTCAGCTACCGCGTCGGCTACCGGAGGACCCTGATAATCTGCATGAGCGCGGCGGCGGTCTTCACGATACCCCAGGCCTTCGTCCATTCCCCCCTGCAGCTCCTCATCCTGCGGATCGTGGGCAGCTTCCTCATAGGAGGCGACATGCCGGCCGCGAACGCGCTCATCGCCCTCGAGGTCAAGCCGGGTAGGCAAGGCAGCGTCTACGGACTGACGACCTCGATATCCTCGGCCTCGAACGCCCTCGGCCCCGTGCTCGGCGCCTCCCTGGCGGCCGGCCTCGGCTACGCCTCGGTCTTCACCGCGACGGGCCTCAT
>JAJXZP010000047.1 GCA_021779995.1 bacterium | reverse complement strand
GCACGGCCACGCCACGGAGATAAAGATCTATTTTTTCCAAGACGAATCGGCCCTCAACATCAGGATCGAGGACAATGGCGGAGGCGGCGGAGAGTACGTGAAAGGGATCGGGCTTTCCGGGATGGAGGAGCGCCTCAAAGCCATTGACGGCACGATCAGCGCCTACGGTACTGATTCAGGATTCCGCCTCTTGGCCCGTTTGCCTTTGGCGACCAACCTTCTCAATGCGGGAGTTCAAGATGAGGCTGCTACTAGCTGACGATCAGCGTCTGTTCGTCGAAAGCCTCAAAAAGGTGATCGAGTCGGACGCTCCCGACATCGAGATCGTGGGTATCGCAAACGACGGCCGCGAGGCGGTGGCCATGGCTGAAAAGCTTAGGCCAGATCTCATTCTCATGGACATAAAAATGCCCAAGATGGACGGGGTCGAGGCAGTCCGGGAGATTCTGAGGAAGACGCCGGAGCTTCTCATCGTCATGCTGACAACCTACAGCGACGACGCTTACGTCTACGACGCGCTCAGGCTGGGCGCCAGGGGATACCTCCTCAAGGACATTTCTCCGGAACGGCTCATCAGCTCCATCCGGTCGGTGCGAAGTGATGCCATCATGCTCGCCCCGGACATCGCATTGAACGCGACCGCTCGCCGCCCCAGCGGCCCGCCTCTCCTTCCCGAATGGTTCGCGTTTCTCACCGAACGAGAGAAAGCGATCCTCGACCTTGTCGCAAAAGGCTATAGCAACAAGGAAATAGGCGAGCACCTATGCCTCGGAGACCAGACGGTGCGCAATTATGTGAGCGATCTTTATTCCAAGTTGAATGTCCATGACCGCTTCGAAGCCATGCGAATAGCCATCGAAGCGGATCTCGGCAGACTCCTCGATCGGGAAAAGACGAAGTGAATGGTACAAAAGTACTACACTGGAGAGTACTGACGTAACTTGCGCTGGCGCTGCCGATGCCCTATTGTCGCATGAGATATCGATATGGTGCGACACGACAGACTTTTGCTGAAATACATTCTCCCGGTTTTGGCCCTACTCGTGGCCCTCGTCTACTTCCCCCTCGTTAAAGGCCTCATCACAGCCTTTCGTCACTACAATCTTTTTGATCTCCGGGACACGAGTTTCATCGGCTTCGACAATTTCAAGGCAGCCATCGGCGATAAGACTTTCAGTTTCGCCCAGATATTTCTAAACACCATGATCTGGATATTTGCCTCTCTCCTATTCCAATTCGTTCTCGGCTTCGCCCTCGCGCTCCTGCTCCGCAAGCCATTCAAGGGACGAGGCCTATACAGCGGCCTCGTATTCTATACCTGGGCTCTGTCGGGTTTTGCCATCGGTCTCCTCTGGTCCTGGATTTTCAACGGCCAATTCGGGCTCGCGAACGACATCCTTATGCGGCTCGGAATCATAGACTCCCCCATAGGATTCTTATCCGATCCTCGCTATGCCATGGTCTCGGTAGTCGTCGTCAATGTTTGGTATGGAATTCCATTCTTCGGTATTATGCTCCTCGCCGCGCTTCAGTCCGTGCCCAACGAACTCTACGAGGCGGCTACCATTGACGGCGCGGGGAGAGTGACGAGATTTTTCAAGGTGACCGTGCCTTTTGTCGCTCCCGTCATCGTAAGCACCACACTCCTGCGAATGATGTGGATCATGAATTTCCCCGAGATCATCTTCGGGATGACGAACGGTGGGCCGGCGAACGCGACGAACATTCTTGCCACGCAAATGCTCTATAAAATTTACAAAGAATACGATTACGGTCAGGCCTCCGCGATCAGCTTCATGATCATGGCCATACTCTTCGCCTACTCCTTGTTGTACCTTTCAGCCACTTCCCGCAAAGAGAGGGATTTCTGATGTCGCCCAAGGGTCGATTCCTTCGCTCGGCGGGCAAGTTCCTCGCGCTCGCCGCCTTTCTTATATTCGCGATCGGCCCCCTCCTTTGGATCATCCTCACCTCCTTGAAAGATCTCAAGGAAGTCTACACCTTCCCCATCCAGTATTTCCCGAAGAAGCCCTCGTTCGCGAGCTATACAAAGCTATTCAGCTTTGCCCGTTTTGGCGTTTATTTTCGCAACAGCCTCATACTCACGCTCACTGCTTCGTTTGGTGCCCTCGTATTCGCGGTGCTGAGCGGTTTTGGTCTGTCCAGGATCGGGAAGAGGAGCCTGAAGCAGAGGCTCCTGCTTCTCCTGTATTTCACTCAGATGGTCCCTCCCTTTATTATCATGACACCCCTATATACGACCTTCAGCTCTATGGGGGCGAGCGACAGTATGATCATCGTGGCAATCATCTACGTTTCGATCGTACTGGCCTTCAGCGTCATCATGGCAAAGAGTTTTTTTGACCGGATTCCCATTGAAATCGACGAAGCTGCGCGCGTCGACGGGTGTAGCGTTTTTCAGAGCCTCGTATGGGTGATCATACCCGTGATGCGCAGCGGCCTTGCCGCAATATTCTGCTTCGCTTTCGTCAATATCTGGAACGAACTCTTTGTCGCCGTGCTTTTTCTCAATTCCCCAAATCATCTCACTATTCCCGTCGCCCTCAACTCCTTCATCTCGAAGGCCGGAATAAGCTGGGATATTCTCAGCGCAGGTATCGTAGTCGCCCTCCTGCCCACCATGCTTGTTTTCGCCTTCGGCCAGCGCTACATAGTCGCAGGCCTCACCGAGGGGAGCGTCAAGGGCTGATCTCGGCATATTCGTCCGATGTCGGCCTTGGGCCCACATCGATCGGATAATCGTCCATCACCAGGAGGCAATATGAAAAGGATCGTACTCGTCGTCATGGTAGTGCTCGCGGCTACTCTTGCCATAAGCTGCGGGGCGTCAAACGGCAAGGTGCAGCTCACCTTCCTCGAGGTGCTCACCAGCCCCGAGCGCACGGCAATGATCAATGGGATCATTGCCGACTATGAGAAGTTGCACCCCAACGTCACGATCAACCTCATCTCGCCGCCCTACGAGTCTGCCGACAACAAGCTCACGATGATGCTCAACAACGACGAAAAGCTCGACATCATCGAAGTGCGGGACTACACCCTCAGGCAGTTCGTCAACAACAAGAAACTGGAGAATCTTGAGAAGCGTCTGGCCGCCTGGTCCGAAGGCAAAGACCTCCTGCCGATCGCCCTCGCCTCTGCCCGCACCGCGGACAACATCGCCTATATCATCCCGCAGTTCTTCTATATCAAGGCACTCTTCGTCCGGACGGATATCCTCGCGGCGAAGGGCATTACGGTGATGCCGAAGACCTTCGACGAACTCATCGCCGACTGCAAGAAAGTGACGAATAAGAAAAAGGGCCAGTTCGGGTTCGACTGGCGCGGCAAGTCCAGCGAGTTCAAGTTCTCCGATCTCATCCAGCTTTCCGACGTGCCCAACATCGACCCAAACAACATCTACAAGACGGCGGACGGCGCGTTCTCCCTCGCGACCCCGGAGGCACAGGCGGCTCTCGTGAAGTATGTGAATCTCTTCAAGGATTCCGTTCCCAGCGACGGCATAAATTGGGGCTTCAACGAGCAGGTCAACGCCTTCATCTCGGGAGTCACGCCTTTCCTCATCCAGGACCCTGACACCGTCTCCCTCGTCGACAAGCAGCTGGGACGCGACAAATACACCGTCATCCCGCTCCCCGTGGGCAAGAGCGGCAAGGCCGTAGTGGATTATGGCTTCGCTTCCCTCGGCATTCCAAGCTATTCCAAGCACAAGGACGCGGCCTGGGACTTCATCAAGTTCTTCTCCAGCGCCAAGGAAAATGCCGCTTTCTGCAAGCAGTACGGGCCCCTGCCCGTGCATGCCTCGACATATGCGGATGACCCCTTCTTCTCGACAGGCGTCTATCAGGCCTGGCGCACGGAGATGAGCGACCAGGACCATTATCTCTTCGTAAAGTATCCGCTTGGATCAGAGAAATGGCCTGCATGGCCCCAGACACACGAACAGACCATGCAATCCCTGCTCTTGGGCAAAATCAGCCCTACCGAGGCGACAGCCAAATTCGCTGATTACTGGAAATAACCAGACTTCGCTGGATCAGCCCGCCCTGCCAGGACGACAGGGCGGGCTGAGGCCGTTATGCATGGCGAAGTACTAGCAGGATTCGCATCGGGAACATTTTGTTCACAACCTCGAATCGTGGAGCCACAGCATCATGAACGAAATCGACATTGGCGAAATTCTCCATCACATGGGCGAGCGTGATTTACCCTCCAATGCGGTAAGTCCGCCGATTTTCCAAACTTCCATATTTAGTTTCGCTTCGTTCGACGATTTTAAGAAGGCCATGGATGACGAACAGAAAAGCTTCATCTACTCGCGGGGCAACAACCCGACGGTCAACTTAGTGGAGCTCAAGATTGCGGCACTCGAAGGCGGCGAGAGGGCGAAGCTCGTCTCATCGGGAAGCGCGGCCATCAGTCACTGCATAATGGGTTTCGTAAAAGCGGGGGACCATATCGTCGCGGTGCGCGATTGCTATTCCTGGGCGCATCACCTGATGTCGGACTACCTTCCACGCTTCGGGGTCGAAACAAGCTATGTCGACGGCCGCGATTCTGCAGAATTCGAAGCGGCGATTCGGCCGAACACCAAGCTTATCTACCTCGAGAGTCCGACGACCCTGACCTTCAAGCTCCAAGATATAGGAGCCGTAGCCGCTATCGCAAAGGCGCATGGCATTAAGACCGTCATCGACAACACCTGGTGTACCCCGCTCTATCAGAACCCCATCGCCCTCGGCATCGATCTCGTCCTTCACTCTGTTTCGAAATACCTTGGCGGCCACTCCGATGTCGTAGCAGGCGTCATCATCGGTTCCGACCGCGACATAAGCCACATCTTCGCCGCTGAGTTTCAACAGTTCGGCACTGTGCCCGATCCCTTCATGGCCTGGCTCGTTCTGCGCGGGATGCGAACACTCCATGTTCGCCTCGCGGCACACGACGCCGCCGGGCGCGAGGTGGCCGCTTTCCTCGAAGGCCATCAAGCCGTGGAGTCGGTCCTCCACCCATTTCTGGGCTCATATCCGCAGGCGGAACTGGCAGCCCGCCAGATGCGAGGAGGAGCGAGCCTTTTCTCGTTCCGGTTGAAGACACGAGATGTGAAGAAGGTCAAGGCATTCGTGGACAACCTGACCCTGTTCAAGCTCGCAGTGAGCTGGGGTGGGTACGAAAGCCTCGTCTTCCCCAACGCGGTTTCCCCCTTCGCTGGCGGGATCATACCCGAAGACCGTGTCTCGCTGATCCGAGTCCATATCGGTCTCGAAGACCGGAAGCTTCTCATTGCCGATCTCGATCGCGCGCTCATGGCAATGGACTGCGCATAGTCGTCTTATTCGGTAAATCAGATCGGCCGGATCGCAAGGTAGGGGTCATACGAGGCCGCGCCCCGCCCAGGCTCGGCGCACGGCGCCGTGGTTACCGCACTATTTTCCTCGCTTCGACGTAAAACCTCTTTTCTGGCGCTTCTCCCATCGAGAAGGTCTTCCGCGGCATGACGCCGTCGCGGATGACGGTGCCGAAGAAGCCGGCCTTGTCCAGAGGCGGCAGGTAGAGGCCGAGGTTGCCCGGTTTCACGGCGAGAGCCTCGAGGCTCTCCCGGCCGTGGATATAGTCGATTCCCACGCCGGGATTGGCCTTGAGGAAGGCGTCGAGGAATTCCTGGATCGTGCCCACCGCGAGGTTGGCGCGCGGCCTCGGGAAGGTGAGGAGCCCCGAGCCCTTCGAGGATACGAAGGCGACGCGGTGGGAGGCGCCCGAGTTCCCCTCGGCCGCGGCGAAGGCCGAGGCCGCATCGCGCGACTTCTCGACCTTGTGCTCCTGGTAGACCGCCAGGTCGGCGAAGAACCTGGACTCGTCCACGCCGAAGAGCACCCGGTGTATGGGATGGAAGGGCAGCCCCTCATCGTAGATGTTGACGAGCTCGACGAGGGCCCAGCGCGCCGGGTGAGTCGCGAGGTCCGGGTCGCCCGGGCGCTCCTTCTTGGTCTCCTCCCAGATCGCCTTCGCCGTGGCGAGCGAGTGGTTGCCGTCGCCCACCGCGAACAGGAGGACGTCGTCCCGGCCGTACTTGGTCCTGTACGCCGCAGGGTCAGCCAGAGCCTCGAGCGCCGCGGCGAAGCGCTCCAGCCGCGCCGGCTCCTTGACCTGCCAGCCGCGCACCCTGCCCGAGCCGAGCATGAGCTCGAAGTCGTAGAGCTTGGGCAACGTGGAGCGGTGGTCGTAGAGCGGCTCGATGAGGCTCCGTTTCGGATCGTCGACGAGGAGCATGATGTGCGGCAGCTCGAGAGGGGCGCCGCGCCTGATCTGCATGCGCGGCGGCAGGCGCTCGACGATGGTGCCCTCGGTGGGGCGGATCAGCGACCTCGAAGCCCTGCCGTACTCGTATTTCTCCAGATCGACGGCGACCACGAGTCCGACCCGCGGCTTCCGCTCGTAGGGAGTGTAGCGCTCGACGAGGATGAAGCCCTCGCCCCTCGACTCCAGGACGCCGCGAGCCAGGTAGTCGTGCATGGTCGACTGTATTCGCGAAATGCGATCGGCCTTGTCCGCGTCTTCGAGAAAGGCCTCGGGAAAGACGAGGTTGAGGGTCGAGCTCGCGCCGGAGACCGTCGTCTCCACGCGATTCCAATAGTCGCGCTCGGAGGAATACTGGTCGCAGGCGACGACCGCCCACGTGGACAGATCGGTCGCGGCCGACGGAAGGTACACTTCCGGAACGCGCAGACCGAGCTGATCGAATACGGCAGCGAATGAGGACATGGAAACTCCTTTTGCGGCGATGACGGAGCGAAGGCGGCGAAGGGCCTCGGGCCCGCCGCTTCGCCTCCGCCGCAAGGATTATGCCCCCGGTTTCGCGAACGGTCAAATGTGGAAATCCCTCGATGGGGAGGCGCTTGGAATCGCGGGGATGGGGTCGATTCCGGGAGCCTCATGCGTTTGACCGCCCCCGGGTCCCCTTCCCCTCTGCGGCTCCGCGACTCTGCGCGAGAATGCCGATGGACCAGGGCCGCTACTTCTTGAAACCTATGAGCTTCTCCAAGTCGTATTTCCTGCGGAGCCGCTTGAGGATGGCGGTGTAGACGAGGACGGAGAGGACGACGGCGATCACGAAGGCCCCGAAGAGAGCGAAGGGGCCGAGCTGGAGGAATCTCCCCAGGGTGAGGCTGTACGCGAAGAGGATCGCCGCGAAGAGCAGGGCCGTGACGACCAGGTTCCCCACCGTGGCCAGCAGCACGAAGAGCGCCGCCCGCCCTCCCTTGCTCATGACTTCCTCCTCGCGTCGGACGCGATGAGCGATACTGCCAAGAGGATCACGCAGACGACCACCGTGGCGTCGGCGACGTTGAAGGTGGGCCAGCGCTCGAGGCCGAATATGCCGTAGAACTTGACGCTCATGAAATCGACGACTCCCTCCCTCCTGGCGGCGAGATCGATCGCGTTGCCGAGTCCTCCGCCCACGATTCCCAGGAGGGCCCAGCGGGTGAGCGAGTCGAGGGACCTGCTGCGGAAGTAGATCACCAGCACGGCGATCACGAGGAGAATGCGCACGCCGAAGAGCGGCCAGCGAAGGGGAAAGGAGGCGTCCGCGCCGACGCTGAAGGCGCCCGCCAGATTGCTGGCGTGGATGAGCCAGAAGAAATCGCCGAAGGCCTTCCACCCGATGACGCCGGGCGGGACGAAGGCCACGACGAGCGCCTTGGTCGCCTGATCGACGACGATGACGGCCGCGGCGAGAAGGAGGGGTAGGAGCGGCGGACGGTTGCTTGGCATGACTGTTCCTCAACTCGGAATAAATTCGGATCGAAGGCCTCAAAGCCCCGTGGGAAGATCGATGAACGAGGTTCGGAGGCCGGTTTCGCGCGCCAGCTTCTCCGCGACGGCGCGGACTCCCCAGACCTCCGTCGCGTAATGTCCGGCCGCTATAAAGCCGATGCCGCTCTCGACGACGGCGTGGTACACCGAATGGGAGCTCTCGCCCGTGACGTAGAGGTCCATGCCCGACTCGATGGCCTCGAACGCCTCGAAGGGAGCCCCGCCCGAGACGACGGCGGCGCGCCGGATCGGGCTGCGCCGGCCGGGTATGAGCGCGCGGGGAGCCGAGAGGTCGGGCAGGACCCGCTTCACCGCCTCGGCGAGGTCGATCGGCGGCTCCAGCGTCCCGGCGAAGCCCAGCTTCACGCCGTGATGCTCGCCGAAGCCCACGAGCTCGGTCAGACCCAGCATGCGGGCCAGGACCGCGTTGTTGCCGAGCTCGGGGTGGGCGTCCAGGGGCAGGTGGCAGGCGTAGAGGGCCATATCCGCTTCGACGAGAAGCCGGATCCGCTCGAGGAGGGCGCCCTCCAGCCGGAGATTCTTTCCCCAGAAAAAACCATGGTGGACGAACAGGAGCTGGGCTCCGGCCAGGGCCGCCCGGCGTATCGTCTCCGCGCAGGCATCCACCGCGAAGGCGACCTGGCCGATCGTTCCGCCGCTTCTGCCAACTTGCACCCCGTTCAGGGAATCGTCGACGCGCGAAAAGCCGTCGAGGTCCAGATTGGAGCGAAACCAGACATCCAGGTCTTTCAGGTCCATGGCGAAAAAGTATAGCCGGAGCCGAGGGCGAAATAAAAGGGCCTGCCGGGGAAGGAGGCAAACCCCTGCAGGCCCAGCGAAGGAAAGGATCCTGTCGCGGTCTCGAACGGCGAGCGGGCGGGCAGTGCGCCCCGAAACCCGCTAGCCTCATTAAGCGTATCTAATAAATCTAAAATCGTCAAGGCGAAAACCACAAGGGATTGGGCCGATTTCACCTACCCGAGTCGATTTGCAATGAGTTTCGCGGGTGCTCCGGTTTCCCCACAACCGTGCGCCCAGGCCGCGCTTCATGGTAGCTCGCGCAAAATGCGTCCGCGTTTCGCGCGAGCCCGATTTCCCGAAGATCCTCGTTCACGCGCTCGCTCATTCCCCCTCAGAGGGCGCGCCTAAGGATTTCGGCGAGCTCTTCGTCCCTGAGAGCGATGGGATTCCCCTGCATGGAGCTGGCGGCCTTGGCGCGCTCTATCAAGCCGGGGAAGTCGGCCGTTCCCAGGCCGTAGGCTGCCAGGCCCCGGATGCCGAGCCGGCGCACGAGGAGGGCGAGGGCCTCGGCCCCGGCCTCTGGTGAGGCGGCTTCGTCGCCCAGGAGGAGGGCGGCGACCTCGGCGTAGCGCGCGATGGCCGGGCTGGAGGGCTCTCGCGAGCGCAGCGCGGCCACGTTGACGGCCGCGACGGCGGGCAGGAGGGCCGCGCAGACAGCCCCGTGCGGCGCGCGGAAGGCCCCGCCGATGGGCGCCGCGAAGCCGTGGACCGCGCCGAGTCGCGCGTTGGCCAGGGCGAGGCCGCCGAAAAGGCTGGCCAGGGACAGGTCCTCGCGCGAGCCGAGGTCGCCGCCGTCGGCGAAGGCCTCGGGCAGGGCGCGGGCCGCGCGGGCCATCCCGTCGCGGCAGAGCGCGTCGGTGAGGGGATTGGCCCGGTTGGACACGAAGGGCTCGATGAGCTGGGTGAGGGCATCCATGCCCGTGCTCGCCGTGACCTCGGGCGGAAGGCCCAGGCAGAGCTCGGGATCGACGATCGCGAGGCGCGGCAGCATGGTGGGCGAGCGGAGGCTGACCTTGACGCCCTGCTCCTCCGACAGGAGCACCGCGTTGCGGGTGACCTCGGCTCCGGTGCCGGCCGTCGTCGGTATCGCGATGCAGGGCAGCGAGGGGGCCGAGAGGGGGCGGCCGGCGCCGATCACCTCGGCGTAGTCGAGGATCTCGCCGGGGTTGGCGAGGAGGGCGGCCAGGGCCTTGGCGCCGTCGAGGGCGGAGCCGCCCCCGAAGCCGACGACGAGCTCGACGCCGAAGTCCCGGGCCGCCCCGAGCGCGGCGCGGACGGCGCCGAAGCTCGGCTCGCCCCGGATCGGCTGGGCGTAGACCTCGAGGCCCTCGGCGCGCAGCATTTCCAGCAGGACCTCGGCCCGGCGCGCGTCCGAGCCGCAGACCACGACCGCCCTGCGGCCGAGCTCGGCGGCGGCCGTGCCCGCCTGGGCGACCGACCCCCGCCCGAAGCGGATCCGCGAGGCGGTCGCGAACTCGAAGCCCTGCATCAGTCGCCGCCGAGGAGCCGGTACATCGCGCGCGTCCGCGGCTCGGCCATCATGGGCTCGGCGAGCTCCTTCCAGCGCGCGTAATGGGCCGTGGCTCGGTGCCGCTCCTGGGCCGCGTCGTCGCGGTAGACCTCGATGAGGGCGAAGCGGGTCGCGTCGCCCTCGTCCTGCAGGAGGTCGAAGCTCGCGATGCCCGGCTCCTTGAGACTCTCCTCGGCGTTCGCCATCGTCGCGTCCTGGAACTCGGCGATCTTGTCGGCCTTCACCTTGATAGTGACGATCAGTACCCTCATGTTCACCTCCGTCAGGGAACCTTCGCGATGATGTCCTTCAGGTAGGGCTTTTTCTCCAGATCGCTCGCGAAGCGCCGAGCGCTTCGCGGCGCGGAAGCCGGCGAGCCGTCTTCCGCGTCTTCCCCGCGGGCCTCGCGCGCGACGGCCTCAAGGAATTTTCGCGATGATGTCCTTCAGGTAGGGCTTCTTCTCCAGATCGCGCACGAGGCCGTCGGCGCGGGATTTGTTGACGTAGCCACGGTCCTGGAAGCTGTAGCGGTAGTTCGTGTGCACGTCGTACTTCCCGGAGAGGAGGGCGTAGGAGTCCTCGGTCATGACGAGCTCCTCGTCGGTGGGGATGACGAAGACCTTGACCTTGGAGCCGGGACCGGTGATGTCCAGCTCGGCGTTGCGGCACTTGGCCAGATCGTTCTTCTTCTCGTCGATGACGATGCCGAGATTCCCGAGTCCCTCGGTGGCCAGCTTCCGCGTGATCGGCCCCATCTCGCCGACGCCGGCGGTGAAGATGAGGGCGTCGACCCGGCCCAGGGCGGCGTAGTAGGAGCCGATATACTTCTTGATCCGGTAGGTCTCGATCTGCTGGGCGAGGATGGCGATCGGGTCGCCCTTCTCGGCCGCCTGCTCGATGTCGCGGCGGTCGGCCCACTTTCCGGTGATGCCGAGCACGCCGGATTCCTTGTTGAGCTTCTTCTCGACGTCGGCCGCGGAGAGGCCCGCCTTGCGGATCATGTGGAAGATGATGCCCGGATCGATGTCGCCCGAGCGCGTGCCCATGACGAGGCCCTCGAGGGGGGTGAGGCCCATCGAGGTGTCGTAGGAGCAGCCGTCCTTGACGGCGTTGATCGAGGCGCCGTTGCCGATGTGGGCGATGATGACGTTCGTCTTGAAGGGGTCCTGGCCGAGGAGGACCGCGGCGCGCTTGGCGTTGTAGAGGAAGCTCGTGCCGTGGAAGCCGTAGCGCCGCACCATGTACTCGTCGTACCACTCCCGCGGGACGGGATACAGGTAGGCCCAGGCGGGCATGGTCTGATGCCAGGCGGTGTCCATGACGGCGCACTGCGGCACGCCTGAGAGGACGGCCTGCGCCGCCTTGACGCCCATGAGATTGGCGGGATTGTGCAGGGGGGCCAGGTCGTTCAGCGACTCGAAGGTCGAAAGGAACTCGCCGTCGATGAGCACCGAGCGCGCGAACTTCATGCCGCCGTGCACCATGCGGTGTCCCACGACCTTGATCTTGGACATGTCGTCGATGACGCCGTGCGCGGGGTCGACGAGGGTCTTGAGGATGAGCTCGATGGCGACGGTATGGGTCGGACATTCGTAGCTGAGGACGTAATCGGAGTTGCCGCGCGGCTTGTGCGTGATCGAGGAGCCGCCGAGCGTGACGCGCTCGACGATACCTGTCGCGAGGACGTCCTTGCGGTCCCAATCGTAGACCTGATATTTGACGGACGAGCTGCCGCAGTTCAGGGTGAGGATGACCATGGAATCTCCTTACGGGGCGATTGTGATGGGAAGGGGCCCGTCCCGTTCGCGGACGGGCCCCGAAATAGGCCGGAGGCATTGTAACACCGCATTCGAGCTTGGGCAATCGAAGCCGCGGCGCGATTGGCCTTGAGAACCGGCGGAATTATCGCTATCCTCGCTACATGAGCGAAGAGCGCAGCGCGGCCGGGAAGCCCGGCGGCCGGCACGATCCCGCCTCGAGTATGAGCGGGCGCGCGGAGCGGAAGGCGAGCGACATTCTCGGCGGTCGAAGCCAGGGCAGTTTCCTGAAGCGTCTTCTGCCCTTCCTCGGCCCGGCCTTCATAGCCAGCGTCGCCTACATCGACCCGGGCAATTACGCCACGAATATCCAGGCCGGAGCCCAGTTCGGCTACGCCCTCCTCTGGGTCATCTTCGGCTCCAATCTCATCGCGATGCTCGTGCAGGCCATGTCGGCCAAGCTCGGCATTGCGACGGGCATGAACCTCGCCCAGACCTGCCGCGCCGCCTACCCGCCCTGGGTCAACTGGGCCCTCTGGGTCATGATGGAGATCGTGGCCATGGCGACGGACCTCGCCGAGTTCCTGGGCGCGGCGGTGGGCATCCAGCTTCTCTTCGGGCTTCCTCTTTGGGCGGGCGGCGTGATCACCGCGATCGTCACCTTTCTCATCCTCGGGCTCGAGCGCTACGGCTTCCGGCCCCTGGAGGCGATCATCACGGGCTTCGTCGCCGTCGTCGCCCTGAGCTACCTCGTCGAGATCCTCATCGCCCAACCCGCCTGGGCGGCCATGGCCGCCTCTTTCACGCCTCCCAAGCTGCCCGGCAGCGAGGGCGCCCTCCTCGCCGTGGGCATCCTGGGGGCGACGGTCATGCCGCACGCCATCTTCCTGCACTCCGCCCTCATGCAGAACCGGATCCGCCCCAAGGACGGCCGCGAGCTGAAGCGCCTGTTCCGATTCGAGATCGTCGACGTCCTCGTGGCCATGGGCATCGCGAGCTTCGTCAACGCGGCCATGCTGGCCATGGCCGCCGCGGCCTTCCACTTCACGGGCAAGAGCGACGTCGGCACCATCGAGGAGGCGTACCAGACGCTGAAGCCCCTCCTCGGGAACGCCTCGAGCCTCGTGTTCGGCATTTCCCTCCTCGCCTCGGGGCTTTCCTCGTCCACCGTGGGGACCAGCGCCGGGCAGATCGTCATGGAAGGCTTCATCAGAAAGCACATTCCGGTCTGGCTCAGGCGCCTCATCACCGTCATCCCCTCGCTCGCGGTCATCATCTCGGGGCTGGATCCGACGCGGACCCTCGTCATCAGCCAGGTCGTGCTGAGCTTCGGCCTTCCGGCCACCCTCTTCGCCCTCCTCCACTTCACCTCGGACAGGAAGCGCATGGGCGTCCTGGTGAACCGGCCGCTTACCAACGCGGCCCTCGGCGCGGCGACCGCCCTCGTGACGGCGCTCAACGTCTACTTGATCGTCATGACCATGGCAGGGCAAGGAGGCTGACGTGTTCCAGCGCATAATCGTCCCCCTGGACGGCTCCGCGAGCGCCGAGGCGGCCCTCCCGGCGGCCGCGCTCCTCGCTCGCCGCCTGGGCTCCTCCATCGTGCTGCTCCACGTCGTCGAGGCGCGTCCTCCCAAGGAGGTGCACGGCGAGCGCCATCTCGCGGCCGCGGCCGAGGCGGAAGCCTACCTGGGCCCCATCGCCGAGCGCCTGCGCGCCGAGGGCCTGGACGTGAAGGCCCACGTCCACCTGGACGGCAAGACCGACGTGGCGGGCGAGGTGGCCGCCCACGAGGCCGAGTTCGGCAACGACCTGGCCGTGATGGTGGCCCACGGCGAGCACGGGCACGCCGACATCCTCTCGGGCTCCATCCCGCTCAAGGTGGCCGCCGCGGGCGGAGCGGCGGTGCTCATGGTCCCCGCCTCGGACGCCGCCGCGGTTTCGCTCCCGCGCCGCATCCTCCTGCCGCTGGACGGAAGGGAAGAGCACGAGGTGTCCATCCCCGCGGCCGAGACGCTCGCGCGGATCTTCGGCGCGAGCGTGGCGCTCGTCGCAGCGGTGCCCAAGCGCTCCGCCGACGCCACGGGAGCCGGCCGCATCATCGCCCGCCTCGCGCCGGCCCTGAGCGGCGCCTCCCTGGAGTACGCCGCGGACGGGGCCGCCACCTACCTCGCCCGCGTCGCGGAACGGCTCAAGGCCGCGGGGGTCGAGGCGGGATGGTCCGTCGCCCGGGGCCGGCCGGCCAAGGTGGTCTCGGCCGCGGCCGAAGCGGGCGACCTCGTCGTGCTCTCCACGCACCGGCGCATGGGACTCGACGCCAGCATGGACGGCTGCGTCGCGTTCTCCGTGGCCCTCTCCTGGCATGGGGCGATGCTGATCGTCCCCGTGCCGCGTGCCTAGGGCGGGCCGGAGCCCGGCCGCCCCGGGCGGCTCAGTCGGAGCCTGGCCGCCCCGCGCGGCTCAGCCCGAGCGGCTCAGCCCGGGCGGCTCAAACCTTGCGTGCGCGGGGGGCGGTCTGGGCCATCTCGAGATTGCGGCGTATGCGCGTGTCCGAGGGATCGATGCTCGCCGCTTCGAGGAAGCGGGCGGCGGCTTCCTCTCGGCGCCCGAGCCTCCAGAGAAGGGCGCCCAGGTTGTTGAGCGCCGTGGAATCCTCGGGCTCCAGTTCCAGGAGCCGCTCGTAGACGGAAATCGCCTCCTCGAGCTTCCCGGAGGAGGCGAGGGCCGCGCCGCGCCGCGCCAGGAGTTTCCAGTCATGATCCTCCCCGGCGCGGGGCCGCTCCCGCGATTCGGGCCGGGCGAAGGCGCGCAGCTCGCTGACGAAGAGGACCGTGTCGTCGGACATGGGTACGCCCGAGCGGAACTCCTTGAGCTCGGCGAGGAGGACCGCGGGCAGCTCGGTCGTGGGAACCGAAGCGGCTTTGGCGAAGGCCGCGGCCAGCCGCTCCCGGCCGAAGCCCTCGCCGCGGATATTCCGGGCCTCCGAGATCCCGTCGGTGTACAGAAGGAGGCGGTCGCCCTCCTCCAGCCTCGTTTCGCCCTTGACGAACTGAGGCGACTCAATCACCCCGAGCGCGGGGCCCTGGGCGGCGAGCTCGGCGACCCTTCCCAGCCTTCGGCGCAGGAGGAGGGCCGGGGGATGCCCCGCCGAAGCGTAGGACAGGGCCCCCGTCTCCAGGTCGAGGGCGGCGTAGAAGGCCGTCACGAAATGCTCAGTGTCGCCCAGCACCGGCACGAGCTCGCGGTTGATGACGGACAGGACTTCGCCCGGATCGACACCCCAGGCGGCCCGCGACCTGAAGAAGGACTTGACGAGGGCCGCGATGAGGGCGGCGGTGAAGCCTCGCCCCGAAACGTCGGCGGCGAGGAAGGTGTAGCCATTCTTGCCCGCGCGCACCGCGTCATAGAGGTCGCCCCCCGTATTGTCGCAGGGCTCGTAGGAGGCTCCGAAGACGATCTCTTCCCGGCCGGGCAGCTCATCGGGGCGGGGGACGATCCGGCGCTGCATGCGCAAGGCCATGCGCGACTCGCGCTCCCGCAGCTCGTCGCGGAGCCGGAGTTCCTCGGTGGCGGCCGACAGGGTTGCCGTCCGCTCGAGGAGACTCTCCCTAAGCGAGCCGACGCGCCTCGACACGGTCTCCTGGACCGAACCCAGGATACCGGCGATATCGGCGGTCGAGGCCCTGCGCTTCAGCGACAGGGTTTGCGCACCTGGCTCGTCGACCGCGGTCGCGAGCACCGCCTCGGCCGCCCTGGCCAGAGGCCGCACGGCGGCCCGGGCGGCGAAGGCCGAGGCTCCCGCGGCGGCCAGGGCGACGAGGCCGAGGAAGCCCCAGAACAGGTCCGGGCGTTCCTCGAGATGCGGGTTCAGCTCGAGACCGAGCCCGGCCGTCGCGAGCGCGGCGGCGGCGACTATCCAACTGGACAAGACTATACCCGCTCGGGATCCCAGGCGCATGACAGCCATGCCTCCGTGCATGCCAACTTTTTTCTCATTATGAAGTTTACGTGAAGAGACGGGATCGGTCAAATGGCCCGGGTTGCGGGGACATAGCGGCGAAAAGGGCGAGACGCACACTCAAAGAATGATCGTTTTGCTCATTGTCCTGGCCATATTGCTCGTTTCGGCCCGCCTGGCTACACTTCGTTCATGAACGAACGAAACGCGCCCGTTTTCGGCATCTACGAAAAGGCGCTTCCGGCGAGCGGGGATTGGGCGAAGCTCCTTGAGGCGGCCAGGACCGCGGGCTACGACTATGTGGAAATGTCGATAGACGAGTCCGACGAGCGGCTGGAGCGCCTCGAATGGAATGCCGCCAGGAGAGCGGAGTTCCGCCGCGCCGTCGCCGAATCGGGCATCCCGGTCCGCTCGATCTGCCTCTCGGCCCACCGTCGATTTCCCTTCGGCTCCGCCGATCCCGCGGTCCGGGAGCGGGCGGACGAGATCATGCGCCGCGCGATAGATTTCGCCGCCGAACTCGGCATCAGGACCATCCAGCTGGCCGGCTACGACGTCTACTACGAGCCTTCGACCGCCGATTCCCTGGCGCGCTTCTCCGAGGGCCTGGACCGGGCGGTCGGGCTCGCCGAGCGTTCCCAGGTCATGCTCGCCATGGAGATCATGGACACGCCCCTCCTGGGCACGATCGGCAGGTGGCTGGCCTACGCCCAGGCCATCCCGAGCCCCTGGTTCCAGGTCTATCCCGACATCGGCAATCTCTCGGCCTGGTCCGAGGCCGTGGGCGTCGAACTGGCCCGGGCCTGCGGGCGCATCGTCGCCGTGCACCTGAAAGACACCATCCCGCCCCGGCCCGGCTTCGCGGGCAAGTTCAAGGAAGTGCCCTTCGGGGAGGGGAAGGTCGACTTCGTGGCCGCGTTCACGGCCCTCGCCGCCCTCAACTACCGCGGCTGCTTCCTCGTGGAGATGTGGACGCACGCCGCCGCCGATCCCATCGCCGAGTGCGCCCGGGCGCGGGAGTGGCTCCTGGCGAGGATGCGGCAGGGAGGCATCGCGTGAGCGCCGGAGCCGACATCCGGATCCTCGCCCTCGACCTCGACGGCACCGTGCTCGGGCCGGGCAATCGCCTCGCGCCCCGCGCCGTCGAGGCCGTCGCCGCCTTCCGCGCCACGGGAAGGCAGGTCGTGGTGGCCTCGGGCCGCGCGCGCCGCTCGGCCCTGCCCTGGGCCGTCGGCCTCGGCGGCGCCAGCGCCCTCGTATGCCACAACGGCGCGGCCGTCTACGACTTCGGCGACGGGGCCGCGGAGGAAGGCAAGCTCATAGCCGAGACGGTGCTTCCGGAGCCGACCTCCCGCCGTCTCGTCGAGCTTTCCCGGAGACTCGAGCTGCACTTCCACGGCTTCGTCGGCGACGACTGGCTCTACGAGCGCACGATGAGCGGCACCGCGGTCTACGAGGCGCGCTCGGGCTTCGCGGGCCGAAGGGTCGACTTCGACGCCCTCCCCCGCCTGGGCTTCCACAAGGCCATGTTCATCGGCGAGCGGGGGGAGGCCATCGAGGAAGCCGCGTCCCGAGCCCGCGAGCTCTGCGACGGCGAGGCGACCGTGCTGTTCAGCGGGCCCGGCTTTCTCGAGATAGTCGCGGCAGGGGTGTCCAAGGCGGTAGGGCTGCGCTCCTACCTTTCGCGCCGCGGCCTCGGCCTGGAGCAGGTGCTCGCGATAGGCGACGCAGACAACGACGAGGAGATGCTCCTCGCCGCCGGGATCGGGGTAGCCATGGGCGACGCGCCCGCGGCCATGCGAGCGCGCGTCGGGCGCGTCACCGGCAGCTTCGCCGAGGACGGGGCGGCGGCCGCGATCGAGGCCTTCCTCGCGGGCAAGCTCTGACGGCGCTGCCCCTCAGACTTTGGGGAATAACCGCGGAGGGCGGGGCCTGGCAGAACGACATTTATGCTGTCGATTCCGCCGTGAAGGGAAAATCTCGAGGATGTAACGGAAGCATCCTGAGCATATTGGGTCCCCAGCGATCCAATCGACGATGGCAAGCGAAGACAGGGCGATACGTTGCGCTTTCATCGATCCTCCTCTTGCCATGGCTGAAATCACAAATTAAGCACGGTTATGGCCTTGATCTGGACGCAAGGAACTATGCCGTAGCTGAAGATCAGTGAAGGCACGAGGCCGAGGCCGCAACCGAGGCTGAAGTTTTTCACGAAGTACCACTCGGCGTCGACCGCCGCATTGGCGCAGAGGGCCGCCCGCCGGCCCGAAATGCCCGGGGTGCCGGAGCTCGTCGCCTAGCTGTCGCCGCAGGTAAGGGCCGCCTCCCCCTCGGCCAGTCGCTCGCGCCACCTGCCGAAGAAGCTCATGGGCAGAGTAGTTGTCCATCATGATGGACATTTCAATTGACGAATATGGTTTTGTCCAATATATTGGACACATGTACGACGACTTGATCCCACGGCCGCGCTATCTCGAGCGCATCCGGCCCTTTGTCGGCACGCCCCTCATCAAGCTGATCACGGGGCAGCGACGGGTCGGGAAGAGCAGCATCCTCAAGCTCCTCGCCGCACAGGCAGGGGCCGAGCGCCCCGACATCCCCGTCGTCTACATCGACAAGGAACTCTCGCGCTGGGACGGCGTCAACGATGGCGCAAGCCTCGAAGCCGAGGCCAAGGCAGTGCCTGGAACGGACAAGGTCGCCCTCTTCATCGACGAGGCCCAGGAAATCCCCGGCTTCGACCGGGCGCTCAGGAGCCTGGCGGCGGAGGGACGCCACGACATCTACATCACCGGCTCGAACGCCCAGCTCCTCTCCGGTGAAATCGCGACCCTCTTCGCGGGCCGCGTCGCGACAGTCCGCGTCCATCCCCTGTCCTACGACGAGTTCCTCGTCTTCCACGGGAGGAGCGACTCGGATGAATCACTGGGCCTCTACCTGCGCTACGGCGGCCTTCCCTTCTTGCGTAACCTGGCCCTCGAGGATGAGACGGCCCTCGAGTACCTCGGCGGGGTCTTCGACAGCGTCGTGCTCAAGGACATCGTCCTCCGCCACGGCGTGCGGAATCCCGCCATCCTCGCGCGCATCGCCGAGTTCGTGGCCGACTCGATCGGGACCCCGACCTCGGCCCGCAACATCGCCAACTACCTCAAAGCGAAGGGGATCGAGGTCTCTCCCCAGTCCGTGCTCGACTACCTCTCCTACCTCGAGCAGTCCTTCGCAGTCCGGCGCGTCAAGCCCGAGGACCTCCAGGGCAAGCGCATCCTCGAGGGAGGGGACAAGTACTACTTCGAGGATCTCGGCCTCCGCACGAGGGTGCGCGGCTTCTCCCAGCGCGAGCTCGGCAAGGTGGTCGAGAACGCGGTCTTCCTCCGCCTCGAGTTCGACGGCTGGACGGTGCATTCCGGCAGGGTCGGCGCGAGGGAGATCGACTTCGTCTGCGACCGGTCGGGACAGCGCATCCACGTCCAGGCGGCCTACCTCCTCGCCGACGAAGCGACGCGGGAGCGCGAGTTCGGCGCCCTCCTCGAGCTCGGCGACGCCTGGCCCAAGTTCGTCGTCAGCATGGACCCCCTACAGGCGGACGAGCGAGGCATCAGGCATCTGTCCCTCCGGGGTTTTCTTCGGGGCGACTACCTCCCGAATGCCTGAGGAGCCGCTCGGGTACCGCCGTGAAGGGCAGCGCGGCGAAGAGCCCGAACAATTGCTTAGATCCAGCCGGGCTCGCGAGGCCTTGGGCGAGCTGTGGCCGCAGAGGAAGCGCGCGAGGGCGCGGAGGCGGCAATCGAAAACTGACCGGCGGGCGGGATAGTGATCGGCGTATCCTTCGATCACCCTCCGCCTGCGACCTATCCCCCCGCGCCTCCGGCCCCGCGGTGCTCCTTTACAGGAACGCCGGAAACGGCAGGTCGTCCTCCCCCTCGAACACATCGTCGAAGCCCCTGGGGTAATGGTATTCGAGCTTGTCCTTGTCCTCGGGGTAGACGAACTTGCCGCCCACCTGCCAGATGAAGGGCTTGAAGCCGTACTGCAGTCTCTCCTTGCGCATCTCCCAGAGCACGCGTATCTCTCGCGGGTCGGCCTGGAAGTTGGACCAGATGTCGTGGTGGAAGGGAATGACCACCTTCGCGCCCAGGGACTCCGCCATGCGCAGGATGTCGATCGAGGTCATCTTGTCGGTGACGCCGCGGGGGTTCTCGCCGAAGGAGCCTAAGGCCACGTCGATCTTGTGCTCGTTGCCGTGCTTCGCGAAGTGGTTGGAGTAGTGCGAGTCGCCCGAGTGGTAGAGGCTGCCGCCCGGGGTCTTGAAGAGGTAGTTGACCGCGATCTCGTCCATGTCCTGGGGCGGCTTGCCCTTGAGCGTGACGCCGACCGGGGCCGTGATGAGGGCGGTGCGGTCGAAGGACTCGAGCGCCACGATCTCGATGTCCTTGACCTTGACCCTGTCGCCGGGATGAACCTTCACGCAGCGCGACTCGGGCACGCCCCACTCGACCCAGAGCTTCACGCAGGAGGCGGGGCCGATGAACCTCACCTCCGGCCCGCAATTCTTCATCACCGCGGCCGCCACGTTGGCGTCGATGTGGTCGCCGTGGTCGTGCGTCGCCAGCACCGCGTCCACCGTCGTGATGGCGAAGGGGTCGAGGACGAAGGGGCTCGTGCGCAGGTTGAGCTGGAGCTTCTTCACGCCCGTCATGCGCTGCATCTGGTGCTGCGCCGTCATGAGCGGATTCTTGCGCGTCTTCTTGCCCGTGCCCACCCAGAAGTCGATGGAGAGGTTGGCTCCGCCCGGAGACTTGAGCCAGATGCCGGTGCAGCCGAGCCACCACATGGCGAAGCTGCCGCTCTTCACGACCTCGCTCTCGATTTCCTCGTTGAGCCAGGTGCCCCACTCGGGGAAGGTGCTCTGGATCCAGGACTCCCTCGTGATCGAATCTATCTTGGACATTGCCAGCTCCTTTTCATGCGATCGGATGCGATTTCGCCGTGCGCGCGCGGCGGGGGCAGGATCCCCTTACTTCCACTCGCGCTCGATGGCCGCGCGGAAGGCCCGGGCGGCCGCGGCCGGATCGGGGGCTCCGTAGAGCGAGCGGCCGGAGATGAAGCACTTGACCGGGATGCCCCGGAATCGCGCGACGTCCCCGGGCTCCAGTCC
>JAJXZP010000283.1 GCA_021779995.1 bacterium | reverse complement strand
CGCTCGGTGCCTGAGTAGGAGTGGAAGATCGCCCCGGCTAGGCGGCGCAGGCGGCCTGAGTAGGCGAAGGCCTGGTCCATGGCCTTGCGCAGGTGCAGAAGCAGGGGCAGCCCGTGGCGCTCGGCGAGGCCGAGCTGGTACTCGAAGACCTCGCGTTGCGCGCGCTCGTTCTCGGGATTCCGCACCCGCTCGGGCCGGTCGCCGAAGAAGTCGAAGCCCGCCTCGCCGATCGCGGAGATCCTGCCCTCGGCCGCCAGGCGGGCCAGGAAGTCCGCGTGATCCCAGACGGCCCACTGCGGGTGGATGCCGAAGCTCGCGACGCAGCGCGCGGCTCCCCCCGACTCGATCCGGGCGCGAAGGCTCTCGCTGCGGGCGAACTCGGCCTCGTGGTGGCTCGCGGCGCAGCCCATCCAGGGCCGGGCCGCGAGGCGCTCGGGAAAGAGCGGGTCGTGCCCGGCGAGGTCGACGAGGTGGAGGTGGGCGTCGGTGAGCATGGGCTCAGGCTCGCTTGTCGGGTCTCGGTCGCCCAGCGCTCAGGAGCGGCCCGGCGCCGAGTCCGGAGGGGATATTTCCATCGGCGGAACTCCGCGGCGGAGGAAATCCTGGAAATCGTCGGCGGCTAGCGGCCGCGAGAAGAAGTAACCCTGGATCTGGTCGCAGCCGAGAGCGCGCAGGAAGTCATACTGGGCCCTCGTCTCGCAGCCTTCGGCGATGGTGCCGATGTCGAGACTCCGCGACATTGAGACGATGGCCTTGACTATCGAATTGGCCGCCGAAGCGGAATTGTCGATGTCTCGCACGAAGGACTGGTCGATCTTGATCCACTGGATGGGCAGGCTCTTGAGATAGGAGAGGGAGGAATACCCCGTACCGAAGTCGTCGAGCGAGAAATGGACGCCCCGCGAGTTCAGCGCGCGCATCAGGTCCGAGGTGTGCTCGACGTCGGCCATCGCGAGGCTTTCGGTGATTTCGAGCTCGAGGCCCTGGGGGGGGTAATGCGTGGCCTCGAGGGCCCGCGCGATCAGCCGCTCAACGTCGGCGTCCCGGAATTGCCGGGCCGAGAGATTGACCGATACGACGAGCTCGCGGCCCTCGTCGCGCCAGAGCTTGGTCTGCTCCAGGGAGCGGTGCAACACCCACTCGCCCAGGGGCACGATGAGGCCGCTCTCCTCGGCGACGGGGATGAACTCCGATGGCGGAATGAGGCTCCCGTCCTCGTCGCGCCATCGGACCAGGGCCTCCATGCCGATTATGGAGAGGTCGGCCGTGGATATCCGCGGCTGGAAGTGGAGTGCCAGCTCGCCCTTTTCGATGGCCTTGCGGAGCCGGTTTTCCGCGCCGAAACGCTTGACGACCTTGTTCCGGATGGCGGATGTGTAGATGAAGTAACTGCCGACGCGCTCCGACTTGGCGACGCTCGCGGCCGAGTTGGCGTTCGCGAGGAGCTCCTCCGCGCTGCGTCCGTCCCCGGGCCAGAAGGCGAGCCCGGCCGAGGCGCGGAGGAAGATTTCGTGGCCCGAAATGTCGAAGGGTAGCTCGATGGAGCTCAAGACATTCTCGATCGCGCGGACTCCGCCGATGGCCTCGCCGATCTCGCCGAGGAGCAGGACGAACTCGTCTCCGCCGACCCTCGCGATCATGTCCGAGCGCCGGAGCCGTTTGCGCAGCCGCTCGGCCAGCTCCTGGAGGACCTTGTCGCCGGCGCGATAGCCGAAATTATCGTTGACCCGCTTGAAGCCGTCGATGTCGAGGTAGGCGACCGCCAGGCGCTCGCCCTTGCGGTCGGCCAGGCTGAGCGCCTGGCTCATGAGGTCGAGGAAGAGATGGCGGTTGGGCAGATCGGTCAGGAGGTCGTGGTGAGTGAGCCGGTCGATCGCCGCCTCCCGCTCCTTGGCCTCGCTGCGGTCCCGGAACACGGCGACGTAGCGCATGATGGCGCCGGACGGGTCCTTCACCGCCGTGATGGAAAGCCACTCGGGATAGACGGTGCCGTCCTTGCGGCGATTCCATATCTCGCCCTCCCACTTCCCGGCTTCCAGGAGCGTGCTCCAGAGGTTCTTGTAGAACGCGGCGTCGTGGTGATCGGACTTGAGGATCCGGGGGTTCTTGCCGACCGCCTCGGCGGCGGCGTAGCCCGTGATGTTTCCGAAGGCGGCGTTGACCGTGAGGATGGTCCCCTCGGCGTCGGTGATCACGATTCCCTCCAATGCGGTCTCGTACACCTTGCCTGCCAGCACGATCTGCTCGGTCGCCAGGCGCTCGGCCGTCACGTCGCGGAAGGCCCCCACGATCCGGTCGAACTCCTCGCCCCTCCGGCCGCTCTCCATGGGGCCGCCGTTGGCGAGCAGCGTGAGATGCCTGCCGTCGGCGCCGCGCGTATGGAGCTCGATCTCGAAGTAGTCGCCGGCGAAGGCCTGGGCGAGGGCCGTCTCGAGCGCGGGGCGGTCCGAGGGCAGGAGGCGCGTGAGGCTCCGGGCGAGGTCGTATTCGGGCTTCGCGGGATCGAGGCCGAGGATGCGGGCGCCTTCCTGGGAAAGGCGAATCGCCCCGGCCCTGGATAGCTCGAAGGATCCGGTGCGAGAGATGCTCTGGCTCTCGCTGAGCATCTTCTCGCTCTGGCGGATACTCTCCTGCGCCTTGCGCAGCGGGTTGTAGTCGAAGAAGCTCAGGATCACCGCCTCGACCTTCCCCTGTTCGTCCTGTAGGGGCGCGGCCGTGACGAGGCTCCAATCGATCCGGCTTTCATGTTTGATTCCGATGACCGTGGGGCCTTCCTTGAGCCCCGTCCGGAAGGCCTTGGCCTGGGGCAGCTCCTCCTCGGGCACGGGCCGCTCGTCGGCGTCCAGCACTGAGGCGAAGGCTTGGTTTCGCTTGCCGTTGTGCAGCCGCTCGAGGCCGTGGATCGAGAGGGCCGCGTCGTTGTGATAGAGCACTTTGAAATCGGGATCGTAGACTATGACGCCGCCGTGACTGTTCTGGAGAAGGGTCTCGAACTTGCGCTCCGATTGCATGATCGCGGCGGTGGCGCGCCTAGCATAAGCCCGGAAGGCCAGGAGGATAGCGGCGAAGAGCAGGCCCGTGCTCGCGAAGACCGTGAAGAGATAACGGAAGAATTGCTGATCCCGCGTCGCGAGGGAGGTGATGGCCACGAGGCCTGCGTCGAGCTCCGGCACGGGAACATAGGCGGAGACGATGCGCGCCGTGTCCGATCCCGGGCCGATATAGACGCCCGTCTCCCCGCGCGCCGCCGCCAGGAAGGGCGTGAGTCCGGGAAGGCGGTACTCGGGGACGCGCCGGCGCTCGGGCTCTCTCCTATGATTGAGAACGACGAGCCCCATGCCGTCATTTTGGACGAGATAGTATTCGTAGTCGATCTCGGCGAGTTTGTCGAAGGCGGGGGTGTCGACGATCAGCAAAATGGCCTGGTCCTTCGGCATGCCCTGGGCCAGGGCCTCGCGGAGCGCCCTGGCCTTGGCGGTGGTGAAATTCCGCAGGTCCGAGCCTTGGCGGGCGACATCGCCCCGATGGCTGAGGACCATGACCAGGACGAGAATGACGACCGACACTATCGCGACGAGCGACGCGATAGCGAGCATATGCCGCTGGCCCGGAGCTCGTGGACCTGAAGTCATCAAGTTAAAGTATAGAGGTAAGGGCTTCCGAAGGCAAGTTGCGACGGACCTCCGCCCGGGCCGGCGACGGCTCTCCGATCGCGGCCTTCAGGGCGGCGTGCAGCGCACAGTCCGTGCTGCTTTTGACCACATAATCGCAGTAATCGATCTTCCCGATCCTGTCGACATACTCGTCCTGATTGCGCGAACTGAGGAATAGGATGGGTACGCGCCGCCGGGCCAGTATCCGCCTGGCCGCCTCGGCGCCGTCGATTCCCTGACCTAAGTCGATGTCCATGAGTATGAGGCCGGGGATCTCGGCGCCGAGGGCGATCCTGACTGCGGCCTCGCCGTTGTAGGCGACCAGGACCCTATATCCTAATCGCCGCAAACCCAGCGCTCGCGCCAGCGCGATGATCACCTCGTCTTCGACGAGAAGGATGGTACCCGACGGAGCGGCGTCTGCCATGATTCAGAATTCCTCGAAGGCGGAGTCGGTGACTTCGGCGACCAAAGCGCCTAACGCGGCGGGTTTCTTCCCGGCGAGGGGCGCGGTGAGGCCTTCCGGCTTTCGCAACGCCCGGGCCGCGGCCGAATCATCGGCCATGCGCCCGCCCAGTCTCCGCCCGGCCGCCGCGTGGGCAATCGTTATCCCGCGGCGCGCGGCCGCGGTTTTCGTCGCCGACCCGGTTTTCATCTCCTCCGGCAGCTTGAAGTAGGTCAGGGCCTCGGCGAGCTGCTCGGCTTGACTCGAGAGTTCCTCGGCCATCGAGGCCAGCTCCTCCGAGGCCGACGCGTTCTGCTGGATCACCGTATCGAGCTGCGTCACCGCCTTCTCGATCTGCTCCACGCCCGCGCTCTGCTCCCTGCTCGCAGCGCTGATCTCCAGCACGACGTCGGCGGTCTTCTGGATGTCCGGCACGATCGCCTGGATGAGGGCGCCCGCCCCTTCGGCCACGGCCACGCTCGTGCTCGAAAGGGCGGTGATCTCGCGCGCCGCGGCCTGCGAGCGCTCGGCCAGCTTGCGCACCTCGCTCGCCACGACGGCGAAACCCTTGCCGACCTCGCCCGCGCGCGCCGCCTCGATGGCCGCGTTCAGGGCCAGGAGGTTGGTCTGCCGCGCGATTTCCTCGATGATATCGGTCTTGCCGGCGATGTCCCGCATGGCGATGAGGGTGTCGCCCACCGCGCCGCCTCCCTTCTGGGCGTCGGTCGCGCTCTTGCGGGCTATGCCCTCCGCCGCATTCGAATTGTCCGCGTTCTGCCTGATGGTAGCGCTCATCTCTTCCACCGAGGCGCTCACCTCCTCGGCGGCCGAGGCCTGTTCCGAGGCCCCTTGAGAGAGCTCCTGGGCGGTGGAGCTGATCTGCTGGCTGCCCTCGTTGACGTTGCCGCTCGAAGCCAGCACCGAGGCCACCGTCCGGCGAAGGCTTCCCGTCATGTCGGCGAGAGCGTTCGAGAGCGTACCGATCTCGTCCTTGCGGCCGAGATGGCGCGCCTCGACCTCGGTGCGCAGGTCTCCCGCGGCTATCATTCCCGCCAGGCCCACGGCCGCGGCGAGCGGCTTGGTGATCGAAAGCGAGAGCAATATCCCGAGCGTTATG
>JAJXZP010000139.1 GCA_021779995.1 bacterium | reverse complement strand
CACCGCCCAGGCTCGACTCGGCGAAGGCCGAGTAGGTGCCGAACTCGAGGCCGTCGAGGAGCCTGGCGGGGAGGAAGGCCTCGAAGCGCCCCGGCGCGACTCGCGTGGCCTCGACCGTGGTCTCGCGGTCGCCGACCACGATGCCGACGCTCACCTCGGCCCGCTCGGCGGGCGAGGCGCTGTTCTGCGGGTAGCTCACGCGGCTGACCGCGACGCTGACCTTGAGCGGACGGCCCTTCGCGTAGTCGCCGAGCGTGAGCGAGTCCACGCGGCTGTACTCCGTCGCGAGGGCCTTGTTCCAGTAGCCGGGCGCGAAGGGATAGGAGGGGTCGCGGAAGGCGCTGAGCACGCCGGTGTTGCCCACGCTGTCGTAGCGCTCGAGCACGAAGCCGCCGTTGGAGATATAGGCATGGCCGTGCTTCTCGATCCAGGAGAGGGTGAGCTTGTAGTCCCTCACCGCCTCTGCGGGGCTCAGGTAGCCTTCCAGGCTGGCGGGCACGTGCGCCTCGGCTATGAAGTCGGCGAGCTTGGCCTCGAGGTCGGCGACGAGCTTGGGATTGAGGAGGTCGATCTCGGTGTGGTGGCTGTCCGTGTTGTACGAGTAGGCGGTGTTCGAGGCGCTGGACTCGGCGACGAGGGACTTGAGGCCTTCGAGGACCTCCCAGGGGACGACGGCCCCGGAGTCGATCGCGGCGACCTGCAGGGAGGGCGACATGAGGCTGGCCAGCTCGGCCTTGCTCAGGGGATAGACGGCGTCGGACCAGACGGTGATGCTGCCGTCCTTGTTGAAGCGGTAGCCCTTGATCTGGCCGAGCCGCGGATTGACGTTCGAGGCGTAGGAGGGGTCGTAGGCCTTGTCGGCGCCGCCTCCATCGAACGAGACCTCGTAGGGGAAGGCGATGGCGTAGCGGTAGTCGTTCTGGTCGACGCTCCGGCCATCGTGCCAGGCTCCGTAGCGGAAGGAGAAGGTGGCCTCGCTCAGGGCCGTGGGATGCGCATCCGTGCGGTAGGCGGCATTGCCCTGCTCGTCGACGGCGTAGGCGATGCGCGACTCCCACTTCCGGTCGGCGGCGTTCCAGAGCACCGCGTCCGCGGGCAGCTCGATCTTCTCCTGCCCGGTTCTCATGTCCTTCCACGTGGCGCGCACGGGCATGGGGATGCCGGTGGCCGGGTTGGGCTCGAACTCGAGGTCGGAGACCTGCTTGATGATGTCGCCGGAGTAGGTGTCGCCGAAGCCGTCGGGGCCGATCGGGTCCCAGGCGCTCATGAAGAGGGCGCCGTGCGAGGAGAAGCCGGTGAGGCGTAGCACCTTCTTGCCCGCGTCGGGGCCTGAAGCGTCCGGCTTGACGTCGGCGGTGTACAGGGACCACTTGTCGATGCCGTCGCCGAGACCCCAGGCCATGCGGGCCAGGAAGCGGTCCTTGGCGGCGGCCAGGTAGCTCGTCTTGGCGGCGAGCATGATGCGCACCGACTCCTTCATGCCCGCCCTCGTGGCGGCCAGGAGATCGTCCCAGTACTCCGCGGCGCTCGCGACCTTGCCGTTCACGACCGCCTGGGTCAGCTTGTCGAGTTCGGGATTCTCGTAGTTCCAGAAGCGCGGATTGTTGCCGCCGGGCATGATCGAGGCCCAGGGAGCGTAGTCGTAGGCTATGGTCATCTCCCAGAAGGCGTCGGTCTGGTTCGAGCCGAGGCCCTCGGTGTAGATATTCCACTGGTCGGAGGCGGGGTCGGTCCGGTTGATGGTCGCTGAGGACTTGGTCCGGTCGTACTCGAGCCGCTCCACCTTGATGCCCGCCTTCTCGATCTGGTCGGCGATGTAGCGGCCCACGGGCACCCGCGCGTTGGGGTCGTCGGCCCTGATGACGAAGCGGACGGTCACGGGAGAGCCGTCGAAGGTCCACCAGCGCTCGCCCTTCACGAGCCTGCCCGAGAGCTCGGGCAGGGCCGCGGCCGCCTTCATGGCCGTGTCGATCTCCTTCAGGGCCCTGGCCTCGTCGCCAGAGGCGCTCATACCCAGCTTCGCGGCCTCGAGGCTGAAGTGCGAGGCGTTGGGCAACCCGGGCACGACGGGGGTGAAGAGCGGCGTGCCGGCGCCAGCGAAGACCTCGTCGACTATCTTCTGCCTATTGACGAGCCAGTTGAGGGCGTAGCGGATCTTCCGGATCGCGAGGGGATTGAACTGGGCCTTGCCCGAGGCGTCGATCTTCGGGTCGGAGAGGTAGGGAGCCTTGTCCGGATAGGGGTTGATGAGGAGGCCGAGGTAGCTGGCCCCGGAGACCGAGTAGACCTCGAGTTTGGACTGGATGTCGGCCGGGAGGCGTTGGAAGACGTTGCCCGCCGTGCCGTAGTCCCAGATGTCGCTCTTGCCGGTCGCGACATCCATGAGCCCCAGGTCCTCCTGGGACTTGGCGTTGAACAGAATCTTGTCGACGATGGGGCCCTTCTCCTGGGCGTAGATCGAACCCAGGAACGCCAGGAAAAGCGGCAGGATCAGGAAAACTCTCTTCATGTTATTCCCCTTCGTGCGATGGCTCGCTGCCGCTGCCGTCTTCCCCCTTCGGGCGTGGCGCGGACATTGTCACTACTATGATCGGAAATCGAGCAGAGGCCCCAGTATGCTGTCAGATTCGCTTCGCTCAACGTACAGCCCCGCGGAGATCGGCCCCGCATGGCCGAGGGCCTGGCAAGGCTCCGGCATGCACTATCTGACCGCACACTACCTCGGGCGTCTTTTGAAGATCTCCCTCAAACTCAAATCCCCTTACCATTTTAATATAGGTATTTTACTATATTCCGAGTCCGAGCGTCAATCTTTTGCGGTGTCGTGGAAGAAGAGCACGACGCCGGCCGTTCGCGTGTCCAGAAGGGCGCCCGCGCGATAGAGGCACATTTTGTCTCGACAGCTCGGGAAAGGGGTGGCACAATGTGTCCCGCGATCATCGCGTCTCTACCGTGAAAGGAACTACGGACATGGCTGAACCCTTAGGCTGTCTCAAGACCGGGTGCAACAACGTTCAATGCGAACATCTTACCTGGGGGCCGCCCTATTGCATGCTTCGTGCCGAGGGAACTCCCTCCGGCATCGAAAACGAATCGAAGCAGCCTTCGAGCGGCTACGAGGTCCACGTCCACGGACCTTCGAGCCGCGCCCGATAGCAGGCGCCGACAGTTTCCAAAGGCTCGGGTATCCCGCCAGCCGGGCCGCATCCCGAGCCCGTCAGACCTCGCGAGGTCCGATGAACCGCACCACTCTCTCCGTTCGGGCGCTTGTGGGGAGCGTCCAGCGCTCCGGCCTGTCCGGCCCGTCAGGCCTGTCCGGCCCGCAGGCGGCCGTGCCGACTCCGCGTACAGCAGTCGTTGGACGAGTCGAAGCCGCGGTAACTGCCCCTGGCCCGATCGGCCGAGCGCGCTCACATTTTTTCGAATTGCACCGAGTTCTTGAGACCCGGTATCTCAAGCCCGCGCCGTCTCGATCGATCGGATGACCCCGAGGGAGCCGCCAACAGGGTGGGCTCGACCAAATTGAAATGCGTTTGCATTTTGCACGTGCCTCAATTTATTCGAGAAAATTGAGTACTGTAGGATCAGGACCGTGGGTCGAACGAATCTTCTAGTGGGAGAGGCTTTTTCGAAAGCCGGACGACTTTTGAAAAGCCGCCGTACATCGCGGAGGAGATAGTATGTCGAAAAACAAGACCGCTCTCGTAGTCGGGTCTTCACGAGGACTTGGTCTAGCCATTGCGGAAGAGTTGTTAAGGCGAGATTGGAACGTAATCGGGACTGTGCGGGAGGGTACGCGAACCAAGCTCCATGATCTGGCCGAAAAGTGGACTGGCAGACTTACGATACGATATCTCGACATGACCTTCCCGGCTCAAATCGAGCGACTTAAATCCGATTTGCGCGGAGAGTCATTGGACCTCCTTTTTGTCAACGCCGGTGTCGCCAATGACAAGGGGATGCACGAGACCATCGGCGAGATTTCGACTGAGGAGTTCGTTCGCGTGATGGTGACGAATGCGCTTTCCCCGATGCGCGTGCTCGAACGACTCACCGAAAATGTTCGCCGCGGCGGGGTCGTCGGCGTGATGTCGAATGCCGTTCGACCGGCTCGGGCGGACCGCGGCCCGGCGGGCGACTTCATCCGACCCTGGCCGAAAGCGGTTCGCGCGAGAGGGCCGCTCCCGCCTCGCCCTCTCGCGCGAACTCTGCCGCTCGGCCGCCTTGAAAATCAGATCAGGGTGCCGGACTAGGCCCCCGCGCCCGGCTCCGAGCTCAAGCCTTCCGCGGCGCGCGGAATGAACACGAGGTCGAGCCGCATGGGCCCGGGCGCGATCCTATAGCGCTCCAGCGTGTCGGGGCCGCAGGTGGCGGTGCCGACGCCGCGTTGCGCGACGTCGAGCGTGAGGAAGGTCTCGGGCAGGCGGACGAGGTCGCAGGTGTGCGCCGCCTTCCAGAGCTGCTCGGCGCCGTGGTGCGAGGCGCCGAAGTCGAAGCTGCGCCCGCCCTCGATCCTGAGCGATGCACCGGCACCGTAGAGTTCGAGCCAGCGCAGGTCCGTGCGGTTGCCGTTCTCCTGGGGCAGGACGTAGGGCACCTGGAGGTCGTCGACCGAGGATTCCCAGATGCCCAAGGCCGCCCCGGCCTTGCGGTCGACGTAGCACTCCTGCGGGCCGCGGCCGTACCAGCGGGCTTTCTCGAAGCCGGGAGCCAGGGCGCAGGCGAGGCCCACGCGGGGCAGCTCGGGCAGCGAGGGGTCGAGGTCGAAGAGGAAGGAGGCGGCGATGAGCGAGTTCCGGAAGGAGAGCTCCTGGACGAAGCGACCGGCGCGGCCGCCCTTCGCCGTGCGGACCTCGTGCACGATCCTGAGGCTGCCGGTCTCGGGCTCGATCTCGGAGACGGGGTGCCCGAACTCCAGGGCCTCGAGCCCGGCGTCGAGCCAGGCGTACATGGCCTTGTTCTCGTAGTAGAAGGAGAAGTCGGTCTGGCCCCGCTTGTCCATGAAGAGCTTGAGACCGTCGTTCTCGGTCGGGGCTCGCCAGAGGTTCATGACGAGGGCCGAAGCGAGCAGCTCCCTGCCGCCCGCGCTCAGGCTTTCGAGGAAGCCTTTGGGGGAGACGGAGGCTTCCCAGGCGCCATGCTCGCCGCGGGCCCGGAAGCCGCCGCCTGAGGCGGCCAGCTCGGCGAGGTCCCGCTCCGCGCCGCCCTTCGCGGCGCCCTT